>JAFGDM010000068.1 GCA_016932115.1 Deltaproteobacteria bacterium | reverse complement strand
GATTGCGATGGAGAAGGAGCTGCGGTTTGCGATTCGGGAAGGGGGTCGAACCGTGGGCGCCGGAGTCATCAGCGATATCCTGGAATAGGTCAGTTGCGTCTTTTCATTAGAGCGTGAGGGAAGAATTTTGATTACGAACCAAAAAATCCGCATTCGCCTTAAAGCTTATGATCATAAGCTTCTGGACCAGTCCGCCTTGGAGATCGTAGAGACCGCTAAAGAGACGGGAGCCAAGGTTGCCGGACCCATTCCTCTGCCCACTGTGATAAACCGATATTGCGTTTTAAGATCGCCCCACGTGGACAAGAAATCAAGGGAGCAATTTGAAATCAGGACCCACAAGCGTCTGTTGGATATTTTAGAACCGACCCAGCAGACAGTGGATGCGCTGATGAAACTGGATCTTGCTGCGGGCGTGGATGTGGAGATCAAACTTTAATAACGGAGCAGGGTGCTATGGTCGGGATGCTTTTTGGGAAAAAACTGGGCATGAGCCGCTATTTTTTGGAAGAAGGGAAGAGTATTCCCGTGACCATTGTCAAGGTTGCCCCCTGCGTCGTGGTTCAGAAAAAGACGTCGGAAAAAGACGGGTATGAGGCTATCCAGGTGGGGTTTGAGCCTCAAAAGGAAGCCCGGGTGACCAAGCCTCTTCGGGGGCATTTTAAAAAAGCGGGAGAGAGATGCTTCAAGCACGTGCGGGAAATCCATGTGGAGAGTGCGGATGCGTTTGAGGTCGGCCAGGAGATTAAATCCGACATTTTCGCCGTCGGTGAGCGTGTAGCGGTCACAGGACGGAGCAAAGGCCGGGGATTTGCAGGTGTTGTGAAGCGTTGGGGTTTTGCGGGAGGGCGGGACACGCACGGGTGCCGATCGCACCGAGTGCCCGGCTCGATTGGATCGAGCTCCGATCCTTCCCATGTATGGAAGGGTAAGAAGCTTCCCGGGCGGATGGGAGACAAAAAGACGACGATCAGGAACCTTATGATCGTAGATGTACGACCGGATATGGATGTGATCGCCCTGCGCGGGGCGGTTCCGGGAAGCAAAAACAGCATCCTCCGGATCGCGAGATTCGAGGGTTGAGAGAAGAACAATTTCAGGATTTTCCTCTGTCCCAAGGAGCGTTTTTTGATGAGGCAACAGGTATGGCTGTAGTGGATGTGTACAACCTTAAAAGAGAGAAGACCACCCAGGTGGAATTGCGGGATGATGTGTTTGCCGTGCCGGTGAAAAAGCATGTGCTTCATCAGGTCGTTACGGCCAGGCTTCTTAACCGGAGGGGTGGAAATGCTGCTCCAAAAGGTCGTTCCGACGTCAATCGATCGGGTAAGAAACTCTGGCGCCAGAAAGGGAGCGGTAGGGCTCGTGTGGGAGATGCCGCATCGCCCACAAGGCGCGGCGGCGGTGTGGCCTTCGGTCCTGTTCCCAGGGAATATCGTCGCAAGATTCCTAAGAAACTCGGGAAAATTGCGACCTGCATGGCTCTGGCGGACAAGTTAAAGGATGAGAAACTTGTGATTCTGGACCATTTCAACCTTGAGGAACTCAAGACGAAATCATTCGTGGCCGTGATGAAGACCTTTGCCGTTCGTAAGGCCCTGATTGTTACGGAGAGCAAGAATGAAAATCTCGAAAAATCTTCCATGAATGTGCCTTGGGTAAAAGTGATGCGTTATGAGGGGTTGAATCCTTATGATATTTTAAATCACGATCATCTTTTTCTGGTTCAGGCCGCCATTCCAAAAATTGAGGAGGCATTGATAATCTAATGGACCTACATAAAGTCATCAAGAGGCCTCTGATTACGGAGAAAGCGAATTTTCACAAAGAGCAGTCAAACCAGATTGCCTTGGAGGTGGATCGCAGAGCCAACAAAGTCGAGATTCGGCGAGCAGTGGAAACCCTGTTTAAAACTGATGTGGTGGAAGTGAAAACGATGAATGTGGAGGGGAAAAAGAGACGGGTAGGCAGGAAGATGGGACAAAGACCTAGCTGGAAAAAGGCAATTGTGAGGCTGGCTCCCGGAAAACGCATCGAGTTTTTTGAGGGTGTATAACGGGGGATCTGAAGAGGGGAGAGAATAATGGCCATCAAAAGATATAAGCCGACCTCGGCAGGTCGAAGGAATATGACCCATTCCACAAAAGAAGAGGTCAGCCGCAAGAAGCCTGAAAAAAAGCTCTTGGCGCCCTTGAAAAAGACGGGGGGCCGAAACTCACTGGGCCGCATTACCGCCAGGCACAGGGGAGGCGGGCATAAAAGGATGTACCGCATCATTGATTTCAAACGGGATAAGGACGGGATCCCTGCAAAGGTGGCGAGTATCGAATACGACCCGAACCGTTCTTCTCATATTGCCATGTTGAACTATGCGGACGGAGAGAAGCGCTATATCATCGCCTCCTCAGGTCTAAAGGTCGGGGATAAGGTAATCTCAGGGGCCGGATGCGAAATCAGGACCGGCAATGCCCTGCTCCTGAAGGACATCCCCTTGGGAACATCGATTCATAATCTTGAACTCAATCAGGGGCATGGGGGGCAGCTCGCAAGAGGAGCGGGCTCCCATGCTCAGTTGATGGCTAAAGAGGGGAAATACGCCCAAATAAAACTTCCTTCCGGTGAAGTGAGGATGGTTTCACTTGAGTGCAAGGCAACAATCGGGCAGGCGGGGAACGCGGAGCACCAAAAGATCAGGATAGGCAAAGCAGGAAGAACCCGGTGGTTGGGCAAAAGGCCTCGGGTAAGAGGGGTTGCCATGAACCCTGTGGACCATCCGCATGGCGGAGGAGAAGGCAAGTCTTCGGGCGGACGGCATCCTGTTACACCCTGGGGGGTTCCCACAAAGGGATATAAGACCAGAGGGAGAAAGCCCAGCGACAAGCTGATTGTAAAGAAGAGAAAATAGAAACCTGAATCTTGAACCTTTGATTTTGAATTCCTGAACACTGGATCCCTGAACACTTGAATACACAGGAGGGCAGACTTTGCCGAGATCAGTTAAAAAAGGGCCGTTTGTGGATCAGCACCTGATGAGAAAAGTGGATGCCGCTCTGGAAACTCAGAGCAGAAAGATCATCAAAACTTGGTCAAGAAGATCAACGGTTCTTCCCCAATTCGTCGGCCTTACCTTTGCGGTACACAACGGCAGGAAATTTCTTCCCGTGTTCGTTACCGAGGACATGGTGGGGCAGAAGCTGGGCGAATTTGCGCCCACGAGGACTTTTTTCAGCCACGCTGGGGATAAGAAGACGCGTTTGAAAGGTGCAAAGAAGTGATGGAAGCTAGGGCTGTGGCGAGATATGCGAAGATCTCCCCCCAAAAGGCGGGGCTGATCATGGACGAGGTGCGAGGGAAGAAGGTGGATGAGGCCGTCAGATTGCTTTCTTTTTCCCCGAAGAAAGGGGCACGGCTCCTGAAAAAGCTCATCAACTCCGCGGTGGCGAATGCGCAGGCGAACAAAGAAGTTGATGTGGACAACTTGTTTATAAAAAGAGTCTATGCGGATCAGGGGCCGATGATGAAGCGGTTTCGACCCAGGGCGATGGGGCGTGCTTCAAGAATCAGGAAAAGGACAAGCCATTTGACCGTTATTCTGAGCGAGGCCTAGACCAAGGGAGGTGAAGGTTGGGACAAAAGACCAATCCAATCGGTTTCAGATTGGGAATTAACAGGACGTGGGATTCGCGCTGGTTTGCCGGAAAGGACTATGCGCGGTTTCTCTTTGAAGATCAAGAGATTAGGAAGTTTTTAAAGAAACGGCTTGCTCAGGCCGGTGTTGCTAAGACCGAGATTGAGCGTGCCGCGAACAAGGCAAGGATTAAGATCTATACGGCAAGGCCGGGGATTGTTATCGGCAAGAAGGGATCAGAAATCGAAAACCTCAAAAGAGAATTGGAAAAGAAGATCAAACGGGAAATCATCATTGATATCCAGGAGGTGAGAAAACCGGAAGTGGACGCTCAATTGGTGGCTGAAAATGTGGCACTCCAGTTGGTTCGCCGCGTTTCTTTCCGCAGAGCCATGAAAAAAAGCGTCAGTTCGGCTCTTCGATTCGGCGCCCAGGGTATTAAAATCGCATGCAGCGGCCGCCTTGGCGGCGCAGAAATGGCGAGGCGAGAATGGTACCGAAAAGGAAGAGTCCCCTTTCAGACGATCCGGGCCGACATCGATTATGGGTTTGCCGAGGCTTTCACGACCTACGGTGCCGTCGGGGTGAAGGTTTCAATCTTTAAAGGGGAAATTCTGCCCGAAAGAAAAGGTTAGGATTTGTCATGCTGAGTCCGAAAAAAGTCAAGTACCGAAAACAGCAAAAAGGCCGCATGAGGGGTAGGGCTATCAGCAAGGGCGCAACCCTTGAATTTGGGGACTTTGGGCTTCAGGCTTTGTCCTGCGGCAAGATGAGCGCCCAGCAAATTGAGGCGGCAAGAATTGCCATTACCCGACACGTGAAGAGGGGCGGCAAAATCTGGATCAGGGTTTTTCCGGATAAACCTTTTACGAAGAAACCCGCTGAAACCAGAATGGGAAAAGGCAAAGGCGCTCCGGAGGGATGGGTGGCCGTGGTCAAGCCGGGCAGGATTCTTTATGAATTGGAAGGAGTTGGGGAGAACGTAGCAGTAGAGGCCTTCCGGCTTGCAGGGCACAAACTTCCGTTCCCCACTCGCTTTGTTAGCAGGAGAGTTTGATGGCGAAGACAAAGGAACTGAGAGAATTGAGCCTTGATGAATTGAAGACCAAGGAGACAGAATCCAGCCAGGAGCTGTTCAATCTGAGGCTCAGGAAAGCGACGGGCCAGCTCTCCAATACCGCTGCGACCGCGAAGACGAGGAAAGACCTGGCAAGGATCAAGACCATTATTAGAGAAACGCAGAGGGCCGGCGAAAAGAGGTTGCCATGAGCGAAAGGGGAGTCAAGAAAAAATTACTGGGCATAGTCGTTGCTCATAATACGGATAAGACTGCTGTGGTTTCCGTGAGACGGGTGAAAAAGCACAAGGTCTATCAGAAGTACATCACAGTTCAAAAAAAATATATGGTTCATGATCCTCAGAACCGGTGCGTGGTCGGAGACAAGGTCAGGATTGTCGAATCCAGACCGATCAGCAAGATGAAACGTTGGATGATTCTGGATGTTCTAGGGAAATCCATGGATGTGGACGAAGCCGTTCCCGAAAGCGAAGAGGCGGTGAGGGTGTGAGATGATCCAAACGGAGACCAGATTGAAGGTGGCTGACAACTCCGGCGCTAAGCTGGTTCAATGCATCAAGGTGCTGGGAGGCACGAGGAGGCGATACGCGTCGGTAGGGGATATCATTGTTGTATCGGTGAAGGAGGCTATACCCAATTCAAAAGTAAAAAAGGGAGCCGTAATGAAAGCGGTTATTGTCAGGACAAAAAAGGAGATTTCCAGGTCCGACGGCTCATATATCAAATTCGATGACAATTCTGCGGTCCTCATCACTCAGCAGAATGAGCCCGTGGGGACCAGGATTTTTGGGCCTGTGGCCAGAGAGCTCCGGGCCAAGAATTTTATGAAGATCGTCTCCCTGGCGCCGGAGGTTCTTTAGGGAGGATTGGAGAGATGGCCGTGCATAGGAAACATCCCCTGATCAAGAAGAACGACAAGGTCGTGGTTCTAGCAGGAAAAGAAAAAGGGAAGATCGGGACGGTCCTGAAAGTGGATTCGGAAAAGGGTCGTGCCGTCGTTGAAAAAATCAATATCGTCAAGAGACACACCAGACCAGGCGGGAAACAGGCACAGGGCGGCATCATCGAGAAGGCTGCGCCCTTGCAAATCTCTAATCTCATGATTATGTGCACCAAGTGCGCCGAGCCGACGAGAATCGGAAAGCGAGTGCTGGAAGACGGGTCCAAGGTTCGGATTTGCAGGAAATGCGGAGAACTGCTGGACGGTTGATCATTTACTAATCAAGGAGTTCATTTTGTCCCGGCTCAAAGAGTTATACGAAAAGGAAGCGGTTCCCGCTCTGAGAAAAGAATTCGGTTACAAGAGCATCATGGCGGTGCCGCGATTGAAGAAGGTGGTGCTCAACATGGGCCTTGGTGAAGCAATTTACAACATCAAGGCCCTTGACAAAGGTGTGGAGGAACTCACCCTCATCGCAGGTCAGAAGTCGGTTGTCACCAAAGCGAAACGCTCTATTGCCGGCTTTAAGCTGAGGGAAGGAATGCCTATAGGCTGTACGGTCACCTTAAGACGCGCCAAGATGTTCGACTTCCTCGATAAGCTTTTCAACGTGGCCCTGCCGAGGCTCAGGGATTTCCGCGGCCTTTCGGAGAAGGTCTTTGACGGCCGCGGCAATTGCACGGTCGGCATCAAGGAGCAAATCATTTTCCCGGAGATAGAGTATGACAAGGTCGAGAAAATACGGGGTTTGAATGTTTCCATTGTGACGAGCGGAAAAACCGACGAGGAAGCTTATTTTTTGCTCAAATTTTTGGGAATGCCCTTCAGACGCTGACTTCACGGAGGTTAATTTGGCAAAGACGTCTCTAATCGTTAAGGCAAAACGAAAACAAAAATTCTCAACCCGGCAGTATAACAGGTGTCCGATTTGCGGTAGGCCCAGGGCCTATTTAAGAAAGTTCGGGGCCTGTCGGATCTGTTTTCGGATGATGGCTCTGAGAGGGGAAATCCCGGGAGTCGTCAAATCGAGCTGGTGAACAAGGGTCAAGGAGATTAGATTCCATGAGTATGAGCGATCCCATTGCTGATATGCTGACTCGAGTCAGGAACGGCATTATTGCTTCCTTTGACAGTGTCGATATACCTAATTCGAAAATGAAAATCAGCATTGCAAAGATCTTGAAGTCTGAAGGGTTCATAAAAAACTATAAAGTGATCCCGGACCGGCGCCAGGGGGTTCTGCGGATTTTCCTCAAGTTTGACGAAGAAGGGGAATCAGTGATCGGCGGCCTGAAACGGGTAAGCAAACCGAGCTGCCGAATCTATACCAAGAGTGATACCATTCCGCAGGTACGCAACGGGTACGGGATCAGTATTATTTCAACCTCCAAAGGACTCCTGACCGACAGGCAGGCAAGGAAACTGGGAGTTGGCGGCGAGATACTCTGCTCCGTATGGTAATGCCTTAAGCCCCGAGGAGCATCGCCGGCTTTTTCAAGGGAGGAAATGACTATGTCACGCATAGGCAAAATGCCTATTCCTGTACCGAAAAACGTGGACGTCCGGTTCGAGGAGGATGTTCTGGTTTTGAAAGGGCCTCTGGGCGAACTACAGAGAAACATCCATCCTTCGGTTCACGTTCAAACGGAGGAGGGGAGGATACTGGTTTCCGTAACAGATCCGGGTAAAAAGGTGAAAGCGCTCCACGGACTTTACCGAGCTCTTATTTTTAACATGGTCACGGGAGTGAGCAAAGGCTTTGAGCGAGTCCTCGATATTGTCGGGGTCGGTTACAGGGCTGAATTGGCAGGCAGGACCGCTACATTTCACTTGGGCTACTCTCATCCCATTCAATTCGACCTGCCACAGGGCGTGGATGCGAAAATAGAAAAGACCAGGATTACCCTCAAGGGAATCGATAAGGAACTTGTCGGCAGGACGGCCGCTAAAATACGCAGCTTCAGAAAACCCGAGCCCTATAAGGGAAAAGGCATCAAATATGCTGAAGAGATCATTCGGAGAAAGGCCGGTAAGACAGGAACAAAATAGGGGAAAGGCTTTTCGATCGGGTGAAGAGAACACAGGATCTGTTTTATGAAATCTGCAACCAGGTCAGCAGGAAGAATAAAAAGAAAAAGACGGGTCGCCAAGCGGATTCGAGGCACTTCTGAAAGACCGCGCTTGTCCGTCTTCAAAAGTGCCAAGCACATTTACGCGCAGATTGTGGACGACGGTGCCGCTAAAACCCTTGCCAACGCCTCTTCCATGTCCAAGGAGTTTCGCTCCAATGCGGATGCAAGAGGGGGAAACAGGGCAGGGGCCGCCATTGTTGGAGAGTTGATTGCAAAGCGCGCTGCGGAAAAAGGAATTAAAAGGGTTGTTTTCGACAGAAGCGGTTTTTTGTACCACGGCCGAATCAAGACCCTTGCCGATTCAGCCAGGGAGCACGGTCTGGATTTTTAAGCTCGGCAGGAACATTGTCGTGAGAGATCACGAAACCAATCAGGATGAGGGAGAAGGCTTTGTACAACGGTGAAGATGAAGTTCAGCTCATAGAAAAAGTGGTCTACATCAACCGGGTAGCCAAAGTGGTAAAGGGTGGACGGCGATTCAGTTTCAGCGCGATCGTTGTGGTCGGTGACGGAAAGGGGAAAGTAGGCTTTGGTTTAGGAAAAGCCAACGAAGTCCCCGAAGCCATTCGGAAAGGGGTGGAAAGAGCCCGAAAAGACATGAAGACCGTCCCGATTGTCCAGGAGACCATCCCTCACGAGATCACAGGGAGGTGGGGCGCGGGAAGTGTATTGCTGCGACCTGCGGGAGCAGGAACGGGAGTAATTGCCGGTGGTGCTGTTAGGGCTGTCCTCGAAGCGGTGGGCATTCAAAATATTTTGACCAAGTGTTTGGGCTCTCACAATCCCCACAATCTGGTGCGAGCGACCATCAAGGGATTGGAGTCATTGAAACATCCTGAATCGATCGCCCGTCGAAGGGGCAAAACCGCTGAAGAGTTGAGACAATAGGAATCGATGACTGTCGATAACGCCGCGAGGATTGGAGCAAAAGCAGTGGATAACACATTGAAAGTGACTTTGGTCAGAAGCGGGATTGGAAAGGACAAGAGAACCCGGCAGACCTTGAAAGGACTTGGTCTGACGCGCTTGAACAAAACCATGACGCTTAAAAACACACCGGCCGTCAGAGGAATGATTGAAAAGGTTTCCTTCATGGTCAGGGTGGAAGGATAAAGAAAGCGATGAGAATCCATGATCTTGCCCCTTTGAAGGGCTCGAAACAAAAGGGGAAGCGGGTGGGAAGGGGGCCCGGTTCAGGGCATGGTAAAACGTCCTGTCGAGGTCACAAGGGGCAGAAGGCTCGTTCAGGAGGGAGCGCTCCGCCGGGCTTTGAAGGCGGACAAATGCCCATCCAAAGACGACTGCCCAAGAGGGGCTTCACCAATATCTTTAAGAAAACTTTCGCGGTGGTCAACGTGAAGGATCTGAAAGCTTTCGAACCCAATACGACCTTGGACATCGAGAGCATGAAAAGGGCCGGGTTGGTAAGAAAAGCGGAAGCGACGGTAAAAGTGTTGGGAAAAGGCGATATCTCACACCCTCTCACGCTTAAGGTCAATAAAGTGAGCAAAGCGGCAAGAGAGAAAATTGAATCTGCGGGGGGCACAGTCCTGCTTCAGTAGGGATCATCCCTCCGGTTCGAGGCGGGGTTAGGAAAGCGTATGCTGGGCGGTTTTCAAAACATAGGCAAAATTCCTGAGCTGAAAAAGAGAATCTTTTTCACTCTCATCATGCTGGCTGTTTATCGCCTCGGGTGTCACATCCCGACCCCGGGCATTGACGGGGCTGCGCTTAGCGCGTTTTTCAGCGAGAGACAGGGGACCCTTTTCGGCCTCTTCGACATGTTCTCAGGGGGCGCCCTAAGCCAGATGTCCGTTATGGCCCTTGGGATTATGCCCTACATAAGCGCTTCCATCATTCTGCAGCTTCTCACGGTGGTTATTCCCTACCTCGAAAAGCTTAAGAAGGAAGGGGAGCAGGGCCGTAAAAAAATCACCCAGTACACGCGATACGGGACAGTCATCCTAAGCATTATTCAAGGGTTCGGGATTGCCATAGGGCTGGAAAGAATGTCAGGCCCCGGGGGATCCTTGATCGTTCCCATACCAGGCTGGGGCTTCAGGATTCTTGCGGTCATCACCCTCACTGCCGGGACATCCTTCCTGATGTGGCTGGGCGAGCAGATTACTGAAAGGGGCATCGGTAACGGCATCTCTCTGATCATTTTTGCGGGGATTGTGGCTGGTTTTCCTGCGGCGGTGGTCAATACGTTCCGGTTGATGGGCACCGGGGAGATCACTCCATTTTTTATGGCGATTGTCGTGGCTTTGATGATCGCCGTGGTGGGTGTGATTGTATTTGTTGAGAGGGGTCAGCGCAGAATTCCTGTTCAGTATGCGAAAAGGGTCGTGGGGCGGCGAATGTACGGAGGCCAAAGCACGCACTTACCTTTGAAGGTCAATACGGCCGGAGTTATTCCTCCGATTTTCGCTTCTTCAATCATCATGTTTCCTGCGACGATCGCCAATTTTCTGGACGCGAAAGCGTTTCCGTGGCTGGAGATAGTGGTGCGCTTTTTGTCTCCGGGTCATGTGGTCTATACGCTCATATTCGTGGTGTTTATAATCTTCTTTTGTTATTTCTACACCGCGGTCCAATTCAATCCCGTGGATGTGGCGGACAATATGAAAAAATACGGGGGGTTCATTCCCGGGATCAGGCCGGGGAAGAATACGGCCGAGTATATTGACAGGGTGCTGACGCGGATTACTTTTACCGGCGCCATCTACGTATCTGCCGTATGCGTTCTTCCACAAATTCTTATATATCAGCTCAACGTGCCCTTTTATTTCGGAGGGACCGCGCTTCTTATTGTGGTCGGCGTGGCAATGGATACTTCAAACCAAATCGAAGCTCATATGCTGACACGGCATTATGAAGGGTTCATGAAAAAGGGACTCGGTAGAGTCCGGTAGCTTCCGGACGGATTGATTGGGAAAAAGATTTCGTGGCTAAAGAGGATGTTATCGCAGTTGAAGGAACGGTGATGGAGACTTTGCCCAACGCCATGTTCAGGGTTGAACTGGACAACGGGCATCGTGTTCTTGCGCATATTTCCGGAAAAATGAGGATGCATTTCATAAAGATTCTGCCTGGGGATAAAGTTTCCATTGAGCTCTCCCCATATGATTTGACCCGGGGCAGAATCGTGTACAGAGGGAAGTAAGGACATTTTCTTTTTGCGGCCGAAAACCGCTATGGGTGCTGTCATGAAGGTTAGAGCTTCGGTAAAAAAAATCTGTAACAAGTGCAAAATCATCAAGCGAAAGGGCACGGTTCGAATCATTTGCTCCAATCCTCGCCACAAACAAAAGCAGGGTTAGAAGTGCCCAAGGTACCTAAAGTGAATGAGGCGAGTAGAGGTGCCCGGGCCGGTGACGGGCGGCAATTGATAAACGACCACTTACAAATGACAAATAGGGAGCAAGCTAGTGGCTAGGATCGCGGGAGTTGATCTACCCAGGGGTAAGAGGATGGAGGTTGCCTTGACCTATATTTACGGCGTAGGCAGGAGCACCTCACAGAAGATACTGACCGAGGCGGGCGTGGATTGGGATGCCAAATCCGACGACCTCACAGAAGGCCAGATCACAAGTCTCAGGAAAATCATCGATGAAAAGCACAAGGTGGAAGGCGACCTGAGAAGAGACATTTCGATGAACATCAAGAGGCTGATGGACTTGGGCGCATACCGAGGCCTGAGGCACAGAAAAGGTTTGCCTGTGAGGGGCCAACGAACGAGCACCAACGCGAGAACCAGGAAAGGACCGCGAAGGGCGGTTATGGGGAAAAAGAAAAAATAGGGTACGGGAATAGGCTATGGTGAAGAGAAAAGCAAAGGCGGGCAAGAGCAAAAAGGACAGGAAGAACGTTCTTTCGGGAGTCGTTCACATCCAGTCCACCTTTAACAATACGATCGTCACTGTTACGGACGGCAGCGGCAATGTGATCGCATCGTCGAGTGCCGGCAGAATGGGATTCAAGGGTTCCAGAAAGAGCACGCCTTTTGCCGCGCAGATGGCGGCCCAGGACGCCCTCAAGCAGGCCATGGAACAGGGAATGAAAACCGCCGAGGTGCAGGTGAAAGGACCGGGCGTGGGAAGGGAAGCGGCATTGAGAGCGCTTCAGATGGACGGGTTCTCGGTGAGTCTTATTCGGGATGTGACGCCTATCCCTCATAACGGTTGCCGCCCCCCGAAACGGCGTCGAGTTTAAAGATAAATGAAATCTGCATGTGCAGATTTCACAGACAAAAGGAGGTTCTGGATTGGCCAGAGAAACCGGGGCTTCATGCAGGTTGTGCAGGCGCGAAAACTTGAAATTGTTTCTCAAGGGCGACCGCTGTTATGGGGATAAGTGTGCTTACGAGCGGAGACCGTATCCACCGGGCCAGCACGGCCAGAGACGGGGAGGGAAACTCTCGGACTATCAGTTGCAGTTGAGAGAAAAACAGAAAGTCAAAAGAATGTACGGCCTTATGGAGAACCAGTTCCGCCGTTACTATGATCTTGCCGAAAGGCACAAAGGCATCACCGGAACGAACCTTCTGCTTCTTCTGGAGTGCCGCCTTGACAATGTAATTTATCGAATGGGATTCGCCTCTTCGAGAGATCAAGCGCGACAAATCGTGAGGCACAATCACGTTCTGGTGAACGGCCGGAGAGTCAATATTCCCTCTTTCCAGGTGAAGGTGGGAAGTGTGGTTGAGATCCACGAAAAAAAGCGCAATGTTCCTGTTATCCTTGAAGCCATGGAAACGGTGGCAAGAAGGGGCGTCCCGAATTGGATGGAAGTGGACAAGGAAGCGTTCAGGGGGACCCTGAAAGCCCTTCCCAACAGAGAAGACTTGACCATGCCTGTTCAGGAAAACCTCATTGTCGAGCTTTACTCCAAGTAGGTCTTGTCCTGGGGCTTTTCTCGCAGGGAAAAGCCGATGTCAGATGAGGAGTTGAAGGAACAGCCACTCAAGTGAATGAAATATTGGAAGAACGATGGAACAATGGAATGGTGGGACAAGAGCAATAAGAATTTGAGTTTCAATTTAGAGACTACCGTAGTGGAAAAGAAAAAATTCTATCGAGCTAACGCCATGATTCGAACATCCCAAAATTCCATCGTTCCAAAATGGTGAGCGCAGCGAACCAAGTTGTGATCGGAGGTCATTTTTGGCAGATCTAAAAACAAGAAACTGGCGTGAATTGATCAAGCCGAAAAGCATTGTCATCGATGAGGAAACGCACACAGGCTTTTATGGTAAGTTTGTTTGCGAGCCTCTCGAAAGGGGCTACGGCACCACTATCGGCAATGCACTAAGGCGTATTCTGCTTTCCTCCTTGCAGGGCGCGGCGATTGTGTCGGTTAAGTTCGAGGATGTGGTCCATGAATTTTCGACGATTCCCGGTGTGAAGGAGGATGTAACGGATATCATCCTGAATCTCAAACAGATTAAACTGCGTCTGAAGGATACGGAAGAGGCGGTTATCCGACTGTCAAAGAAAGGTGAATGCACCGTTGTGGCGGGAGATATCGTTACCAACGGCATTGTCGAAATCCTGAACCCGGAGCAGCAGATCGCGACTCTCAACAAAGAGGCGAAGCTCAATATGGAAATGTTTGTCACTTTAGGAAAGGGATATGTCTCTGCTGAGACGACAAAGAGCACGGAGCAGCCCATCGGCGTTATTCCGATTGATGCTATTTTTTCTCCTATTCAAAAAGTCAATTATGTGGTGACCAATGCGAGGGTCGCTCAGATTACCGACTATGACAGGCTCACCCTGGAAATCTGGACCGATGGGACCGTGACACCCGAAGACGCGGTGGCCTACAGCGCGAAGATCCTGAAGGAGCAGATGGCCCCTTTTATCACTTTTGAAGAGGAGCCTGAACCGACAGAGGCTACCGAAGCGGAAGAGGTGGATCGGTTCAACCAGAACCTTTACAGGCCTGTTTCGGAACTGGAACTGTCGGTCCGTTCGGCAAACTGTCTGAAAAATGCCGACATTACATATATCGGCGAACTGGTGCAGAAGACCGAGGCGGAAATGCTCAAGACAAAGAATTTCGGCCGAAAATCCTTGAATGAAATAAGGAGTATCCTTGAGGAAATGGGGCTTTCCCTCGGATTAAAACTGGAGAGTTTTCAATCGCCCAAGCAAGAAGAAGAATCAAGCAACGAAGAAGAGGAAGAGAAGGATTAGCTCCAATGAGACATCGAAAAGCAGGAAGGAACCTGAGTCGCAATACAAGTCACCGCAAGGCCATGCTGAACAATATGATGACGTCCCTTTTTAAGCATGAGCAAATTGAAACCACGGACGCAAAGGCCAAGGAACTGAGACCCCTGGCCGAAAAGATGATCACCCTCGCCAAGAGAGGGGATCTTCATGCGAGGCGTCAGGTTTTGGCTGTCTTGCAGGAGAAAGGGGTGGCGCATCAGCTTTTTGACGAGCAGAAAGACCGTTTTTTGAGCCGACAGGGCGGGTATGTCAGGATTGTGAAGAAGGAGGCGAGAAAAGGGGACGGCGCTCCCATTTCCATCGTTCAAATCCTGCCCGGGGAGGGCGCCAAGAAAAAAGCGAAGAAAGAAAGCTCGGGCAAAGACCGGAAGGCGAAGAAAAAAGAGAAGAAAGAAGAAGTCAAGAGTCCCGAACCTGCAGCAAACGCATGATTCCCTGTTCCAGCTTTTAAGGTATGAAGCTTTAAATGATGAAAAAAACATTAGAATATGTAAAGACCTCCTTGTTTACAGACAAGGAGGTCTTTGCGTCTTCGATGGGTCTTTTGAGGCGGCTGCGGTTTGACGAGAGAGCGAAGATCATTAGGAATAGTAAAACACACTTAAAAAAAACCTTTTAAAAAAAGAGGATGGAAGTGCCGGACAAACAGATGCCCAGCGTCCTTGTCGTGGATGATGAGAGAAGCATGAGGGAGTTTCTCGAGATCCTTCTAAGCAAGGAAAACTACAGCGTAACGCTCGCTGCAAACGGGGAAGAGGCCATCGGCTTTCTTGAGAAGGATCGTTTTGATCTTCTGATTACGGATATCCGTATGCACGATCTGAACGGCATCGATGTGCTTAAGAAGGCTAAGGCATTGAGCCCTGAAACCATTATCATTATGATCTCGGCTTTTGCGACGGCGGAAACAGCAGTGGAAGCCATGAAGGAAGGGGCCTATGATTATATCCCGAAGCCTTTTAAAGTGAGGGACTTCAAGAAAATCATCAAAGATGCACTTGATTCACGGAGACCCACGACAGCCAGGACAGAAGAAAAGAGCATTTTTAACTTCGGGTGCCTGGTCGGTGACAGCCCGCAGATGAAGCGTGTTTACGATTTCATTGAAAAGGTGGGACCGACCAAGTCCAATGTGTTCATTTCCGGAGAGAGCGGGACAGGGAAAGAACTGGTCGCAAAGGCCATCCATCGCCAGAGCCCGAGAAAGGACAAGCCCTTTGTCGTGATCAACTGCGCCGGGATTCCGGAAAATCTCATAGAAAGCGAGCTTTTCGGCTACAAAAAAGGGGCCTTTACAGGTGCTTCAACCGACAAGGAGGGGTTGTTTGATGTGGCCCATGGAGGGACGGTTTTCCTTGATGAGGTAGGCGAGCTGACACCGGCAATCCAAGTCAAGCTTTTGCGAGTCATTCAGGAGAGGACGTTCACCGCCGTGGGCGGGACCGAGGAGAAAAGCGTGGATGTTCGCTTCATCTCCGCAACGAACAAGGAACTGGAGAATGAGGTCATCAACGGAAAGTTCCGGGAAGATCTTTTCTTCAGGCTCAACGTCATCCATGTTTCCATGCCCCCGCTCAGGGATCGGGACGGCGACCTCCCCCTGCTGGCTCAGTATTTTTTGGAGAAGTATTCGAAAGAACTGGGAAAGGACGTGAGAAAGATTTCAGCCTATGCCCTTGACATCCTTAAACAATACAGTTTCCCGGGCAATGTGCGGGAACTGGAGAACATAATAGAACGCAGTGTGGCCCTTGAAGCGTCAAACATCGTGCTTCCCGAAAGCCTCACACTTTCCAATTTCCAGCGGGAAAAGACCAGGGAGAACAGAAGACGAGGTGACTTGACCTCTGATGGGATCAATTTGGATGAGATCCTGGCGGAGGTCGAAAAAGATTACATCATCAAGGGCCTGGAAATGGCCCACGGATCCAAGCAAAGAGCCGCCCATCTCTTGGGCATCACCATGCGCTCCTTCAGGTACCGCCTCGAAAAACTGGGCCTTTCCGCCGCAGGAGACTAACCGATTGCTTCAGGTACCTCTCGTCATCACGACGAGTTTATCTATCAAATCATAAGCTGAGGACTACGGGCGTGAGCCCGTGGGTATCTCGTTAGCCGATGCGAAGCCGAGAAAGGAAGATGTGTCTGTTTCCTATAATCTTGACAAGTCTCCCGCTTTGCGATACGTTCCTTAGAAAAGCGATACACGGAGGTTGCTATGCCCATAAGCCTTAGAATTACAAAGGAAAAAGAGGAAATAATCAAGAAGAAGGCGAAGAGAGAAAAGAAAACCAAAACCGCTTTCATCTTAGAAGCTATTGATGAGAAGCTCGGGCTTTCCAAAAGCAGAGAGGAGATCATCAGGGAAACAGCCGGCTGGCTCTCCCAAGAGGATGCGCAGGAACTCAGGGAAGCTATTTCTGTTTTTTCTGAAATCAATGAGGAGGACTGGAAGTGAAACTGGTTTTGGACACGAATGTCTACTGTGATTTTGCAGAGGGCGTTCCTGAAACTGTTGAAACGATCGCTTTGCACGGCGAACAGATTTTTATGCCGGCGATCGTCATCGGTGAGCTTGTTTTTGGATTTCTCAAGGGCGCGAAGCGACAATTCAATGAGCGGAAGCTGCGGCAGGTTCTCAACCGACTGAAGATTGATACGATCGATGTAACGACGGACGTGGCGAGGAAATATGCGATCATCTTTCTTTCCCTTCAGAGGGCAGGGACCCGAATTCCGATAAACGATGTTTGGATAGCGGCATGTTGCATGGAGATCGGTGGCACGCTCCTGACCAGGGACAAGCATTTCAAATTCGTTGAACAGGTGGACTCCATCATCATCTAATCCTGCAGGATATTCATATTGACCGATCTTCCCGGAATCTTGAAAACCGTGCAATCGGCATAATCTGCGGACAATTTCTTCATGCTCAGTAAACCCGGCAGGTTCTGGGAGAGACGCTCTTACAAAAAACGTCATTGATATAACAAAAAATGTGCATGGATTTATTTTTCTGTGCATCAATCCAGAGGAAGGTCTTCCAAAAGAGCCTGCTACCTCCCCATAACCATAAGAAAACAGAGTATTATTTTTTCAGAATCCTTTGCTCTTCTTCTGGCATGGGACTTGAATATACCAAACCACAAACAAAATGAGTTTCGATAGTCCGTAAGTGAATCAGCTCATAAAATCGTAGGGGCGATTTTATCAGGGGAGGAGGTGAATGGACCGGTACAAGAATTCAAAAGCAGTTCGGAGTGCTCGAAAGAATATTTTAATTTGAGGAGGACAAAACAATGCTTAGCAAAATGATGAAGAAGAACGAAGGTTTCACTCTGATTGAGTTGATGATTGTCATCGCGATCATCGGCATCCTGGCCGCCATTGCCATCCCGCAGTTTTCCGCCTACAGACAGAGATCATACAATGCTGCAGCGCAGACCGACCTAAGGAATGCGGCCACAGCGCAGGAAGCCTATTATGTGGACTGGTCGACTTACACAAACGATCCGACTCTTCTTGAAGATGGTGGGTTCGTTCTATCGACAGCGGGAAGTGTAGAGGTAACATTTACTATCGATAGTGCGAACGCAAGTGCTTACGTAATGAGAGCTTTCCATTCGAGCGGCAGTGAAAGCTATATTCTTCGAGGCCCTGGAGGATCTATAAGCAAAATGTAGTAATCTATAATCGGAACGCTTTAGAAACCGGGAGGGAATTGCTTTCTCCCGGTTTTTTTATGTGAAACTCTTCTCCCGTTCCCCTTTAAAAAGGGTATTGAGGGGGCATATGCGGGTGGGACCGGCAGCCAAAGCGTGAACGTCTATGAGTGTTCGTTCGCTTTCCGGTGGAGTAATTCATCCCATTCATCCAGAACGGCTTTTTTCCGCTTAACGACGCGGCTGAGTAAAGGGATTACAACCTCTCCATCGGGTTTGACATTCCTGGTCCGATCGGTTGCCGGGAGATCTTCTAGAATCTTATGGAAGGTGCCTTTCGTGATAGCCAGATCAAGAGCCCTTTCAGCTTCCTTTAGCGCAAGGGTAGGGTGGCCCGCTTTTTGATATAATTCAGCTAAGTGAAGATGGATTCCTGTATCTTGCGGGTTTTTGCGCAAGGCCTCGCGGAAAAGGACAGAGGCTTGTCCGAGCCGACCTTCTTGCTTATGGGCTATGGCCAGGCATAAGGTGGCACTAGACTTATATTCGACTGAGTGGAGCGCTCTCCTCAAATGTTGAATGGCATCTGCAGAACGTCCTTCCTTGAGATAATGGAGTCCAAGGTTGTAATTTAAAAAGGGAGCATATGGATCGATTCTGAAAGCCTTTAGAAGGTTTTCATAGGCGAGATCCTTCTTTCCTTGACATTCGTAAGCAGCGGCGAGGTTATTGTAAGCCGGGCTGTAAGACGGATTGAGATTAATAGCTTGCCGGAAATGGGATTCAGCCTCTCCATAATCATTAAGGTCGGCCCATGCTTTCCCGATATTATAGTGTGTGATGAATGATTCGTCTTTCCTGTTGGTTGCGGTTTTCGTTAGGGCCTGTTGGTAGATTTGCAGGGCCCTTCTCAGTTGACCGCGGTTCTGATAATATCTACCGAGGTTATGATAGGCCCTCATCGTATCAGGTGATTTTCCCACTGTATCAGTCCACAAGGTTTGCGGTGTCTTCCAGTCAAGGTTCCTTAGATGGGCGGCGTGGCCGAAGCCCATAACCAATAAACAAATAAAAGCGGCCACCGCGAATTTCATGATCTTCTTTGTCTCGTATCGTTCAAGCAACTCAAGAAGACCTATCGCAAAAGGCAGGAAGAAAAGCATCGAGGGAATATAGTTTCGGTGCTCATAGGCGATTTCGAGCGGGAAAACACTTGATTCAATGACATGATTCAGGAAGAAAAACAGGATACAGAATGAAAAAAGCGGCCTCTTTCTTGCGAGGTAGAAAGCAAAAGCGACCAAAAGGAAGATAGCCAGAACAGCGAAGAACGTCGAAATTGGATCAAACAGGGATCGGGATAATTCAAAGGAATGTGCAAGGTTCAGCCGGGAGGTAAGGGGATATAGCAGGAGTGAAACATAAAGAATAATGATTCGAGGTTGTGTCAGGAGCCTTTCGGCCAGGCTAAAGGGCCGTCGTTCGTATCCTTTGAGGAAAGAAAAGATTGTTCCTTGCTTGGAATAAAAGTAAAGGACTCCGATGAAAAGGATAATAGAGCAGGTCAAGATGAACCATTTGATATTCTTTCGAAAGAAAGCTGTTGTATTTTCCTGAATCAGGGTTGCTTCGTAGAGGAAAAGACTCATGGGGAGCATGGCGGCGTTTTCCTTTGAACCAAGGGCCAGTAGGAACGAGAGTCCGCAGCAGAAGAAGAAAGCGGCTCTGGAACCCACCTTAGGGGCCGTCCGCGCTTTCAGATAGAAATACATGCTGAGGATGTAAAACATGGCGGCAAGTGACGCCATCCTTTGGACAATATAAGTGACAGCCTGGGTCTGAATGGGGTTGACGGCCCAGAGAACGGTAGAGAGCAGGGCGATAGAATAGGCATTTGACGAATACCTCTCTCTTAAAGATGGCAACTGAAGAGTATTGAAAACAAATATAAACAGAAAGATGGACGACAGAAAATGGATAGTGAGATTGACAAGATGGTAACCAAAAACATTAAGGCCGTCGAAGTAATGATTCAATGCAAAGCTCAAGCATGCAACGGGCCGGTAAAGGGAATGGGGGCTATTGCGATCAGATTTGAGAGCTCTGCCGATTTGTTCCCATGACAACTCGGTCATGTGGAGGTTCGGATTATCGGTAATGTTCGGCTCGTCATCAAAATGCCATGAGCAATCAAAGGAATTCCCGTAGACAGCCAATAAAATAATGGCCAGGGAGAGAACCACGAAAACCACTTTGCGGCAGTGCGAAAGAGGTCCTTTCCTGCAATCGTCAAAAACCTGCCCTGTCGAATCCATGCGCTAGACCTCTCATAACTCTCAGTAAGAAAATCCAATCCTGCCCTTTTCTGTCATTCTCGCTCAGGCGAGAATCCAGTCTTTTCATGCACTTCTTAACTCCCACTCCCCGACTGCCAACTTCGAAAACAAGCTACGCGGGAGTGACGGCTCTGGGGACTTTTTGCAAAACCGTCAAGGTTGATCTATTTGCACTTTTTATAGCATTTTATATAAAATTATGCTAAAAATGACAAGATGTTTTTCCATCAGGAAATCGAAATTGACAGTTCAGCCGCAAAGACACGAAGCTACAAAGTCCATATCCATTTGGTAAGAGATTAAACATAATATCCCTTCTTTGCGCCCTCGTGTCTTAGTGGCTAGGTCGCGATAAAGGCAAGAAATTACAGCGAAAGACGGCTTAAGGGCCATGTATGTGATCCTGAAATATCCTTTTTACAGATGACCGTTGCAAACGTAGAAAAGGACTCCTTCCATTGGGGGTAAATGTTCAAGGTTGACGGCAACATTTCTTTGGTTGATTTCAATCTCAGCTCATTTTATAATTTTTTGCACTAAAGTTTTCTTATTTTAATTTATGGAGTATTAAGAAACGCCAGATGGACCAGCATACCCTGATAAACAATATTATCTATGCTCTTTATCAAGATCAGCGGGTTATTTTCGCCTACCTATACGGTTCAAGGGCTGTAGGAGGGGTCGGAAACGATATCGACATCGCGGTCTATTCCGTCGAACAAGGCAATCCTCACGAGCTGGCAGCGGATCTAAAAATTGCATTACACAAAAAAACGGGTTTCATTCCGGATACGTTCGATATCCGTGTTATCAACAGCCTTTTCGAACGCGGCGATATTTTCGGTTTGCTTTACCTTAAGAATGTATTTACCTGCAATCGGCTGTTGATAGACAGAGACCTTGCCAGGCGCACCGATTTGCTCGAACTGTACGGCCGGAAGTTCAGAGAATGTGAAGGACTCATAGAAGAGGTGGTTGCGTGAGATCCGATAAGATTCGAGTGAGGCGGTATTTTGCCGAAATTCGGAAAAATAGCCTTGATCTGAACCAACTAATTGATAGCAGGGAACTCTTACCCGGATCGATCCCTCTTAAGGCGGCCAAGTACATCCTGATTGAATTGGCTGAAGCGATGGCCAATACGATTCAGCACATTCTAGCAAAAGACAAGGGAATTGCGGTTTCCGGTTACATCGATACGATCCTGAAGGCGTATGAAAACGGCTTGGTGTCGGAGAATCTGTTCCAGAGATTAAAGCCATTTTTCGATTTCAGAAACAGTTTAATTCATCGCTATTGGGCCATTAGCGATGCCAGGCTGGTCGAAAATATCCTGGAGGGCAGGGAAAATTTCGACCTTTTCATAGAAGAAATTGAAGCTTACATAAATGCGATGGACGAATAGGACAACGATGGGAAGCCATTTCGGGAGTTTTCTGGTGTCTTCCTCTCTAGATTTTCTCTTTTTTCTGCTTCATTCACGAAAACCCGCCAGCCCAAGTAAGATGATTCGGATAGAATCAGGATTCCGGGTCTTGTGGCATTTACTTGGGACATATTCATGAAAACTTGGAAGGACTACTCAGAGAAGATCCTTGTGGTCCTTTTGCTGATCCTGATCTTTTGTGTAGTTACTCTCTCCTGTGTTCCCCCCGTGGCCAAAGATGAATTGGTCCATCACCTTGCGATTCCAAGGCTCTATCTGAAGCATGGCGGTATGTGCGAGATTCCGTTCATGCCTTTTTCTTATTATCCCATGAATTTACAGCTTCTTTACCTGATTCCCCTATATCTCGGTAACGATATTGTTCCGAAGTTCATTCACTTCAGCTTTGCTTTGCTAACAGCTTATCTCATTTTTATCTATCTTAGGCCCAGGCTTGACAGGAGATATGCCCTTCTGGGCGCGTTGTTTTTTCTGTCAATTCCTATTGTCGTAAAGCTTTCGATCACGGCCTACATCGACCTCGGGGTGATCTTTTTTTCCTTTGCGTCTCTATTTTTTATCCTAAAGTGGATCGAAAGCGGCTTTCGCATAAAATTCCTTATATATTCCGCAATCATTTGCGGACTGGGGCTCGGGACGAAATATAATGCACTGATTACATTGTTGCTGTTCACTCTTTTTGTTCCATTTGCATACTCCCGTTATAGAAAAGGCCGCAAACCAGGCTTTTTCCGCACTGCAACTCAGGGGTTGGTTTTCTTTTTCGTGGCGCTTCTGATTTTTTCACCCTGGATGCTCAGGAACTACCAGTGGAAAAAGAATCCAATCTACCCTTTTTATGACCATGTTTTCAATCCGCCTGTCCAGTCCTTACGGGATGCTGACGGCATTCGGAATGAGAAGCCCAAGTCCGGAATCTTTACCGTTCGAGAGGCTCTTTATCAAGAAAAATGGTGGGAAATGGCCCTGTTGCCGATGAGGGTCTTTTTCCAGGGGGAGGATGGTGACCCCAAATATTTTGACGGAAAGCTCAGCCCATTTCTCCTGCTGTTCCCCTTTTTTGCGTTTTTCCGATTCAGACGGGATTCTGCACATCTCAAAGCGGAGAAAACGATCTTTGCAGCTTTTGCTTTCCTGTATTTCTTTGTGGCTTTTTTCAGCTTCGGTCTCAGAATTCGCTACATCGCCCCCTTTATCCCTCCTTTGGTCGTATTGGCCATCTTTGGGATTCATAGGATACAAGAAAGCCTGATCAACTCACGGTATCTCCAATCGAATAGGATTAAGACGTCTATATTCTTCATGATCGTATTGTCTTCGCTCATTTATAACGCTGCATACCTGTATGGCCAATTTAAAACAGTTGATCCTTTCAGTTATCTAAGCGGATCGGTCACCCGAGATGAATATATTGCCAGATTCAGGCCGGAATACCCTGCCGTGCTTTACATTAACAGAAATATGCCAATGGATGCGGCGGTTTCACTCATTTTCCTGGGCAACCGGGGATATTACCTGGATAGAGCTTATGTGTATGGGGAAGAAAAATTACTGCGGATCGGGAAAAAATCCGAAACACCTGAAAACATTCTGGTGGGTCTGAGCGCTTCGGGGATTACCCACCTTTTTATCTTTGAACCTCTTTTGCAAAAGTGGGTCGGCGATAATTTCCCAGGGCGGGCCGGATTGAAATTCCAGCAATTTTTTGCGAAGCATACCAAATTGCTTTTTCATAAAAACGGCTTCTTTGTATTTGCTCTGCATTCTTGATCTTGATCTCCTGGGGATTTTTTTAAAGCGGTGAAGCCGCGTTTTACAAAATCATGTAAGCGATTTTGTCTCTTGATTAATTTTGCATAGTAATGTATAAATACAATTAATTTAAATATGATGGATTCGCAAAAAGTCCGAAAACCGCTGATTTGTCATTGCGAGCCCTTCGACGGACTCAGGGTAAACTCATGCGGCAATCTCATAACTATCGGGATATCCACGGGATTGCCGCGGCGCTTTGCGCCTCGCAATGACGGTGGGGGACTTCTTATGACTCCATAGATATGGACAGAAGAAATGAGAGATAGTGCTTCTGAGAAATCCCCGACGGATAAGATTTCGGTTTCAGTAATAATCCCTGCTTATAATGAAGCCGAGACTATTGGTGAGATTGTCAAAGCACTAATGGCAATGTATCCGAATTTTGAAATCATCGTCGTCAATGATGGTTCAACGGACGACACAGGGATAAAAGCCAGGGATGCAGGGGCCATTGTGTACAGCCATCCGTACAATATCGGAAACGGGGCGGCCATAAAGAGCGGCATAAGAATAGCTTCCGGAGACATCCTGGTGTTCATGGACGGCGACGGCCAGCATGATCCAAAGGAGATTGAGGCTTTGCTTGCTTACTTTCCGGATTACGATATGGTCGTTGGCGCAAGGGGAAAAGGATATCAAGCCTCTTGGTGGCGAGCGCTTGCCAACACGATCTATAACCGGTTCGCTTCCTACGTAGCCAAATTTCCAATTCAAGATCTGACTTCCGGCTTCCGGGCCGTAAAAGCAGGATTGGCCAATAACCTGCTTTACCTGCTCCCGAATACCTACTCTTATCCAACGACTCTGACCCTGAGTGTCTTGAGAACCGGCAGATCTCTAAAATACGTACCCGTAAACACCAAAACTCGCCGCCAGGGCAAAAGCAAAATAAAAATATTCCGAGATGGATTAAGATTTTTTTTGATCATTACAAAGATTTGCGCTCTTTATTCTCCATTGCGTGTGTTCTTACCAGTTAGCGTTTTCCTTTTTGCTACTGGACTGGGCTATTATCTTTATACCTATACGATAAATAGTCGATTTACCAATATGAGTGCCCTCCTCTTCACCACATCCGTGACTATATTCATGATAGGTCTTGTGTCTGAACAGATCTCACAAATGCGATTTGAGAGGAGCGAAGGAGATAAATTCGTTTAATTGAAGGATCTTTCGAAGAAAAAAATCGGTTATGTGTTATCCTATCGTGCCCCGAGATATGTCCGGACCCGCACAATTGCTAACGCTCTAAGAAAAATCAAGGATGTGGAGGTTTATGAGGCCCGGAATTCGACATCCGGCTTCTTGCGTTATTTTCAGACACTTCTTCGTTTGATCCGAATCCGAATTATTCATCACCCTGACATCTACATTCTTGGATTCCGAGGGCACGAGATATTTCCTTTCGTTCGAATACTTACCTATCCGCGTGCTCTGATCTTCGACGCCATGATGTCGCCCTTCGGGGCGATGGAAGAGGAAGGAAAACTCGGTAAACTTGGGAAGCTATTGAGCCCGGTAGTTTATGCCTTCGAAAAAGCAATATTGAAGTTCTCGGATCAAATCCTAACAGACACAGCCCTCCATCGACAGTTTTTTATCGACGTGTTTGACATTTTCCCTGAGAAAATCGTTCCTGTTTATGTCGGAACTGACGAGGACGTGTTTGTACCAACCAAGAAAAGGAAGAATTCCTTAAAAGAAGGACTTGACGTTTTTTTTTATTCGACAAGCCTTCCTCTCCACGGAGTAGATTTTATTCTCGAGGCCGCCCGCCGCCTCCAAAAAGAACCTATCCGCTTTACGATTGTAGGCGGGAACCGGAAGCATCATCCTGTTTCAGAGTTATCGAATCTGATTCAAATCGATTGGGTCGAGTTCGAGAAGTTGCCTGAGTATATCGAAAAGGCGGACATATGTCTTGGCGGTCCGTTTGGCAATACGAAGCAGGCAGAACGGGTGATAACGGGGAAAACCTTCCAATTCTTAGCAATGGGGAAGCCGGTTGTAATTGGAAGAATTAACGAAGAGGTCGGGTTCATCGACAAGAGAAACTGCCTTTTTGTCGAACAGGGTAGTCCCGACAGCTTGACTGAGGCGCTGTTGTGGGCGCTTCAAAATAAGCATCAACTTCCTGCGATTGGTGAGAACGGGTTAGAATTGTTTCGTCATCGTTTCTCTACGCAGGTAATCGCCTCTCGAATATCAGAAGTGCTAAATCAAGTAATACGGGTATAAGAGTATATAGTTTCATCATGATGGATTTTGGAGCAAGGTAATATTGCATGCGATTTGAAACAAGGTATGTGGCCTGTAATTTGTGCGGTAGTGAAGATGCCTCGGTGCTATGGAAAAAGAACGGGTTTCGGTATGTAAAATGCCGGGTATGTGGCCTCGTTTTTGTGAATCCCCAGTTAGAAGAATTCGAGATCAAAAGGATTTACTCTATCTTGTACCCGAACAAGTCCGAGAACAAGGCCAGGCCTTTAGATGTTATCAATTACAGTCCGGTGCTGAATTGGGCCGAAGCTTATCGCTGTGAGGGGCGTTTTTTGGATGTCGGGTGTTTTCGGGGCTATCTTTTGTCGGCAGCCCGTCATTTAGGATGGGATGCGTTCGGAACGGAGATATCGGCAGCCGCGTGCGCTTACGGTCGGAGTGAACTCGGACTCAACATCTTTCATGGCCAATTAACCGAAGCGGGTTATCCGGACAATTATTTCGACGTGGCGGTTTTGTTTGACGTTATTGAACACCTTTCCGATCCAATTCTGTATTTATACGAGATTTTTCGTCTTCTTCGACCAGGTGGGGGCCTTTATTTGTTTACACCCAATTTTAATTCTCTTACATGCCGTTTTTTTGGAAAAGATTGGTCGGTATTTTTCCCCTGGCATCAATACTATTTTTCACCTCGAACCCTAGATGAGATGATCCGACGGGCGGGACTGAAGGCCAAGAAAATTCGTTGTTTTGGAATCGGGCCTGTCAGCCGGAGAAATGCGTACGAAGAAATCCATACCCTTAAGATCCCAGCTTCGAACGTCTCGAAGGCAATGACTAAAATCAAGACTGATTTTTCGTTACTCCGAAAAGCTTACTTCCTGATGCAATCTTCCCACCACGTTCCTTACGGCAGCAAGATAACGGCGTTGGCTGAAAAGCCGTTTTGAGGGTGCTTATCAACATGCGACCATCATTTGTGCAATTACAAGGGATAAGGAAATGAAAATCCTAATGGTCATTGACCGATACGAACCAATATGGGGCGGTGCGGAAAATCAGTTGCGCCAGCTTTCCCGGCGATTGGAAGCCATCGGTGTTCAGATCAAGATTGTGACCCGGCGATGGGAATCGTCAATGAAGAAGAGAGAGATCATTGATGACGTACCCGTTATCAGGATTGGTTGGCCTGGGACGGGGCATCTTTCCACTATTGGGTACACGCTGTCGCTGATATCCTATCTTAGTCAACAAGGTAAAAGGGTGGATGTTATTCATACGCACGGGGCAGCAGCTCTTGGTGCAGTTGGGAGTCTCGCTGCAAGGTTATCAGGAGTCCGGAATGTCGCTAAAGTCGCGACAGCCGGGCGAATCTCTAACCTTGCCCGATCCGCTTTCGGAAAAGTGATCCTATCTGTTTTCAAAAGATCGGACGCCATTGTTTGCATGACAGAAGAAATTCAGGATGAGCTTGATCATATAGGCGTCGAACCCAAAAGGATACTTCGAATCCCAAATGGCGTGGACACATCACGATTTCGGCCTTTTCATGAAACGACACGAACACAATGGCGTGAGCGATTTGGTCTTCATGCTAAAGACATTGTGCTTGTTTTTTCGGGGCGGTTCGTTCCCCGAAAAGGGATCGATTTTCTGATTGCTGCTTGGCCTGACATTCTTGAAAAAATACCAACGGCGAGGTTAATCTTGCTGGGAAGCGGAAGACATCAACCTGATTCCATTGAATATCGAATTCGAAGAGACATAGAAGAAAAAAGAATAAGTCATGTTTATTTCGCAGGAGATATTCGGAACCCAGAACTATATCTAGGAATCGCCGATATTTTTGCCTTTCCGTCTAGGAGAGAGGGTTTTCCAAATGCGCTGCTCGAGGCCATGGCAGCCGGATTGTCACCTGTTGCGTTTTCCATCGGCGGCGTGAGGGAACTCCTGACCGAGTTTTCCGCCTACTGCCTGGCCGAATGTGGCAATCTAGCTGATTTCAGGTGCAAAATAATCCGTTTAGCTCATGACCCCGATCTAAGATCTCGAATTGGAAGTGCGGCCAGGCGATTTGTGCATTCCCAATTCTCCTTTGATCGAATAGCTAATAACTATTTGGCCGCATATTCTCAATTGAAGACACCCTGAAAAAAAACGGTAAACAGTATGCCAAACCTTCGGATGCCTTTTCATGCTTTATCCCGATTTGCCAAATGGCTCTTCATTGGAGCCGTCTTTGGGGTTATCGCAGTGTATTTATTGAACCATGCCGATCGAGTTCGGGAAATCTTTCACCATATGGATCCGCGATGGATCATGCCATTGATCAGTGTTATGTTTTTTGTTTCGCTGCTGCGTGCTTTTCTATGGGCCTACTTAATCCGATCATTAGGATGTTCTCTTGGATATTGCCGCTTAACTGCGATTTGGATGTATTCCCTTGGCGGAAAATATATTCCGGGGTCGGTGTGGATGGTCATTGGACGGGCTCATAGACTTCAAGCGGAGGGCTCTCCGATTAAGACAACCTCATATTCCATCGCTCTGGAGCAAATCGTGACTTTAGCCGCGGGCTTAATGCTGGTATTGATTACTCCCGAGATAACTGCGACACTTTATATCCCTCCATGGTTAGCGTTGGGAATGCTACCCTTAAGTGCGGTCTTGCTCTTTCCCAATTTGTTAGGGGAGATCATCAGGAAAATCGGAATCCGTAAGATTGATCTTCGCCTAGTGCCACAACCGTCTATCGGTGTTATGATGGTGTACCTTACTGGAACGACCATCGCTTTCATTATCAGCGGACTTGGGGTTATCCTCATGCTCCGCGTCTCCGGTGCGTCTACCGAAGGGTTCACTCTTCTAAATGCGTCCGGTTTCAATGCCGCTGGGTTTGTTGTCGGATATATAACATTCCTGGCTCCGAGTGGAATCGGCGTTCGGGAGGGGGTTCTAGTTCTGCTGCTCAATAGATATATTTCAGTGCACTACGCACTTATTGTAGCATTTTCATTACGATTCTGGTCTCTAATCGCCGACGGGGCCGCCATTCTTGCTGGGAATATGTATATTTCTCATTTCGGTAATAATCGACATCTTGAAAAAACCGATCGTTCCCAATAGGAAGAAATCTGAACCTCATTACTAAACGACTCGACGCGTTACTGTCTTTTACCACGATGACAAAACGATGAACAAAGGCATTCTCGAAGATCGATTTACCGTGCAGGAAAAGGAATATGAAATTCCATATCATTATCTAATTCGCCGGGATCGGCTCATAGCATTACCAGATAAAATCATTCCATCCCCCCATTATATCTTTTACCTCGAAAAGGTCGTATCGATGCTTAAGCCATTTAAGGGGGAAAAATTGCTGGATATTGGATGCGGCGATGGTCGATTGTGCTACGAACTGAGATCGGAAGATGTTGATGTACATGGAATCGACTATTCAAGGCGCGCTTTGGATTTCGCCGCTGTTATGAATCCCCAAAGCGAGTTTCGGATCGGTGATATCACCAAACGATTGCCTTATTCCGAAAATGCCTTCGACCTCGCTGTTATGATCGAAACATTGGAACATATCCCACCGGATAAAGTATCACACGCAATGGATGAGCTTCACAGGGTCCTTAAACCCTGCGGGCGGGTCGTCATTACAGTGCCCCATCAAAATCGCAAGCTTGATACGAAGCATTATCAGCACTTTGATTCCAAACAACTTCGAGATATTGTCAGTCGTCGTTTTCGCGTTGATGTTTTAAAAGGTTACCATAAAAAAAGCTGGATGTTGAACGGGCTTTTAAGCATATGGATGGCGTTATTCTATTGGGGATATCCTTTTCGTAAATTCGGTCTTTCGAATCTTTTGGATTCGATTGGTGAATCAGGCTTTCTATATTTTTCGAGGTATCTCGCGAATTGTCCTCCTGACAGAGGATTAGCCTTGATCTGTTCCGGATTAAAAGCTGAATCGTAGGAATAGTCCACTGGCATGCCGCTTGTGTGCAAATGACGGTTGGATTAGGGCAACCTTTTGTTATGTGAGAGTGGTCTGATAAATGACGGAGTGATTTTCATGGTTATTGATGGTTTTTCAAATTCATCAGAGTTGGCATAGGGTGCTTGTGTGATGTGAGCTACCCCAAGGCTGAGGTTGGCCTCGATCTTTTTTATTTCCGACCCTACAATTTGTTTCTGAGCTATCATAGAATTTCAAGTATCAGACGCGGCGGACATCCCAAAAGGTAGTGTTGGTATCGCAGGCGTCTATCAATGGAGATGCCCTGAGGTGTCAGAGCGATAAGGCGCATTCAATAGCTTAACTACGGCCGGAATGCGGCGCAGCTTTTTTAGGAGGAACGTTTGATTTGAGTTGATGCTTCTTTACTTTATGAGGGTTTCCGTTCAAGTTGTGAAGATTCGCTTAAGAGCCAGTTGGCGTGAAGGTTACCCACTTCCGTTTCCCGGAGGTTGAGTTATGGGGCCAAGTCTGCTCTTGACTCATCTTGAAATATGAGAGTAATATGAAGATATGGCCAGACCACTAAGAATCCAATTCTCAGACGCCTGGATGTGATGAACCGTGGGAGAAAAGGCGATCTGATATTTCAGGTTCATCCGGCAAATGCCGGGGTAGATTCATGAATGAAATATAACCTGAGCTTGAAATAGAGCATATCCCTGAAACCGTAGGCCT
>JAFGDM010000316.1 GCA_016932115.1 Deltaproteobacteria bacterium | reverse complement strand
TTACAAGTAGCTTCTCCCGCCCATGTACCGGCGTTTGTAATAGGTTTCCGAAAGCAGGTCTTCACGCACGGCCTTCCCTCTTCCGGGTGCGTGAATAAATCGGCCTTCGCCCGTGTATATCCCCACATGGGAGACCTTTCGATCACCCAAAATCGCGAAAAAGACCAAGTCTCCCCGGTCAAGGCTTTCTCGCCCTACCGGCATTCCACCCTCAAACTGCGCTGCCGAGGTGCGAGGGAGCCTGAGACCGTTCATTTGGTAGACGACTGTGGTAAGGCCGCTGCAGTCGAAACCCTCCGTTATGGAGCATCCTCCCCATCGGTAGGGCAGACCGATGAAACTCTGCGCCGCATCCACGAGGCCGTCACGAAGGATCGCGTGGCCGTAAACTGCGGCTTTTGCCGCAGAGTAGTCTTCCGGTCGGACGATATGATAGGCATCAATGATCCCGGCTGCAACCAGCCTTTCGGCCCTTTGCGCAGCCTTTTCCTCAGATTGAAAATCCCCGAAACGGACCCTGCAGAACCCGTCTCGTTGAAGGAAGTAATAGGCGCGTAACCCCTGAGCCTCAAGAGAAGCCGTCAGGCGGGCTGCGTTGTCGACATTTTGAAAAGCGCCCACCTGAATGGAGTAACCCAGGCGGGCAAGTTCCTGTTTTGCTTGTGCAGGCTCGGGTTCCGACAAAAGGGGCGCCTTGACTGCACAACCCGCTGCCGCAACCAGAGCGGTTAGCAACAAAACCGCAATTTGCATGGACGCCGACATCTTAGATTCCAACTTTTCAAATCTGAGAGATTGTCTCTTAGAAAATTGGCAACACTTCGGCTTTTTGAAATTCTTCGATTCCGGCGTTGGGCATGGGGGTCCCTCTCAAAATTGAAAAACGAAAAAGCCACATCGCCATATTATGCTCTGATGGAGATCATAGCTCTCTTTGTCGCATTCAAAGAACGCAGTCCAACGGATCACCCAAAGGGGGTCAGAGGGGATCGCACATGAATGTGCTCGATTCCGGGTTTCAAGAAAAAGGTGCTCATTTCGACTTTTTTCACATTTGGAGAAAAGGTGATCACAAACTTCCGTTCACTCGGCACCCTCTCCAGGCTCTTGATGTCGGCCAGTTCAATGGTCGCATTGCTGCGAAATGCCACCTCTATGGTGTGGGCGTCTTTCATGCCGATGAGATCCACCGGTCCTTCAGGATAGCGCGGATTCCGGAAGGAGGGTATCGGAAGCAACCCATGCTGCTTTAGTAGTCCATAGAGTACGCAACGAATCGTTTCTTTCACTACAAGCTCGCTTATATGACCCTGCGGAATCCTCCCGAGCGCTTCCTCGATCGTTTTCTTGATCACCTCTTTCACAGCGTCATCAACCCCCGTCATTCATCCGCTTAGGATCAAAGGCCTTCCTTTTCGGGCGTTTCGTCTTCCTCCAGGATCTTGCTCAAAACGTTTTCCGATCCCCGAGGCGCAGGAGCTTCATCGGGCAGGTAAATCATGACGCCCCCCTTTACAGGGCGGGTGACGATTTTGCCCTCCTCGGCAAGTTTCATGGTCGTCTCAATGGGCTCCTTTTGAAAATACTCCCGAAAGGCCCGGTTGAACCCGCTGTAGACGGAATGAATTCCCTTGTAAGGAGGCTTTCGCAGTTTTTTGATCGCCCTGAGGACAAATTCAAACTCTGAAATTTTTCTTTCTTCCCCTTCCATCGACAATACCTCCCGGCCTTAAGATGGCTTTCCACCTGCTTTCCTGAAGGAACCGGCTTAAGCACGTGGGAAGCAATTACTTCTTTATAACATAAGGGTTTGGAATGTCAAAGCGTTACCAATGGGAAGATGCTTCGGATTTGTCCTCCCTTTTGATCCTCAAGGGCGGCGAACCGCCTGTTTTGTCCCGACCCACATAAAGCGTAACGTGCGGGAAGGGAATCTCAATGTCCTTCTGATCAAAAAGCTTCTTCAGCCTCCTGTTGAATTCTCTTCCAACGCGCCACTGCTTAATCGGTTTGGTCGTCGTGCGGGCACGAACGACGACCGCCGAGTCCGCAAACTTGTCCAGGCCCAAGATTTCAATGGGTTCAAGTATATCGTCGGCAAACTCAGGATCTTTTCGCATCGCTTCATCAACCTCTTTGATGGTTTCAATCACCTCATCCACATCTTCCCTGTAGGCCACTCCGATGTCGAAAACATAGCGTGAAAACCCCTTGGTCATATTGGTAACCACGTCTACCGTTCCATTAGGAATAAAATGCACGTTCCCTGAGAGATCACGAAGAGTCGTCATTTTCAGGTTAACCCTCTCCACCAGACCCCCTCTCCCGTTGATTTCCACCACATCCCCAACCCTGATCTGGTCTTCAAGAAGAATGAAAAACCCGTTGATCACGTCCCTCACGAGACTTTGAGCACCGAAGCCTATTGCGATACCTACAATACCCGCCGCCGCGAGGATCGGGGCTATTTCAACCCCAAGTTGGCCCAAGATCGTCATAACCGAGACAATCGACACCACCACCGTAAGAAGGTGGCGAATGACTGAAGCCAGCGTGTCGGCTCTCTTCCTGTATTCTTCGTCTGTTTGCCGTCTCATCAGCAGAGCCGTCAGTCGCTTTGAAAAAACCCCAATCACCTTGATGACGATCAGGCTGAGGATCAAAACAAGAAAGATCTTCAGACCCGTATCTACAACCCAACTGCCGATGGATGAAAGGAATTGATTGAAATCGCTCATTGTTCACCCCTTTCCTTGTGCTTTCTTACTCAAAATCGGTAACATTCCATATTTAGTGGCAATTTAGCTGTTTGAAAAGCTGAAGCCGGCGGCCCTCTGGTGCTTACGATTTTTCAAACAGCTAAATTGTTACCGTATTTGAAGTATAATGTATAAAAAGCCTCTTCTGTCAACACCTTCCCATCCGGAGAACCCGCGGCGAGACCGGCATAAAAATCCTCTCCAGGAGCCGAGCGACACAAAAGGGCATAGCCTGTACTGAACTTTGTACATCTGGAGAAAGCACGAAGGATTGCGCCACAGCCTATCCATTTGGAATTATGCGGTATTTTTTCTTACCGTTCAAAATCAGCAAAGCAGGCATAGCTATTGCATCTCTTACCCCGCCGGGAGGAAAGCGCGTGGGCAAGATATGGGGCCACATCGCCTTATTTCTATGGATTTCCGTGCCTGTAACGTCGGCTTGGGCCGTCGATCCGCGGGAGCCACACGACACCGGGCATTATCTACAAGACGCTTTTTCTTATCCCTACACTTTCTCTCTGAACGCTAACCCGAATCCTTTTCCTTTTATGAACCCTAAGGGTAGGAGCCTACACCCGCCGGATAATCCCTCCCCCTTTTCTGTTGCTCGAATGGAGGTGGCGATTGAAAGGCTGAAGGCCCTTCATGAAACAGGCCTCCGGAATTATAGCCTTAGCCTAGGCAGTCTGCGCGATCCCGGGATGAAATCCCCAAGCTCCTTCGAAGCCGCTCTTGGTCCGGAGAATTTCCTGATCCTCTTGAATCTCGAAATTCCGCTCGATCAATTTTATTTAAAAGGCAGTGCTTTATTCGGGCGGAACACAGAGCTTCTCAGCCTCGCTTTTAAGGGTTCTCCGGAAGAGCGAACCACGCAAAGGGGACTTTTCGGCTACAAAATCGCCGGAGGGTACCGCTTTAACGACTGCCTAAGCATTCAAGCAGGCTGGGGGCAGGCAGCCCAAGAGTCCGATAATACCATTGAGAGCCTATGGACCTGGTATCTCCAGGCGCAGATAATTCTGGGATGGCGGATATCGGTAATCCCTCAGATGGGGTTGATCGAGTTCACGAAAGGGGATGGGGAAAAGACGGAGGAAAAAGCTTTTTACTGCGGTGCAAGGTGGCAGATTAATTTCTGATTTTTGCCTCAATGCCCGACACCGGCAACGATCCGTTCCAAACCGCTAAAATGCTTTAAAGGGACCCGGAAAGCCGCCTATCGGCTCATGGTTATTTTGCCGGAGCATAGGTGGGAGCATTCTGAGGCGATTGGTTCCGTCACTGGACGTGACGATGTAAAGACCGTAGCTCAGGTCTCGCAGCGCTTTTCGATCCAGCTCGGGACTCATCCTTTCTGACTCCTTCTTCCGCTCAACCCAGCCGTTTGAGCTCCGCCCGGCAAAGTTCGATTTTTGCCTTCGCCAATCTCTCGTAGTAACGCCGGATTCTGGCCGTGTCGGCATCGGCTATGGCCTTAACCAGGTCGCCCTCCAATTCCGCAACCTCCAGGAGCCGATAGTAATCCAGGCTTTCTTTGAAATGAGCCATAACAATCAGTGCGGTGAGGATCGGATGGTTGTTTGTCACATTGGCATCTTTGAAAGTCATGCCGTGCTCCAGCTCAACTTCAAGACCCCCACAAAACTCTTTCGGGTCTATTTTCATGTTTGCCGCATTGACCAGTGAGAGGATCTTCTTGGCTTCGTTCAGTGACACCTTGGGTTCCTTCTTCTTGGTCCAGTCGCTCAGTTTGAGCTCCTTGCAGACCCTGCGCACTTCTTCAACACTCACGTATTCGGGAATTTTCATAAGAACCTCCTTTGAATTCCATAGGACCGTCAGGGATGCATCTCTAGCGGCTTTTCAGAGGATTGTCAATCCCTCTTGAATCCGCCCCTCTCTGCTCAGCCGGGCCGTTTTATTTCCCTTCCAGCGCCTTCAACCTTTCCCTTGCCTTTTTCGCATACTCACTGTCGGGGTATTTTGCCAGGATCTTCTCGTAAAGTTCTCTTGCGTGGACGTAGTTCTTTTGAAGCTCCTCGAACCGGGCTGTTTCGTAGGTCTCCTGCGCTTTTTTCCCGGAACAGGAAGACATCGCAAGAACAAGAATCGTAAAAAAAACCAGAATGACCCGTTTCATCAAACCTCCATCGTTAGGAAATCAGCCTCTTCTGTTGGTGCTTCTCGGCCTTTCTTTTTCCGTCCTTCTTCTCCCGGCAGGAACTCGCGGAATCTTTCATATAAAGCAATCAGCTTCTCCTTGTAATAAGCGACGTTTTCATCGGGTCGGGATTTATCGTAACTTCCCGCAGGCTTGCAGTTATCATAGACTCGCACGCTCTTCTTTGAACCGGTGACATAATAGGAAAGCTGATCCCCCGCTCTGTAAGGTCTGCCGGAGGCCAAAGCCAGCTCATAGAGCGCAGCCGGGTTCCTCTTCCCTGTACGAACCTTCTGCCTGTAGCTCTCCAAGGGTTCAGAGAGGGTTTCGGTTTTGGCGAGCCGTGAGATATCCATCTTGTGGTTCTCGATTTCAGCCGTGTAATGTTCCAGAAGGTCCCGTACCTCTTCCCCCCTGCCTTCCAAGAGGAGTTGAAGCGTATCGGAGAGAAAATCTCTCAAATACCTTTCCATCCCTCTGGAGCGCAGAGCGCTTCCCTTGATGAGCATTCTTCCTTTCTCATCGAGAAGCGCGTAGTTTTTCATCTTGTAGGAAAACATCGCAGGATATAGGCCGTCCATGCCCACATCAATCCCACCCGGCAAGCTTTGGGAAAGACGGTTCACCAAGGCTTCCGCTTCTTTCTCCGTGTTGACCCCCGGAGGCGGAACAAAGTAGATTCCGTCCGTGTCGATTTCCACGGGCGTGGCTTTCTCCTCCCTGAGCCACTCCAGCATGGCCAGGATGATCTCTCGCCCCTTTTGCGTCACCTGCGCCGCCACCTCGGGATCGGCAAAGTGGTGAAGCTCTGTGCCGAGATATCCGTAGAAGGAATTGATCAGGACCTTGAAAGTCTGCTGCAGGGCCTGGTAGTAATCCACATCATGTTTGGTCTGCGACTCCTTGGCAAGACGTTTGGCATCGAGGCGGAATTTTCTCAGGTCTCCCAGCAAGGGCAGGAACACGTCAAGAGAGTCGCTTGAAGGTTTCAGTCCGTAGGAGATCATCACGGAAGGATAAAGGGAAGCCACATCGCAGTGAACGACATTGCGCACGAGCCCGTGAACAAAAACATCCGTGTATCCGCCCTCGAACTTCCTTGCCCCCTTTGGTTTCGGAATCGAGGTTTTCTTCCTGAGATACTCTCTCAGGAAGAGCGCATTGATCTTGGTCGCATTCCCGCGAACGAAAATATTTTGAAAAGAGAAAGGGAAGATTTTAGCTTGGAGGAAGAAGGAATATCCCAGCAGCTCCGAAAGCGCAAGGGTTTCTTCGGCATCCTCGATGTTGTATTTTTTAAGTTCTTCAGGTTTGTGCTCATAAAACCACTGAACATCTTTCCCCTCGATGTATGTCCGGTCTTCCCCGGCCAGGCCGAAATGTCTGGCGGCAGACTTGAGGCCGTAGCTTTCGAGCTCCCGGGCCGAGACATCGTAGGACTGGAGAAGGAACATGGTGTCCACCACGTGGCGTCCGAAAATATCCATTCGACTGAAATCAATAATCCTCTCCGCCGCGGTGAACCGAGATCGGCGGATTTGAGGCTCACTCCCGTCTCTGCCCCAGTTGAGCTTAAGATCGTGCAAAGCAGCTCTTGCGCGGATATACTCAAGATCGAAGTTGAAAAGATTGTGTCCTTCGATCACATCGGGATCCAGTTCCCTGATCTTTTCACCGAGGGAAAGGAGCATCTCTCTCTCATCCATCTCATTGCCGAAAAGAACCCCTGAACTCCCTGTGCTGCTTGCCAAGGCAATCGAGAGAATCCGGTCTTCCTCTCGCTCCGGGTTGGAAAATTCATATCCCGGGGCGCAGGCTGTCTCGATGTCGAGCGCAAGGCGGTGAATGTCTTTGAAGGCCAGCCCCTTGAAAAGGGTCTTGCCTGTTAGAAGGAGAAACTGGTGAACCGGGTCGGAGAGAAAAAGATAAGGGGCCTGAGGGGAAGAAGCGCTCCGGCCCGTCTTTTTTTGAATAAAGGCCCGGGCCTTGATGCAGTCATCCCACCTTTCGAAAAGGACAAGAAATCGGTACTCGTTGACGGATGAAAGACTTTCTACTTGGTATGGGTGATCGAACCCCTCCATCAGTGTTCCATCTTCCAGGAGCATAAAGGGCGTAAAGACCTTATCTCCGGTCTTAAGCTCCGTCCCCTCCCTTATAAAAAGCCGCATCCTGTTCCGCCCGACAGGCTCCACCGCCACAATACCCTTCTGGGAATCGGTGCCGAAAAGAACCTGACTACTTTCAAGTTCCAGAGGCTTCATCGATCTAGAGGCTCTCCTTGATGATCTTGATGAGTTGTTGAATCTCCTCCATCGTGAGCTTACCGTCTTTTCTGAAAATCACCCTCCCCTGTTTGTCAAAGCCAAGGATATCGCTGCTGTTATCGGCCAGGCCCCATTCATTCACAAGCGCTTTCTTATAATCCCGAACGTACAGGGTCCTCGGATATTTTTCCTGTTTTTCCTTAAGCGATGAGGAAATCAGGAAATTTGGCATGAAGGTCGCCGCCATATTAATGACGGCTACGGACTGGAATCGATCACTCGGAAATTTCTCCTTTTCGAGGGCCTCGGATGTTTCGTTGTTGGTATCCTTTTCATCGGGGTCCACATAAAACAACACATGTACCTTGCCCCTGAGTTCCTCGCTGCTCCATGGGGCGCCGTCCAGGCGTCCTCCAAGTTTGCCTTTCAACTCCACAGCGGAGGGAACTTGGCCCTGTTCCGCACCGGCCCATGCCACCGCCGCCAAAAGTGAAAGGGTGAAAAACCCAAAAATGAGCGTTCCAAGAATCCTTTTCATAGCAAACCCCTTCCTTTGTTGAGTGAAATTTTCTTGCTGCGGCCTCACTATAAAGATCCGGGTCCAGAGGGCCAGGCTTTGGTCTAAGCCCAGAGGGCATGATTTACACAACTGATATCGGCAAAATTCGAAATCCG
>JAFGDM010000015.1 GCA_016932115.1 Deltaproteobacteria bacterium | reverse complement strand
TTGACCATGATCGGGTACATCATGAAGAATAGACAGACGGCAATAGGAATAGAGACCACCGGCGCTTCATTGACGAAGATGGCCATGCCGTCCAACGATCCTGCCAATTCCGGCGCAATTTTGCCGAGTACAATTCCTCCGATGATGCACAGCGCAACCCATAGCGTCAGGTAACGCTCAAATACGTTCGTCATCTTCCGCTCGTTACCCGGGCTAACTTTGTTGGTCATGACACCCTCCTCCTTTCACTTCGAAGGTCACAGCCGCCTCGTGGATCATTAGTGTAGGCCCTGGCGTTTTTGATAATGGGGTCCATGTATTGTTTAGTCCACACATCAATGGTGATTTTTCCCTTCCCGCCGGGAGGAACAGACTCAATCCGGGCTCACCCTTTCAATCCGGAGCGTCTCGTCTCCTTCATTGGCTAGCGTGAAGGTATGGGTGAGGAGGTCCCACTGCTCGACTTCACCAAAGTCGATTCGGGATGCCTCAATCACCATCCTCGGGCCGGTGCCCGCCTGCGTAAAGATCGGGAAAAACCCTGCCTTGAAAAAACAAAGGCAGAGGACCGAGAGAAAAATGGGTCGCTTCATTCGATTGCTTTCGCCGTCTCGCGATAGTGCAGGGTGTGCCAGAGAAGAAAGATCCCGGGCACGATAAAGAGGCTGTCACGAATAACGTACCAGACCATGGGTGCGGCCGCGTCCCCCAGATCGACCGTGGTGCTGAAGCACCCGCAATGGATATCCAGACCGCGAGTCAGGTTGAACACCATGGCCCCCAGGAAGAGCACCAGCAGTAAATTGGTGAGGAAAACAGCCCCGGGGAGCCAGATCCCGATCAAGAGAAAAGCCCCCAGAATCAGCTCCAGCCACGGAAGGATAATCGCTGTAGGATTAATCAGGAGATCCGGGAGAATCTGATAGTTATGAATAACTTCTGCAAATTGCCCGGGGTGAATGATCTTTTCGATGCTTGCGTAAATAAAAAGAAAGCCGAGAATCAACCGGGCCAGCATCGACACGACCCTTATCCAACCCATTCTTCCGTTACCGGGGATAGGAATCTTTTTCATGAGCAACAAACCCTCTGAACATATGATGTGTTCAAATCTTCATCCGCTTATCGTCGTGTCATCGACGGATTCAGGGCCGATCGGCAGTCCCGCCTCCAGCCATTTTGTCCAGCCGTTGACAAGGACCTTGATATTGTCATAGCCCCTGTAGAAAAGCTCCCTGGCCACGTACTCGCTCAGCATGCAGTCCTCGCCGTCGCAGTAGACGATGATGGTTTCTTCCAGAGGGATGCCGGCCGTGATTCGATCCATGTGCTCCTCCATGGACTCCCAGGGCAAATTCTGCGCACACAGGATATGCCCCTGGCGATAGGCCTCGGAAGTGCGGGCGTCGACAAAGACCGCATTCTTCATGGAACAGAGCATTCTTGCTTCTTCAAGGCTTACAAGAGTAAATTCACCCGGATCTTCCGCAAGCCTGGCTTCCGTGGACCAATCGGCAAAAAGGGCTACCCCGTCGGAACGCAATTCATTGAAACCGAGCCCGAGGAGCATCGCAATCAGGAAAATCCAGATACCCTGTCGCCATGAATGAAACCAAATTCGCATACCCGCCCTGATGTGGGATTCACCTCCGACATTCTCAAAAGAAGTTCCTGTTCAGATCGCGGCTTCCAAGTTGAAAGGTTTCAGATACTCCGACAGGTTCTGCCGGTGCTCTTCATCCATCATTGGGCAATCCGACGGTCCCTTGACCCCTTGTCCCACAAGGCTCGCAAAGACCATGCAAGTGGGTCGGCCGCATTCGCGGCAATTGGTCTTGGGCAAACGTTTCAAAATCTCAAGGAGCTTGGGCTTGGGCGCTCCCGTGTAACTCGGTGTGATCCTGTCGCGGTTTTTCCATGCTTCATTGATCTCTCTCTTAAGCCACTCCAGGATCTTGTCCGCTTCCTCTTCGTCCCTCAACGCGTTGACCGCAATCTCGCGGGGATGAACCGTGATGATCTTGCCGTGAATTCTAAAAGTGACCGCCGGGGGTTCCTTCAGGTACTCAAAGCCTCCAAGCACAGCGTTGAGGTAGGGCAGCGCTTCTGCCACATCCTGATCGAGATGAGCGATACAATGAAGGGATTGGAAACTGGGATTGCATTCAGGCCTGAAAATCTCTTTCCTGTAACTTTTCAACAGCATGGTTCACCCCTATGCCGACACGAAAGGATTGACGATGAAATAAATCGCCAGCCCCGCTATGACCGCGCCTGCGCCCTTCCTGAACAGGCTTCCGGCGCCTTGCAAGCGACTGTTTTCCATGACCCTTTTTACCGCCGCCGTGGAACTTCCGGCGATGACGATGGGGATGCAGTGGCCGGCGGCAAAAAGAAGGATGTAGAGAATCCCGGTGCCGATCTTCTGTTGAACGGTGATGATAGCAAGGATCGGGGCGATAAATCCGAAGGTGCAGGAACCGGAAAGAATCCCGTAAGTCAGTCCCAGGCCGAGGGCGCCCATGAGGCCGTGAAGATTCAGCCGGTAGAGAAGACTCCCGGACATGGAGCATTTTTCGACGCCGAACATTCCCAGGGCGACCCAGACGAGCACCAGGCCGACCAGGACCTGCCAGTAATTGCCCACGTCGCCCAGCATACGTCCCAGGATTGCACAAACGATTCCCAGAGCCGCAATGGTCGTGAAGAGGCCGATGGTAAAAGCCACCGAGTAGCGGGCCGCTTCCCTGGGTTTCAGGATTTGCTGCTGGCCTCCTACGTAGGCCACGATCAGAGGGATGGAAGCCAGGTGACAGGGGCTGAAGACGACGCTGATCATCCCCCACAGAAAACACCCCACCGCGGCAAGGATGATCCCTCCTGCCATCCATTCATTGACTGTCAGAAATAGACTCTCCAGCATGACACGATCCACCTTTCTTAACGATTCAGTTGACTCCCATGTTCTTGAGTTGTGTGACTATGGCGTTTTCGCTCATGAAGCCTACGTGGCGATGCACTTCGTTTCCTTGCTTGTCAAAAAAGATCTGGGTCGGGATGGCACGAATTTCGAACCTGCGGGCAGGCGCCTTGTCTTTCCACACATCAATGAAAACGATGGCCGCCTTTCCCTGATACTCCTTTTCAAGTTTCTGAAGGATGGGAGCCATCATCTTGCACGGGATGCAGGAATTGGCGCCCAGATCAACCATAGTCACCATGTTTTTGACTGGGACCTCAGGACGGGTACCCGGCTCGGCACGCACTACCGCAACATTCGTGAGCAGAAACACGGTGCTTAAAAGAAGTAGATAACGTAACATGGCTTCATAACGTCTTCTCATCATTTATTTTACTCCCATTTCAACGAGTTTCTCTTCAACCTCCGCCTGTGCGAAGAAACCTGTGTGTCTGAACACCTCCTTGCCTGAACGATTGAAGAAGGCTTGCACCGAAATCGAGGCAATTGCATATCGAGCGCCCAGAATCTGTTCCTCGCCCACGTGAACGAATACAATATTAAGCCTGTCCTGATATTTCTTCCTGAGGTTATCAAGGACGGGCTGCATCATATCGCAAGGCACACAGCCCGTGGCGCCAAATTCGACCAGGGTAGGCTCGATAGTCATCCCTTTTGAAGCCTCTGCCGTTGAAATCGCTTTGAACAACCAGAGGGCAGCCAGGAGCACCCCTCCGTAAATGAACGTCTGATGCTTGAATCTCATTCGTTTTCCCCTTCTCCTATGAACTGCAACAGCATTTTGGAGCTGTGCTGACCGAACGGGCCGGCCGGAATTGAGCGCATGCATGCCGGACGGCTTCCTTGACCATTCGGGTACCTTTTTCCTGTAAATCGAAATCGTGGCTTTTCTTGATGCCCAGGTTGGTCACCATCACATAGCTTTTGACGGTTACGTCGGCATTTTCGAGTATCGCCTTTGCGCACCCCACGGAACAGCCGTCGATGGCCACCATCTCGGGCACATCCTTTGCCGACTGGACAAAGCCGCTGAGTTGACCACCGATGCCGGCAAGACAGTACATCTTGCCGAATCCCTCCCGGGTCAACTCGACTGCAGCCTGGTTGGCGATCTGACCGACATTGGAGGCTCCTGAACAGGCCAGGATCATGACTTTTCCGCCTGGTTCACAACATTCTTCAGCCATGTTTCAATTCTCCTCTTTCGGAATTCGTGTTACCATCCCAGAGCCTTCATTCTTCTGGTATGCAGGCTTGGACGCTCGAACGTAGGCGGAGAAGACAACATTCTCCGCCCCATCGGCGACACGCCACTCCCTGATGATTCCTTCGCTTTGTTCCTTGGGCGTGATCGTCACATTCTGAAAGCGCAAGTCAGAGAGAATTTTTTTCACCTCAGCGGGTGAAATGGCGCCGGACACTCACCCGGTGTAGGCGGCCGGGTTTTTGCGGATTTCCTCCGGCATTTCTCCGGAGCGGAGAATGTCCGAGATGATGATGCGCCCCCCGGGTTTCAGGCATCGATAAATCTCTCCAAACACGGCGGATTTATCCTGGGAGAGGTTGATCACGCAATTTGAGATGACCACGTCTGCCGAGTTGTCCGGAACGGGGAGCTTCTCGATTTCCCCCAGGCGGAAGTCCACGTTGGAGAAGTTCAGCTTCTCCGCGTTGCTCCCTGCCTTTTGAACCATCTCCGGGGTCATATCCACCCCGATGACCCTCCCGGAATTTCCCACACGCTTTGCAGCCAGAAAGGCATCGAATCCAGCGCCGCTCCCGAGGTCCAAAACAGTCTCGCCCGGCTTTAACTCCGCCATGCTGATGGGGTTTCC
>JAFGDM010000014.1 GCA_016932115.1 Deltaproteobacteria bacterium | reverse complement strand
CGGTTGTTTGGCATGAGCTATTCCGCGATAAGCCATATCTTGGGTTCCATGCGAACCGGAATGCAAAAGGAGACTGACTTCCAGGCCGGATACAATCGGGTATATTCACTATGCAAGATGTGACACCAAGCTCCTTTGAAGACGAGTGCAAGACAAGGATGAGCCTCTGTTCACCTGCTAAGTCCTTTCTATTTATTCGATTCATTCTACTAACATCTTTTTTATTCTTTTGTGATCTGTGTATTTTTCCGTTTATAGATACATGGTTTGAACCATATGCAAATGCAACTATCCAACAAGATGGGACATTTTCCGATTCGGATCAGGCGGATTTCAGCCAGTCTGAGATGAGATGTTCAGCAACTAAAGTCCGCGAACGTGACAGCGTTACTTACGAGATCGTCCTTCGCAATAAAGGCAGACAACCATCGGAAACTGTCGAATTGTGGTTTGATGTCCGCAGCACATCAGCCATGCTTGCCTTTGCTTCCCAGGAACTGTCTTATAGCTTGGAAGACCGGATGCTACAATGGAGGGGAAGGATCGGTCCAATAGAAGAACGAAGTTTTGTTATTAAATTGATCACTCTTCCAAGTAGTTCGGGAACCATCATCAGTAATCCCGTATGGGCCGTTTGGGGAGAGACGAAAAAGTATTTTGATTCGAAAACGGAAGTGCTTCCCAGGGAGACCACAGGTAAGATTCTTTTCATGCTAGGCGGAGTGGAGATTGGCTGGTTAGAGATTACGATTCTTGGCTACTTCCTGCTTGTGCCCCTTTTTCTGATCGTTGTCCCTCGTTTGATCCGGTGGCGTGAAAGGCGACGGTTTGAAAAGTATCCGGATGTTTCATGGCGTGACTCGGATTCTTCCAACATAATGGTTTATGCCATGTGCATAGCTTTTCTGATCAGCCTTGCGGCCATGTTTTTTTTTGCTTCCCTTATTTTGGGGGATATCAGGAAGTTTTCTTCCTACGAAAAGACCACCTGCACTATTCTCGACAAGAAACTGATTTCGAGCACAGGGAGCACAGGCAAAACAAAAAGCCGGATTTACAGCGCGTTGGTTTCGGTACGCTACGATGCAAAGGGAAAAGAGATCATATCGGCGGATTCCATCACAAAGAGGGCGTTTATGTCGAGTAGTGAAAGGTCCGCAGGAAAGACGCTGGGACAATATGAGCTCGGCAAATCCTATCCTTGCTGGTTCAATCCGGAAGACCCCCCGAATTTCCTGCTCGAGCGAAGTCTTTCCTGGGGTTGGTATCTCCTTTGTTTCGGACCTTTGATCATCTTTCTGATTGCATCTCAATACCTCTTCAGGAAGGTTCGCGGACCGGATGCTCCCGGTGAAATGTACAACACACCGATTCAGTCCGGTTGATCCCACGACAAAAAAATACCGTAAAACCATTTCTGAATGAATGAAGTCTGAAGTAGGAGAAAGAAATGACAGAAATCGCGCTGAGCATCGTTCTGGATAAGCATGATAAGACGTATGAGTGTGGTGAGACCATAGCCGGACAGGTAAGGGTCGTTGTAACAGAAGATATTCAAATTGCTTCGCTAATGGTTGTTCTTTTCTGCCGAGGAATTTCGAAAGCGGAAAACATACATAAAACGATTGAAGAGAAAAAAGAAGAGATAAATCTCTTCAAAGGTTCGTGGATGCAGGAAGAATACATTTATCCCTTTGAGATTGTTGCACCTCATGGTCCACGGACATACAAAGGTCATATTTTTGATGTTACCTGGCATCTTGGAACCAAGGTGCGTTCTTCCCAAGGGGAAGATGTGACGGCCGAAGCGGAAATTATGCTTCTTTCAGAAAAGAGAAAACCTCAAGACGCAGAAACAAGCCGTTCTCAAGAGAGTGTTCACATACACTCCGCAAGAAGCTTAAAAGGTTGTTTTGGTTTTTCCATCGGGTTCTTTCTTTTAGGGGTCTTTATTGCGTGGAGAAACTCACCTTTTGCGGAGAGGGAAGGGGATGAAGGAGGGGTGTTGTTCTTTGGGGGGATCATCCTCATACTCTTGGGCTCCGTTGCACTATTTTTGACAATATATACGGCGCTGGTAAACAGGAGGATTAAAGAGGTTGAAGTCCGACTCGGTTCACGGCACGCCGGCCCAGGCGAAAAAATTCCCTTTAGTGTCACCTTCGAGGCCAATATCTCTTTTATAATCGATAATATCAGTGCGACCCTGAGATGTAATGAAGTACTCGATTTTTTCAGCTCATCCAGCAATAAAAAATACCTTAAGCATCGTCTGTATGAGAACCGACAGGAACTTCCACTTTCAGTAAAACGGGTCCCGACGAAGGTTCCCATTCAGGTAGAAGGAGAAATTTTGATACCGGAAGATGCGCCGTGTTCCATGGAACTGATGGAATCTGGTAAGGGCATGCTACTTAAATGGGAGATCGAGTTCGTCATCGAGATGAAAAAGTGGCCTGACTGGATACATTTTGAGGACATCACTGTGAGTCAATAGGGTTGATTCTTGATACCACAGTGACCACTCCAAGGCATCAAACATATCCTTGGACCAGTAAGAAAGCTTGGATTGTTCAGGAACTCTTCGGACATAAGAGCATGGCCATGATCCTCCGCCAAGCCAACCTCAGCCAATGGCCAAGAGCATAAAAAGAATGTGGTCAACCTATTAAATGGATTGACGCAAACCATCAAACCTGCTATGTCACAAATGGCAAAAAAATGGGATTCAGGAAGGAACGGCCATAGGGTAAGTAAGTGATTTTCCTTCAAAGCCACCGTAGCTCAGTCGGTAGAGCACCTCACTCGTAATGAGGATGTCCGCGGTTCGATTCCGCGCGGTGGCTCCAATAGAATCAAATACTTACAGATTTAACTCTCTCACAATCTCCGCATTATTCTCCAAATACTCTTCGAAAACGGCCCATCGCCCTGCAGATCTATGAAGAGACCGGCTGTCCGGTGCATGAAATGTATTCTTTGTACAAAATCATGTGGCTCCGTGATGAAAGACCCGAGATATTTCGGGAGGCGTGACCCTGTCCTGGCTCAAGGACTGTCTGAATCGAAGGAATAATCCACTGGCGCGAGACCCCCTTTCAGGGGGGCCTCACGATACCACCAGTTCGCTGGTGGTATTCATTTAAACGCTCTGAAATGTCAAGAGAGGCGTTCAAAGAAAGGCCTAAAAACCCTTGACAACCGAGGGGTCGCATAGTAAATATCAAACAGATGGTCAGACCACTCGTCCAACTTGGTTTTTAACGGACCGGGGGCTGCGAAGAGGCGCAATGACGCGAGCGAACCCAGGCCGTACTCCCATGAGGATGAAGGGAGGATCATAAAACATGCCCCGTGCCGGAAGCACCATAAAAAATCATAAATTGACCCGTCGAAAAAACCTTTTTTCCACCGTCACTCCCAGCAAGATTTCGGATATGGTGTACAAGCAATTGGTGTCGTTGATCACGAAGGGCCAACTTAAACCCGGGGAAAGACTCCCTTCCGAGCGAGCCATGGCCCTGGAGCTTGGCGTGAGCAGACAATCCATTCGGGAGGCCATTTACAGAGCTATGATCGCCGGACTGATGGAGGTGAGACAGGGGGAGGGAACTTTTATCATTTCTTCTTTCAAGGGAAATTTGAGGCAACCCCTGTCTATTTTGCTGGAAGAGGAGGCGGAAAAGGTCTTCGAATTCCTCGAAATTCGCAAGCTTATTGAAGGGTGGTGTGCAGAGAGAGCCTGCGAAGCAGCGACACCGGCAGACCTCAAGAAGATGCACAACATCTTTAAAAAAATGGAAAAGGTGAAGCCTGCCGAGAGCGCTTGGGAGAAGGCGGATCTCGATTTTCATGCCTCCATCGCGGTCTCCACTCACAATGTCCTTGCCATGCACGTCATGGACGCACTCAAGGACAGCTTCCACACCTATTTCCGCGTGAAGAAGTACAACACCAAGCCGGAGAGAAAAGGCGTCCTTCTGAGTCAGCACAGGGCTATCCTGGATGCGATCACGGAGAAGAAGCCGAAGAGAGCAAGAAAAAAGGTCATGGAGCACTTGGATTACGTGGAAAAGATGATAACCGAGGACATCCTTGGAAAACGATGAGGGAGGAGGTCTTTGCGGAGGGAGCGCCTTTACAGAGAGACGAAGTCATCGGAGGAGTCCCTGGTATTTCTCTTCGGATCTGTGACGGCGCTGGTTGGCTATTTGCTGTTTGTCCGATGGCTGAAGATCCCTTTATAGAAAGGGTGGTTAGGCATGTAAGAAGCAAGGCCGAGGACATAAGGTTGCAGGATGAGGAAACTGCAGTTTTTGTCACTCGTCCTGCTTCCAGGGGATTTCTTTTGGCAACGCTGCTTTTCTTGGTGGTTCCGGCATTTCGACTTATCCTAAAATCATTGAGGAAAGGAGTTGGCTTCATAGGGCTGAGAGGAGAAAGCAGAGGTTAACCGTTAGGGCTGTGAAAGGAGGGAAAGGCATGTTGAAGAAAGCATTTATGATTCTGTGTGTGTTTTGTTTCACGGCGGTGATGCCGGTCCAAGCAGCGGAATTTCCAACCAAGGAAGTCCAGATTATCATTCCCTGGGCGGCGGGTGGAGCAACAGATTTGATCTTTCGGGCTCTGGCTGCTTCGACGGAGAAGTACCTCAAGCAATCGGTTGTTGTTGTAAACCGGACTGGGGGTGCAGGTGCTGTAGGCTATACGGAAGCCATGCAGGCCAAGCCGGATGGGTATACGCTCGTATCTGCCATCACGCCTCTGACCATTCTGCCCCATCGAGTGAAGACGGCGTACACTTACAAGAGTTTTGACCCAATCATCAATGTGGTGAGTGACCCGGGCATGTTTCTGGTGAAATCGGATGCGCCTTGGAAGAGTCTCAAGGAATTTTTGGATTATGCCAAAAAGAACCCTGAACTCATCACTGTGGGGAACTCCGGTGCGGGTGGAGGAGTTCACATGATTGCCCTTGCTTTTGAAAAGGCAGCGGGTGTGAAATTCAATCATATCCCCTTTGCAGGTGGAGGTCCGTCCGTCACGGCCCTTCTGGGCAGCCATGTGAATGCGGTTTCCGTGAGTCCACCTGAAGGGTTGAGCATGTGAAGGCTGGAAAGCTGAGGATTATCGCCCTTTTTTCTGAAAAGCGATTTGGGATATTTCCGGATGTGCAGACTGTCAAGGAACAGGGTGTTAATTTTGTGATGGGGCAATGGCGAGGGTTGGTGTCGTCCCAAGGAACCTCTCCGGAGGCGATAAATAAACTTCATGATGCATTTAAAAAGGGCATGGAGGATCCGGTTTTCCAAAAGAACGCGAGGGATATGTCCATCAATCTTCATTACCTCGGGCCTGAGGCTTTTGGGAAGCTCATGGCGAGCGACCACGAACTCTTCGGCAAATTGATTCAAGAGATGAAAAAATGACTTGTCATGAAAGGGAGGTAGAATAATGAGAAGTCCTAAGTTGGTATTCATTCTATCAATAGCGGCTCTTTCATGTTTTCTCTTTGGATACGCACAGACCGCTTCTACGGTACAACCCGCAGCCGCGTCCGAGAAGAAAACGATCATTCGTATAGGGAGTCCTTTTAAGGCCGGCCATATTCTGGTGGAGGCGGCGGAGAAGTTCAAGGAGTTGGTTGAGCAGGGAAGCGGAGGCCGGATTGATGTGCAGATCGACGCCGGCGCCAAGTCGGAGGAATGGGCCAACAACAAGATCAAGACCGGCGAGTCGGCCATCTTGGTGGATCTCCAGCGCAAGGGAATGCAGGTCGTGATCCCGAACGCCGAGTCCTTCCGGCCAAAGGCCAAGCCGGCTGTGGATGAATTGTTCAAAACCCAGTGGTCGGTCACGACGTGGGCGGAAGTCCTTGCCCAATAGAGGGGGGAAGCCCATGGCGCGGGATGCGGAGATCCGAGAAAAAGAGTCGGAAGCGATAGGCAGGCTTTCCAACGAATTCCGGAACGATCTTGATTTTCTGAAAGGAGGTGAGGTCGGAAAGGATCAGACACTATATTCAGGCAAGAGAAAAGTGCAAACCCATGAACCTTTAGAATAAGGAGGAATTCCATGCAAATTTTGCGAAAGGTCTCTTTGTTGGTCGTTGTGCCTCTTATTTCGCTCCTGGCGATTGCTTTGCTTGTGGCTCCCGCATTTGGTCAACAGAAGTATGTCCTGAAGTTCAACCACGTGCTGGGCCAAAAGGAACCCTACCACCAGGGATTCCTGAACTGGGCAAAGAGTGTCGAGGCGAAAACAAATGGCGGTCTCAAGATCGAAGTCTTTCACAGTGCACAGCTCGGCGTTGAGGAAGACATACTTGAGCAGATAAGGGCGGGTGCGAACATCGGACAAAATACGGACTCGGCTCGCATGGGCAACTATGTCCCGGGGATAGCTTGCCTGAACGGCCCTTATTTTGCCGAGAATCTTGCAGAGGTGGAAAAACTCACGAAAGCGCCGACGATAAAGGGTTTTCTTGACGAACTGGCCAACAAACATGGTTTTAAGGTTCTGTCCTTCAGCTGGGTCCAGGGCTACAGGCATTTTTTTACGAACAAGCAGGTCCGAACCCCGGAGGACTTGAAGGGTCTTCGCATCCGGACTCCTCCCGCACCCATCTGGCAGGAGTCTATCCGTGCTCTCGGCGCGACCCCTGTCGCGCTTGCCTTTGGAGATATGTACCCGGCTCTTCAGCAGAAAGTGATGGAGGGCGTTGAGCTGGTATACAACAACATCCCCGCCGGACGTTTTTATGAAGTCCTCAAGTACGTGAGCGAGACCCATCACATCATGCTTGTAAATTTTGAAGTGATCAGCTCAAAATGGTTCAATAGTCTGCCCCCTGATTATCAAAAGATTCTCGTTGCGGAATGCGATATAGCCGGGATCGAAACCTCAAAGCTTATCATGGACAAGCTCGAGAGAGAAGTGAAGACGGACCTGACAACAAAGAGAGGAATGATCGTGGTGGACAATGTGGACATCCCCGCTTTCAAAAAAGCCGGAGCGAAAGCGTACGAAGTCTTGAAAATTGCGGATGTTAAGAACCAGATCTTCAGTGAGATCGGAAAGAAGGAGTAAAGGAATATCAACCGGCCCTTCGTCCATCCGAGGGGCCGGTTGATGGTTTTAGCCTGAATGAGCAGGGGGTGAGAAGATAAACGATGACGACAATCTATCGGAATGTGTGCAAGACAGAGTCTTTTCTTGCTCGAGTCACGCTGATCTCCATGGTGCTGCTCATCTTTTTTGCGGGCATTGCAAGAGTCGTGAAACACCCCATGAACTGGGCCATGGACATGAGTACATTTCTTTTTGCGTGGTCTTGCTTCCTCAGCGCGGATGTGGCCTGGAGAGAAAAAAAGCTGATGAGCATTGATTTGTTCGTCAACCTGTTCCCGGAAAAAGTCAGAAGGGTATTCAAGGTTTTTAATTACTCCGTTTTAATCGGATTTTTGATCTACCTGGTCTTTTTCGGCCTATGGCTTTCCTATACGACAAGAGCAAGGGCCTTCCAGGGCATACCCAGCATAAGCTATACGTGGGTCACCCTTTCTGTGCCGGTAGGATCAATTCTGCTGTTTGTGACGACAATCCTGAGGATAAAGACCGGCATAAAACGAAAGAGCAAATCCGTTTTGCATCAGGAAGGGCCGGGGGAGAGCTGGTAAGGATGCTGATCGCCGCCATTGTGTTTCTGCTTCTGCTCGTTACGGGGATGCCTGTCGCTTTCGCAATAGGGATTTCAGGTTTCACGTTTTTTCTTCAGAACCTGAATCTCCCCATCACCATCCCCATACAGCTCGCCATATCTCAGACTCAAAATTTTGCCCTTCTCGCGGTACCCATGTTTATCCTTGCAGGCAACCTCCTCAACGGGTCGGGGATCACGGCAAGACTGCTGGACCTCTCCAATGTCCTTGTAGGTCACATGCGCGGCAGCCTGGCACAGGTCAATGTCATCCTCTCCACTCTGATGGGTGGAGTTTCAGGCTCATGTATTGCGGACTGCGCCATGGAGACGCGGATGCTGGGCCCGGAGATGCTCAAGAGAGGGTATTCCAGAGGGTACACGGTTGCCGTCAATGTTTGGACCGCACTCATCACCCCCGTCATCCCTCCGGGGATTGGATTCATCCTGTACGGGACTCTCGGCCAGGTTTCCATTGGTCGGCTTTTTGCGGGCGGCTTGATACCGGGGGCTATCTTGACGATCTTTTATATGGTTGCGGTATCGGTCGATGCGCGAGTAAAGCATTTTGAGCCCGGAAGAGAAAAAAAGCCGACCCTGAGAGAAGTGGCCGTTTCGATCTCACACAGTGTTTGGGCACTCCTGTTTCCCTTTGTGTTGCTTTTCGGTTTGCGTGGAGGCTTGTTCACTCCTTCTGAAATCGGATCCTTTGCCGTGGTCTATGCACTTTTGGTGGGATCACTGGCTCACAAGGAACTCAAATGGCGTGAATTCAAAGAGGTGACCCGGACGACGACCTCCGATGTGGGTGCGGTAATGTATATCATTGCGCTATCAGCCATTTTCGGTTACGGCATCGTGTGGGAAAGAATTCCGGAGATCACGGCCAACTTCCTGCTTGGAATCAGCGGCCACGAGCCATACGTGTTGCTCAGCATCATCATGGCCTTTCTTATTATGGCCGGTATGTTTGTAGACGGGGCGGTTCTGATTTTGATGCTGACTCCCATATTCCTTCCTATCGCGACCGAAGCAGGTTTCGACGCAGTTCATTTTGGTCTTGTTTTTGTTTTGACGATTACCGTGGGCAATATGACTCCACCGGTCGGCGCGGCGATGTATGCCGGGTGCACGATCCTGGAATGTTCGGTGGAAGAGTACGTCAAAGAATCCTTATCTTTCTTTGCGGCGTCCCTGGCGGCTATACTTCTTTTCGTTTTGGTCCCGGAGATCACCCTGTTTCTGCCCAATTTAATGTTTGGGAAGGAATAAAGTACCTCACTTTGACGATCTCTGCCAGATTGGGGGAGAGGGGGGGGGTGAGGGGGAAGTGTGGAGATAGAAGATGAAGTTAGAGGGTCGTGCAGCCATTGTGACGGGTGCGGCAAGGGGGATCGGGAAGGCCGTCTCATTGGCCTTCGTGAGAGAAGGAGCGGGGGTTGCTTTGATCGATCTGGAAAAGAAGCGATTGGACAGCCTTCAAAGTGAGATCCGGAAAAAGGGAGGGAAAGCCCTTGCCGTCGCATGCGACATCTCGAAAGCTTCGGAAGTGAAGCAGATGGTCGAGCAGGCGCACAAAGCGTTCGGCCGCATTGATATCCTGGTCAACAATGCGGGCATCATCCGGAGGGGGACGATTGAAACCGTGACCGAGGAAGAATGGGACCAGGTTATCGGGGTCAATCTCAAGGGTCCCTTCAACTGCTGCAAGGCCGTGGTGGAGATCATGAAAAATCAGGGATATGGAAAGATCGTCAACGTATCCTCTGTAGCAGGGAAGACAGGCGACATCACCTCCGCGCCCGGATACGGCCCATCGAAAGCGGGGATGGACGCGTTGACGAAGACCCTTGCACGGCATCTGGCTCTTTACGGCATCAATGTTAACGGCGTGGCGCCTCACGCGATTGAAACGGAAATGAGCGCGGAGTGGCCTCCTGAAAAAAAGAAAGCCGTCATCGACGCCATTCCCCTCAAACGCTTGGGCAAGCCGGAGGAGGTGGCAGAGGCGATTCTGTTCCTGGTATCTGATTCGGCAGCCTTCATAACAGGTGAAATCATCGATGTGAACGGCGGCTTCCTGATGGACTAATCGGAAGAGGTTGGATGCGCCGGTCGCCTCCTCCCTTCATGCGCATATTCACAAGGTACTTCCCCCAAATATCCTCTGATTCGGTTCTCTCAAGAAGGTCCAAGCAGTGCACTCACCATAGGAGTGTAAGTCCTAACTCCTTGTATTCGATGATATGGCGATCTGCGGAAACCAGAAAATAGTTTTGAATGGTCTGCCATATGATCGGAGGATCAAAGGTGTCCTTTATATCGAGCCCATTCCAGAGCCCACCTCATTGCTCCTCGGTTTCCGTCCTGCCTAGCTTTTCCTTAGCCTCTTTTGCTTCCAGCCCTCTGATGTGAAGAAGGGCCGCCTTGGTAAGTTGAATCAAGATTCCGACGATATTCCGTTGAATGCCGACAGAATCTCCCAGGCTTCTTCGGCGGTCTCCACATATTTGAAAAGATCAAGATCCTCCCGGCTGATGGTTCCTTCCTCTACCAGAGCCTCAAAATTAATTGCCCTATTCCAAAAATCCTTTCCGAAGAGGATGACGGGGATGGAGGCAATTTTACGGGTTTGGATAAGGGTGAGGGTTTCAAAAAGCTCATCCATGGTTCCGAAGCCGCCTGGAAAAACCACCAGACCACGGGCCCGGATGAGAAAATGCATTTTGCGCACAGCAAAATAGTGGAACTGAAAGGAGAGGTCAGGTGTGATGTAGGGATTCGGAGCTTGTTCAAAAGGAAGCACGATATTCAATCCGATGCTCACGGCCCCTGCGTCGTGAGCGCCACGATTGGCGGCCTCCATGATACCGGGCCCTCCGCCGGTGATGACGACAAGCGTTCTAGGTTTAGTGCACCGACAATGTTCGGAAATCATGCGGGTCAAAGTCCTGGCCTCTTTGTAGTACTTGCTGTTTTGTTGAGCTTTCTCCGCCCGGGCCTTTTTTATCATTAGCGCAGGATCCGTAGAGTTTCTCGCCAACTCCCCCTCAGCCTCCTCCAGCATTTCTTTGGCTTTGGCCGGGTCGGGAATCCTGGCGCTGCCGAAAATGACAATGGTGGAATCGATGTTATAATTTCTTAGAAAAAGCTCGGGTTTCAAGAGTTCCAGTTGAAGCCTTACGGCTCTTAGGTCGTCCCAGAGGATGAAATCGTGGTCAAGATAAGCGAGACTGTAGGAAGGGGATTGGGTCTGGGGAGACTCTATGTGCATCCGGGCTGCAAGAGCGTCTTCTTCTGCTGAAGGGAAGGTCTTTTTTCTATCGTGCTTGGTCATAGAGGGGCCTCATTAGGGTTGTGAATTTTCTGAATGCTCCGATGAAGCCGGCATAGCTGCTTGAGCCAAGGTTTTAACCCTTTTTTCCGCCTATTCCCTGATTTTGCGCTTTTTTTTGAACTCACCCAAGCTATTGGAAATTGTCTCTTTGGTGAAGATCTTTTTGCAAGATGTGCATTGGTAACATTCTTCGGTGAGTCTTTCATAGACGAGTTCGTCGGAGAAATTGACCGTGTAAAAGCGCATAGAGAAATTGTGGATGAGGGTGAAATCCTTATTTTGGCATACGTCGCATAAGAAATATTCCTTGGTGCTTTCCATCTGCTTCCTCCACGGTTGAGATCTGTATAAACAAGTTTCATAAAACGTCGTTTCGGGGCTGTCAAGAAGAGATCAAAAAAGACAGCAAAAAATCAAAAATCGGTTCCTCCGCCGTTTGATAAATTGTTACCTCAAATCCAACTTTCTTCGGTTTGATTGAATACCGTCCGCCCCTCGTCATTCTCTCATTGAGTGAGGCTCAAAGGCAGTGATATATGATATAGTTAATTTTGGCTCAAAGGCATTATCCATGAATGATTTTCAGAACTGCTGCGGTCCGGCAGAGGAATACATCTCTTTTATCCGTGACTTCTTGAAAGAGCGCGCCGGGGTGTCGGCTGTTTTTGACCTGCACGATGTTCCGGCGGACGGATCAAACAGAAGATTCTGGCGGATTTGTCACCGCTCTTCGGGTCTAAGCTTCATTGCTGTGATGAACGAACCTGTAGATGCCCAAGCCGGGCGAGAGAACTATTCCTACCTGATGATCGGTGATCACCTGTGGAATAAAGGTCTTCCTGTCCCGAAAATCCATGCATCGAATATCGAGAAGGGATGGTTTATCACGGAGGATCTTGGGAACAGGAACCTTCAGGATGTTGCCTCCTCAACCGCCTCCAGGGTCGCCCTTTACGGAAAAGTCGTGGAGGTCCTCTTCCGCCTCCAAATAAAAGGCGCCGAGGGGTTTAACCCATCCTGGACCTGCCAGACCGAAAAATATGATTTTACCGTCATGCGCCGGTACGAAGCGGATTATTTTAAAGACGCTTTTCTAGGTACTTATATGCGCTTAAAGAGGGAGTGGCCGGAACTGGAATCTTCTCTGGGACATATTGCTGCAAAGGCTTGCGTTGAGGAAAATTGTTACTTCCTTCACAGGGATTTTCAGTCGCGGAACATAATGGTTCGTGAAGGGGAAATCGGGATACTCGACTGGCAGGGCGGACGCCTCGGGCCCCTGGCTTATGATCTTGCCTCTCTTCTTATCGATCCATATACGCCATTGTCAAAGGAAGAGAAGATATTGATTTACGAAAAGTACCTGATGCTCCTTTCAGAGGTTTTTCCTGAAAAAGTTGAGGTTTTCAACCGGAGTTTTCCCTACCTTGCCATTCAAAGGAACCTCCAGATTCTAGGTGCTTTTTCATTCTTAAGTCGAGTTCGGAAGAAAATACACTTCGAGCGTTATATTCCTGCTGCTCTTGTAAATCTTTGCGGTCTTCTCACGGATCTCAAAGACGAAAGGCTCTCGCTTCTCACGGAACTGATAGAAGGTCAGTCCTCGAAGTTCCTGTGAAGCCTTCCCGCCCGCCTTTACCACCTTGCACCTCCTTTCCTTTAACGACGATGAGATCCGGGTCATCAAGGTTTTGAAGCAAGCTTGCCGGGGCGGCTCTTACGACCACAAAGGTGGCGGGCCTGCCGGGTGCCAGGGTCCCTGTGTGGCTTTCGACACCGAGTAAAGCCGCTCCAAGGCCTGATGCGCACTTCACCGCTTCTTCAAGCCTGAATCCTGCGGTCATCAGGAGCCGGAGTTCGCGGAGAAGACCACGCCCATGGTGCACGCCGAGGCTTCCCGAATCGGTTCCCGCAGCAATTTGGACTCCCAGGGTTCTTGCCGTCCGGATCTGCTCAAGCTGATGGTCCAGGTTTCTCCTTGCCACTTCGGCTTCCCTGCTGTTCTTCGGGAGCGTTTTAACATAGGCGGCCATCGTGCAGGCGGTGGGAACCCAAATCGTTCCCATCCGAGCCATTTTTTCAAGATTTTCCCTGCCCATAAAGAAGCCGTGTTCGATGCTGTCACACCCTGCCTCCACCGCGATTCCTACCGGCACCCGCCCGTTGGCATGGATCATCACTTTGCGCCCCAAGGCGTGGGCTTTCTTCACCGCGTTTTCAAGTTCATCAAGGGAGAATTGTGGCGCCGTATCATCCCCGAACCGGCTGAGACTGTTCAACCCGGAGTTGACGATCTTCACATGATCACTCTTCATCGCCGACCTTGTTATCGCCTCTTCCAGGTTCTCCCCGGTCTGCGGTGTCGTGCCTATAAGGCTTCCATATCGTCCGGGAGCGTGCCATGCTTGACCGGCTGCTTTCACGGCTACGGGAACCGACCGCCCTTCAAGAAATCGCTTCTTGTATAAAAGCGCATAACCGTTTTTATCTCCGCCGTCCCGAACCGCGACCACACCGTGCCGAATATGGCGGCTCAGATGTGCTTCAACCGCGAATGCAGCCTCTTCAAAAGATGCTTTGCGCTGCGCTTTGCGATCCTCGGCATTCTCCGTTCCGGATATGGCAAGGTGCACATGAGCATCCACGAATCCGGGCAGAACCGTGAAGGATCTAAGATCTTCCACCGCGCCCGGCTTCACGTCGTCAACAGAGGCTTCAACGATCGACACTATGCGGCCTCGGCCCAGCGTCATAATCACCCCTTGCCGGGCAGGTCCTCCTGATCCGTCAATTAGGGAACCGACTAAAATATGCCGGAACTGCTTCATTTTTCAGTTGAATCCTATGCTTTTTTCCTGTATTTTTTTATCTCAGAAGACAGGATCGGCTTATGGAACAAGTGCTTCTCTTGAACATCACCTATGAGCCTCTCAAGATCATCGATTGGAAAAGGGCTGTCACTCTTCTCTGCCTCGGCAAAGTAGAAGTGATTGAGGAGTACAACCGCGAGATAGGTTCCTTCAGCTTCACGATCAAACTGCCGTCTGTGGTTCGCCTGCTGCAGTTGATCAAGCGCCCCAAAAGCCACATTCGCTTTTCAAGACAAAACATTTACGCTAGGGATCGCTTTCACTGCCAATACTGCGGCAACAGATTTCCCTCCGAAGAGCTGACCTACGATCATGTGATTCCCAAGTCCCGTGGAGGCAAAACTCAATGGGAAAACATCGTAACCTGCTGCGTGGAATGCAACAGGAAAAAGGGCGGCCGCACACCGGCAGAAGCCTCAATGAGGCTCATCAGGGAACCGGGCCGGCCCACCTGGGTTCCCGCCATCAGGATCACCGTCGGATATCAGAAGATCCCCGAAAGCTGGAGGGACTATTTCTACTGGAATGTAGAGATCCTCGAATGATCATATCAACAGTGTAATGCGGCGGTGATTTTCGCAGCCGTCGCCTGCAAGTCCGTCATATTCGCCGGTTTAGGCTCCCAGTTCGTAATCGGGAGGGGCGGGCCACCTCGTTCCCTCGGCACAAGGTGAAGATGATAGTGCATGACCACCTGGTTTGCTCCCTTCTGATCATTTTTTAGTCTAAAAACGGGGTTTTTAAAGGCGACGAAGGTCATTTTCTTTCGATCCCGCCCCCTGCCCGGAAATCTTCACTTCACCAACTTTAAAACAGCTCGAAAGGTGTCGCTTCCGGCTCTTTCGAGGATTTCGTAAAGTGCCATTTCAGTGGATGTGACGGTGATACCGCTCCGCATCATCCGTTCCACGGCGATTCGATGATTGTGAGGCGAGCGCGAAGCGATCGCATCGCCGACAGCGTGGACCGTGTATTCGCATGCAGCGTGAAGTGCTGTCTGGGCCACGCAGATGTGAGCCTCGATCCCCGCGAGGAGGAGTGTTTTCCTTTGGTGTCCCGCAACGGTTATACGAAAGTGCTCGCACCGAAAGCAATTGAAGTCAACCTTGTCGATGGGCTCTACCTCCCTGACCTCTTCCCTGATCTCTCGAAGAGTGCTTCCCAGCTTTTCCTGTTCCGTCAACAGGACCGGCAGCCCCATTATTTTGGAAAATTTAACGAGCCTCATCACGTTTTCAAGAAGCCTTTCCTTTTCCGCCATGGCGGGGAAAAGCCTCTCCTGCATGTCGATGATGACCAGGATTGTCTCGTCTCTGTTGATTAAAGCTCGACTATCTTGGTTCATAGCAGTTCCTTTCTTTAATAAGACGTCTTTAGAATCGTCGTAACAATTTAGCTGGTTGAAAAATCGCAAGCATCAGGCATGGGGGTCCCTCTTAAAACTGCAAAACGAAGAGTATTCGGGGTGGAGCATTAAAACAACGGGG
>JAFGDM010000013.1 GCA_016932115.1 Deltaproteobacteria bacterium | reverse complement strand
CTAGCAAAGACGCTGCCGGCCAACTCTTTTAAATCCCTGTTCTCAGCAAGGTCCGCACTTACTTCATAGATGAGGGCGAGTCTTTCACAATTCAATTCCCGACCCTGCGATTTCTCAAGGGCTTGCATGATGATCGTCTCTTCTGCCGCAGGCGCCTTTTCCAAGTGGACAATCAATCCGGTCCCGCCTAGAAAAACCCGATCGCCCTCCCGCAGCGGATGCTTTCCCTCAATTCTCCGGTTTTCGAGGTAAACCCCGTTTCGGCTTTGCAGGTCCTCGATCCACAATCCGTCGTCGGCACAGAAGATCCGCGCGTGTCTGTGGGAAACACCTGAATCGGGAATCTTCAAATCGGCCTCGCTACCCCGTCCGATCACACACGGCAATGGAATTACATGCCCTTTTCCCGAACCGACTTCTCTTAAGGTCACGCAGCTTTTTGTTTTTGCCTCCAAGTTTCCTCCTCAGACTGCAAAAACGGTTTTCGTCACATGCCGTTGGACAATAGAATCTTCTCTGCCCTTCTCGACTCTATCACCTGCCGCAAACGTTATCAAAACGCCTAACCTGCCTTTTTGATCGCACCCCTCATTCAAAGGAGCCTATGATTGAGGGGTCAGCCACAGCACCTCATAGGGTTGGAGGGTGATGAGGAGTTTATCCTTCCTGGGGCCGACCTTTTTTTCGCTTAAAAGATCCTGCCAAGGCCCTTCATATCTTTTCACGTCTTCGATCGCGATTTCAACACGTTGCTTGATTCGGGTCACATTCGTGAGGGTCAGGACAGTTCGGTCCCCTTCAGGAGATGTTCTCATCAAGGCAAACACAGCCGTGGATGGAAAAAGAATTTTCTGCGAACCGTTGGGGTGAAAGGCGCGGTGTCCGGTCCGCGCCTTGATCATTTTGCCGAGGTCCAGATTGATTCTGTATTTCTTGCTCTTAGGGTGGTTCATGGATCTCAGTATAGATCGAAGATCCGCAATTGAGCGGTTGATGCCCCGTTTCCCGCGAGTTGCTTCGACTGCGCTATGGTCGTTGTGGGTGCCGAAGAGGCTGTGCAGGTATATGCCGGGGACCCCCTGAAGGACCAGAGCAATGGCCCTGGAAGCGATAAAACGCTTGATCCGAATTCGCGGTGAGTCCCCGTCCTTTTTTTTGTTGAGTGCGCTGTACCAGGTCATGTTGACCTCATAGGGGACCTCCGTGCCGTCCTCTGAGGTCTTGTAGGAAATAAAGCCTCCGTGATCCGCTGCGCGGCGGCAGATTCGGTCAATATCCTCGGGCGACAAAATGTTCTTGGCCCCCGGGAGGCCGATCCCGTCGTGGGAGTCGAGAAAATTGAAAAAGGTGGCCGTCTCGGAGGGGGAAGTGAGGGATTCGGCCCATTCAGAGAGAACCCTCGCATCCTCTGTGTAAAAGGTGTGAAGTACGAGCGGCGGAAGGGCGAAATTGTATATCATGTGCGCTTCATCACCGCCGTTCCCGAAGTAGGCGATGTTTTCTTTGTGGGGAACATTGGTCTCTGTAACAAGGGCCACATGGGGTGCGACCACTGACAGCATATGCCTCAGCAGTTTGATGATATCGTGAGTTTGCTCCAGGTGGATGCATTTTGTTCCAGGCTGCTCCCAAAGGTAGGTTACGGCATCCAGCCTGAGGATATCAGCGCCCTGGCGCACGTAGAACAGAAGAATCTCAAGCACCCTTAGAAGAACCTTGGGATTTTTATAGTTGAGGTCTATTTGGTCGGGCGAAAAAGTGGTCCACACGTAGCGTGGTCCTTTAAGGGTTTCGTAGCGGGTCAGAATCGGGGTGGTTCTGGGACGGAAAATCATACGCCTCTGTGCATGGGTAAGCTCCTCCTCTGAAGCGAACCAGATGAAGAAGTCTTCATAGTCAGGATTACCGGCCAGAAATTCAACAAACCAACGGTTCTTGGAAGAGATGTGGTTGATGACACCGTCGAACATAAGCTGGTAATGAGCTTCCAACGCTTCAATGTCGCGCCACGATCCGAGGAGCGGGTCCACCGTCTCAAAATCGATAACCGAGAATCCGCGGTCAGATGAGGAGGGAAAGAAAGGAAGGATGTGGATGGTGTTGACTGATCCCCTTAGGTAAGAATCGCAGAAATCCCCCAGGGTCTTGAGAGGGGACTGTCGCTTTTTGTAAAGAAGATCCCCATAGGTGATAAGAATGACGTCGCGTTCCGTGAAGCGTTCTGCCGGATTGAAGTTGCGCTCACGTTCCATAAGCTCGATCGGCTTATGGGCGTGAAACACCTGCAGAATACGCTCTATTCCGGCGAGAGCTTCTTGAGCCGCCGAATGAGGATAAAGTACCCGCAGCCGTTGAAGCATGCGATTACGCACATCTTGAGACAGCTCCAGTCGCGGCCTGGTAAAATCAGGCTCCGGGTTGTAAGTGGTATGTGTCGTCTCGAAATAGGCCATAAGAGGCGATCCCATGGAAGGGACGTAAACGACAAGGGCTCTTTTCTCCAGGAATCGGGGTAACAACCATTAGCCGTTTCTCTTTGCGGGATTACGCACAGTGCCCCAAGGCAATCTCCCAAAGACGTTCACCACTATGATAACATGCTTTACCTCTTCCCACAACAAGATCACGTCATCCTTCGGATATTTGCGATGGTGAAGTGGGAATTTTCTGCCGGGGGGTCAGACCACGGCATGTTCTTGATTATTAGCTTCTAACTTTTCAAGTCTGAGAGATTATCTCTTAGAAAATTGGTAACACTTCGGCTTTTTGAAACTCAGCGATTCCGGCGTCGGGCATGGGGGTCCCTCTCAAAACTGAAAACGAAGAGAACCGGGGAGGAATTCGAAAGCAGGGGGCGGCAAAGGCGGGGGGCGGCGGGGCTTCACGGTAACTTCTAGGGCTGAGCGTTCGTGGGCTTACCTCGGACGACCTCCGCCCGCCTCACCCGTTGCCTGAAGCTGAAACAGTGTGGTGTGGCGTCTTCGTTTTGCAGTTTTGAGAGGGACCCCCATGCTTGGTGCTTAAGGTGTTTTCAAAAAGCCCAAGTGTTACGAAATTTCAAATATGTTTGGCTAGGCATTAAGGCCCCAAAAATAGGTGTTCTGCAAGCTTATAAAGTTGTTTTTGGCTTCTAAAAAATCCTTATATTCAATTTCCATCTGCCGCCTCCCGGAGCCCGAAATGAAATGTCGCTTTGCTCCGGCCATAGGTTTTTGAAAAACCGCTTTTTGCCCTCAAAAAATGAATTATAGGCCCATATCAGGGGCTCCAATCAGGACTATTAGTCCGATATCAAAGAGTTGCCGTGGCCCGACCCCCGGCACTTTTGCGTGAGCCATCGCGGCAGTAACGTCCCGTGCCGTCTTTTTCCTTGACCCATAAGGCTGGATGTTGTAAAAATCAAAGTGTTTTCTTCCCACCCAACGGCGTTTTGAACAGCGATGTCCACGTGGGATCCTTTAAGCCTTTCTCCTATGGTGACTCAATATGGACACACATAAAACACAGCTCACCGTGCTTGACCAAATTGCGGATGCCGGCAAGGTCAGGAAAAAGATCATCGATGCTGCCAGCGCCCTGTATGTCAAAAAAGGCTTCAATGCCACTTCCATTGAGGAAATCTCCGAGGCGGCGGGCGTGAGCCTGCCGGTCACGCATCACTATATTAAGAACAAGTCCGAAATCATGGGGATGATCATGGAAGACATGTTGACTCTCTTCCGTGAGAATCTAATCAAGATGATTCATGGAATCGATGATCCCATAGAAAAACTTACGAGCGCCATCGGGCTTTATTTCAAGGTGGTTGACCAGCAGAAAGAGAAGGCGCTTCTGATGTATCAAAAGTCCAACTCCCTTGACAAGCCCTCCAAAGCGCACATCATGCAACTCGAGGTGGAAGTGAGCAAGATTTTTGCCGAAATGATCCAGGAGGGAATCGAATACGGTATCTTCCGGAAGGTGGACGTAGACTTGGCGGCATACAACATCATTATGATCGCCCATATGTGGATCCTGAAACACTGGCATTTTAGAAAGCGTCTTACCCTCAATAAATACATCGACCTTCAGTTGTCGGCCATCCTCGCGATGCTAAAACCTTAGAGAAGCAGGGAGCGATAAAGGCTTCTGATGACGACCTGTCGACAGCTTTGTTTTCTAAGTCTCCATAAAGTTTATAAATTCAAGTGCCTGGGGCCGGAATCGAACCGGCACGGTACACAAGTACCGAGGGATTTTAAGTCCCTTGCGTCTACCAATTCCGCCACCCAGGCAGTGGAGGCGATTTTCCTCGGAAACCTCGAATATGTCAAGGAGAGAAGCTATCTGAGATAAATCGGGTTCGAGAAAATCCACGGTCGCCAGCCGAACAAGAAAAGATGCTTGTAAACCTCCACCCTGTACACCCCTTTTTCGGCCACAGAGAATATCGCCTCTTTCCCGAGCCGCTCTTCCATAAGCACACCGTCTTTGATCAGCCGGATATTGCCTTCCTCAGGTGACTCCACAACAAACTGGCCGGGCATGAAAGGAGCTTCTTCGCCCATGAAAAGATCGGATCCGTCACTGCATAAAAAATCAAACCGAAAGCCCTTGGCGGAGCTTAGGTTTTCATGAGCGACAAAAAGACGACCGTTTCGCATGGCCTCGTAGATTTCCTGCTTTGCCTCAGAAAAAGCGGACGAAAGCTTGTTCTTGAGCAGGACGTGGATGTTGATGGAATGAAGGAGGTAGTTGTAAGAAAAAGGGGTCAGGCACAGCGATCCCCACTTGAAAACAGTCCCATGAGCGTCTGAACCCCCAACAGCTACAACCCTTTTATTGCGGCTCTCCTGATCCCAAAAGGAAAGAGTTTCAGGGCTCGGTCCCCTGAGTGTCTGAGTTTTAAAGGCAAGAAAAAAAAGACCGTGGAGCACGGTTTTGACTCTTTCCTTCCATCGGGAGGTGAAATTCCAAATGCACACGCCGCTGTAGCCTGTGACGGAAAGATCATTCCATGTGTACGCAATGGATTTCTCCGTAAAAGGCATGCCTTTTTCAAAAGGATGGGCCATAAACCCGAATCCACCCCGGCTGTTAACCCAATCGATCGTTTCCTGAGCGTTCAGGTTATGGCGGCTTGGTTTGTCATGGATGTCGTATGCGAGGTAATGATGATAGCGCACCCCAATTTCAAGGCCCACCATCACAAGCAGTTTGCCGTAATAACCTTCTTCATCCAGATGAAGAGCATCGGCCATGTGGGCGTGGTCGTTCAGGCAGATGAAATCCAGGCCCGTCGCAGCCGCTTTCCGCGCAATCTCCTCGGTCGTGGCCCCGCCGTCGGAGTGCAGTGAATGAATGTGCAAATTCCCTACGTACTCGTAATTGAACATCGCGCTCCTAATGCAGGCTCTCGGCCGCGACAAAACCGAACAAACCAAAAAAGACCTCAATAAGGCACAGTCCCTTGACCCTCTCCCGGCAATGAGGAAGGGTTTTTCATCCCGGAATGAGCCGTGATGAAAGAAGGCAAAGCTCACAGAGAGATGCGTGTATTCTCATGAAAGTGAATAGCCAAGGCGATTGAGAAGAAGGCTTGCATTGGATTGAAGCTCGCTGAACGCATCGGGTGAAAGTCCCGCTCCCTGAACTATTTTTGGGGCCAGGGCCTCATTCAGAAAGTCTCCGGGAGCGTGGCCGTCTGAATTGAGGACCAGCGATGCGCCCGCCTCCGAGGCAAGTCTCGCCACGTGCCCATTTGTCAGGCTGTGGCCTTTCCTGGCGCTGATCTCCAGGAAGATCCCTTTTTGTGCCGCCAGGCGCGCTTCATCGATGCTGAGAAGGCCGGGGTGGGCGATGAGGTCCGCTCCCGCGTCCAGTCCCGCCCGGTTGGTGCCGGGGGCAACCGGCTCAACTATGGTTTCTCCATGGATGACCACCAGCTTGGCCCCCAGATCTCTCGATTTCCTGACAAGCGAACCAATCAGCTCGGGGGGGACATGCGTGAGTTCAACGCCTGGTATAACGGTAACAAACTGGGTTTTGTTGAGATCCTCAGCCACGCGGATCATACGAGGAACTAGATGATCAAGGTTCGAGGAGTCCGCATGATCGGTAATCGCGATTGCGACATAGCCTGCGATCGCCACCCTTCGAACAAGCTCGGATGGTATCAGCGCTCCATCGCTGAATAACGTATGGGTATGAAGATCAATGATCATGGTCCAAAGGAAGGTTTCCTTACATCTTATATTTTCCAAAATCTTCGGGACTGAGCTTTTCGAGGATCTCCTGCCACTTTTTCCCCTGTTCCGATTTGTCTTCGGGTTCGGCTTTCAGATCAATTTTCGCGGATTTGCGGATCACTTCTTCAGCCACAAAAATGGGGGCTCCCATTCTCAGGGATATGGCCAAAGCGTCGCTCGGCCTGGCATCAATGGAGAGTTCCTTCCCCTTGTGGGTTACATGGATCAAAGCGAAATAGGTATTGTTCTTGAGGTCGCAAACCTCAATCTTGTTCACCTTTAAATCCACCATCGACATTATATTTCTGAGAAGGTCGTGGGTCATGGGTCGTGAAAATTTAATGCCCTCCAGCTCGCTTGCAATCGCGGTCGCCTCCAGAAGCCCGATCCAAATCGGCAGGGTCCTTTCTCCTTCTATCTCTTTGAGGATGACGATGGGGCTGTTGGTCAGAGGATCCACGGTTAATCCTGCAATGACCATGGGTGTGAACATGATTTCCTCCCTCGGCTTTTTTATCTATCTTAGAAAGGATTAGTCTCCTTTGTCAATATAACTTTGACGGCTTCCCAAAAAGTCCATCTGCTGCGTCGTGCTACAAAACACTTGATTTGAAAACTGAATCCAATTATCTCTATCCATAGTCAAACAAGGAAACAAACCTTGGATACCTTTGGCGAAAAAATCTACTACCCTTACGTGCTCGATTTCAAACCACGATTCCTTCTGGGCTGGATGCTCTACCGCCTCTTCAAGCGAACGGAGCTCAATGAAAGCGCAAAGGAGAAGTTAAAACAAATGCACAAGGAAGGGACGATCGTTTTTGCTCTCAAGTATCGAAGCAAGCTCGACTATCTCCTTAATCACTATCACTTCAAGCTCAAACGTCTGCCCCATCCGAAGATTGCCTTTGACACCAATATCTCGCTCTTGCTTCCATTAACCGATTTTTCTCGGGTTGCCTTTTCTCACCTGTCCTATCTCTACCGCCACCATCGATTCCCCAGTCCTTACGAGACGGGTTTTTACCGCAAAGCCGTCCAAGAGGGCGTCACATGCCTTATATTTCTCATCGATCCCAAACGTTTTGTCCGGCGTTTTGTCCACGAAGAAAAGGATCACCTCCAGTTTCTGCTGGAAACCCAGAAAGATATGGAACGTCCCATATTTCTGGTTCCTCAGCTTGTGCTCTTCGAAGAAGGCCCTGAAAAGGACACCACAAATCTTAAGGATATTTTTTTTGGATACAAGGACTATGCGGGACTCATCAGGAAAAGCGTCCTTTTTTTCAGACATCACCGCAGAGCCTATGTGGATTTCGGTCCTCCATTGAACCTTCAGGACTACCTCCGGGGCCAACCTGCGGAGCGCCCCCTTAATGAGACGGCCCTGGAAATAAAGGATGTGCTCATCGAGAGCATCGACCAACAAAAAAGAGTCATCCTGGGTCCGACCATGAAGTCCAGGGATCAGGTCAAAGAGATCGTTTTGATGGATAAAAAGGTGAGCGAAAAAATCGAAGCCGTCGCCGGCTCCGAGGGAAAAGAGCTGTGGGAATTGAAAAAGCGGGCAGGCGAATATTTCGACGAAATCGCGGCGGATTTCAATATCACCTACGTTCGTCTTTTCGACATGATGCTCAAGTGGCTCTGGAAAAGGATTTTCGAAGGCATCGATGTGGAAGCTTCCACCCTCGCGACGGTGAGAGAGTGGGCGAGAAGAGGGCCGATCATTTATGTCCCTTCTCATAAAAGCCATATTGATTATCTCATCCTTAATCACGTACTTCACGCCAACCACATGCACATTCCGAGAATCGCTGCGGGAAGCAATCTAACCTTTTGGCCTGCAGGTCACATCTTCAGAAAGAGCGGCGCCTTTTTCATTCGTCGCTCCTTCAATCAGCCCAGGCTGTACGTGGAGGTTTTTAGTCGCTATATCAAAGCTCTTCTCCAGGAAGGGCATCCTATCGAGTTCTTCATCGAAGGAGGGCGAAGCAGAAACGGCAAACTGGTTCTACCTAAAACAGGATTTGTTTCCATCCTTCTGCACGCTCACAAAGAGGGATACTGTAAGGATCTTGTGTTTGTGCCGGCCTCTATCGTTTACGATCGCATTCTGGAGGAGCAGTCCTACATCAAGGAACTAAGGGGGGGGTCTAAGGAAAGGGAAAGCCTCAAGCATGTCATCGGCGCGAGAAGGATTCTCAAAAGAAAGTACGGCAAGGTTTACTTGCGCTTCGGCCAACCCCTTTCCCTAAACGATTATCTGGCTCACTCAGGGAAATCCATGGCAGAAACAACCCGACGGTTTTCCTTTGAGATCGCCAAAGCCATCAACGAGGTCACCCTGGTTACCCCCCTCTCCCTGGTGGCGACGGCGATTTTGGCCTATCACCGCAGGGGTTTTCTATACTCCGAACTCCTGGGCACCGTCGAAATGCTCCTGGGCGCTTTGAAGGATACCGACGCTCCCCTCGCAGCCAGTTTGAATGATCTTCCCAGGGCGGTTCAGGAGACCTTATCCCTTCTGATCGGTTGGAAGATCGTGGAGGACCTGGAAGAGGTGGATTCGGAAGAAGAAGCCTTTTATTTTGTGGAAGATGAAAAAAAGCTGGAACTCGAATATTACAAGAACAGCATTATTCACTTTTTTCTTCCAAACGCTTTTGTCGCCACTTCCTTGCTGACGGGTCGAGAAGAGATCAAAAGCATGGATGCCCTTGTGTCGGACTGTGACTTCATGAAAAACCTATTGAAGCATGAGTTCTTTCTCAACGGGAGCGATGTCCTCAGGCAAACCATCCTTCCCGTGCTTGATTCTTTTCTCCAAGCGTCTTTGATTATGCAAGCGGGGGGCGAGGGCGGTTTCAAGATTTCCAAACTCGGCTTTGAGAAGCTCCCGGTCTGGTCCGGCATCATCAAGACTTTTCTAGAGTCTTATTGGATCGTCGCCAGATCCTTGTGCAATCGTAAAAATGCGGAACTGAAAGAAGAAGCAGTTCTAAAAAAGATGAGTTATCTCGGCCGACGATTCCACAAGCTCGGCGTTGTGGAACACATTGAATCCCTCTCGCGTCTTAACTTCCAGAACGCGGTCGCTTTTTTCCAAAAGGACGTACTAAACCGCAAAGAACTGGAACGTAACACGGAACTTGCCTTTGAAAAACTCTACCGGATTACCCAAAGAATCTATGAGCTGGCCCATCAGCGACTATAAAATGTCCTCATTAAACAAGTTGGTATTCCCCTTCCTTCAATTTCGCATGGGCTGCTGCGAGCCTCGCAATGGGAACACGCAAGGGGGAACAGGAAACATAGCTGAGCTTGATATGGTGGCACAAACGGATGGCGTCCGGATGCCCCCCGTGTTCTCCGCAGATCCCCACTTTAATGTCCGGCCGAGTCTTTCTGGCCCATTCCACAGTGATCATCATCAGGCGGCCCACCCCTTTTATATCCAGGATCTCAAAGGGGTTGTGCTGTAAAATGCCGCGTTCGTTATAAAGGGGCAAAAACTTGTTCTCTGCGTCTTCCCTTGAGAATGAAAAGGTGGCTTGAGTAAGATCATTGGTGCCGAAGGACATAAACTCGGCCAGCTCCGCAAGGCGCCCCGCCCGCATGCATGCCCTTACCACTTCAATCATGGTCCCGAATTTGTAAGGGACCTTGACGCCGAATTTCTTCTCCACATCCTTGTGAATCTGAACCACATGTTTGTGGACGAAAACCAATTCCTGAAGGGTGCACACTTGAGGCACCATGATCTCCGGCATGACCGGAACATTTTCTTTTACGCACTCGGCTGCTGCTTCCATGACGGCCCGGATCTGCATGGCATAGATCTCAGGATAGGTAATGCCCAGGCGGACTCCCCGATGCCCGAGCATGGGATTCGTTTCCGCCAGGGCTCTAACCTTATGGAGCATGGTCTCCTTCGCGGCAATCAGGTTCTCGGCAAGATGCTTATTCTTGAGCTCTTCCAGCCCATGGGTGATCGTTTCAAGATTGGCTGCGTACTTGCCGTGAAGTTGGGGGTCCAGGAGCTTGAGCGTATCCGGAAGGGCCCCCATGAGTTCCACGGTCCGGACAAGTTCCTTCAGGTTGTTGATCTCCTCGGCCAGTTCGGCGTCTGAAGGCAGGAACTCGTGAATCGGGGGATCGAGAAGGCGGATGGTAGTGGGAAGACCATCCATGATTCTGAAGATCTCCTTAAAATCCTCTCGCTGAAAGGGAAGAAGCCGATTCAACTTATTCTTCCTTTCTTCGCTGCTTTCAGCAAGAATCATTTCCCGGACGACCGGCAGACGCTCCGGTTGATTAAACATCCTCTCGGTCCGGCACAAGCCGATGCCCACGGCCCCATACTTTCTGGCCTTCCTCACACTTTCGGGCGTGTCAGCATTTGCCATAACCTTGATTTCCGCCATATCGTCCGCCCACTCCAGCAGGACCAGAAGGTCTTCCACGAACTCGGGTTCCAAGGTAGGGACGATTCCCAGGAACACGTTGCCGGTGCTCCCGTCGATGGTGATGACGTCTCCTTCACGAAGGGTCACGCCCGAAATCACGGCCTCCTTGGCCGCGTCGTTGATTTGGATGGCTTCGCACCCTGAGACACACGGCCTGCCCATGCTTCTCGCCACCACCGCCGCATGGGAAGTCTTGCCGCCGCGGCTCGTGAGGATGCCCTGAGCGGCGAAAAAACCATGGATGTCGTCCGGTTTGGTCTCCTCCCGAACAAGGATGACCTTTTCTCCCAGTTTGGCTTTGCTTTCCGCCCGATCTGCATCAAAAACAATCCTCCCCGAAGCGGCGCCCGGCGAAGACGGCAGCCCCTGAGCAAGAACCTGCACCTTGGCATGGGGATCCAACCTTGGATGAAGAAGCTGATCAAGCATTTCAGGTTGAATTCGAAGAATGGCTTGTTCCTCGTTGATCAGCCCCTCATTCACCATGTCAATGGAGGTTTTTATAAAGGCGGCCGCATTCATTTTGCCGTTTCTGGTCTGGAGGCAGTAAAGCGTTCCCTTTTCAACGGTAAACTCAAAGTCCTGGACCTCCCGGTAGTGATTTTCCAAGGTGTGTCGCAATTTCTCGAGTTGCTTATAAACCTTGAACATGTCTCTTCTCATTTCGCTGATGGGCTTTGGCGTTCTTATTCCCGCAACCACATCCTCTCCCTGAGCGTTGATCATGTACTCGCCGTACAACCTGTTTTCCCCCGTGCCGGGGTTTCTGGTGAAGGCGACGCCCGTAGCGCTGTCATCACCCAAATTTCCGAACACCATCGTGCACACGTTGACCGCGGTCCCATCAGCCATCTCCGGTGTGATTTGAAACTCCCTTCGATAGTCCACAGCCCTTTTCCCCATCCATGATTTGAAAACCGCCTCCACGGCAATTTCCAACTGGTGATAGGGATCCTCCGGAAAGGGCTTTTTGGTATTTTTTTGAACGATTTCGCGAAATTTCTCGCAAACCTCCTTCAAGGCGGCGGCATCCAACTCAAGATCACTTTTAGCTTTATGTTTATCCTTTATCACTCTGAAGGCAGAATCAAAATCCTCATCTCTTATTCCCAATGCCACGGTGCTGAAAAGCTGGATCAAACGGCGATAAGCGTCGTAAGCAAACCGTTCGTTTTTTGTCGCTTTGATCAAGCCACTCAGTGTGGCCTCATTCAAACCCAAATTCAGGATGGTATCCATCATGCCGGGCATAGACATAGCCGCGCCCGATCGAACCGATACAAGAAGGGGCCGAGCAGGATCGCCGAAGCCTTTGCCGGTTTTCTTCTCCAGCTCCTGCATGGCACTTCTCACGTCTTCCATTAGCGTTCCGTCCAACCCCTTCTTGTTTCTGGATAGGTATGAGAGGCATGCTTCCGTAGAAATGACAAACCCGGGCGGCACCGGGAGTCCGATCTGCGTCATCCCGCAAAGATTGGCGCCTTTGCCGCCAAGGAGCTTCTTGTTTTTGCTGTCGCCTTCATCAAATGAAAAAACCATCTTGCTATGGGCTCCCATAGGTTCCTCCTTGATCCTTTCTTCTCGTGTATTCGAACAAATAAGCAAGCAAGAGCATGACCGCAGCAAGGATTGTTACACGGAGGGGTGAAGCACCCGGAAAGAAAATCCTGCAAATCACAAAAGCGAAAGCGGCAGCCAAAGCCGATCTTAAAAAAAACCGCCTTACTCCACCCATCCCCACCTCAGAAAAAGCCGCCGAAGCATGCTCGTCGAACCCGTAAACAAGCATCAGTGCTGTTTCTTAAATTTAAGGACCTTCGATGTTTTGCAGGGACCCTTTGATTTTGCAGCGCCTCCGTTCTCCTCTGAAGGAAGGCCGGAAAGATCTCTCTTCACCCTTTCCAGTTTCATGGGCTTTCCGCCCATCGTAAAACCCTCTCCGTTGATATATTCCTCCCGAAGAATCCACGTAACAGACTGCGGGGGAATCGTCAGAATCATCAAGGAGACCTGAAACCAGTTTTTCTTCACGTCAGGCTCGATGGCCTCGATGCGTGCGTAGACGATCGGCTGATTCTCATGATGGACGAGAACCAGATCCCCCACTCGTGTAATGCTTTCCTTCCCTGACATAGGTTTCTATTCGCTATCCCTGATGACACTGCCGGGATCGGTTCTGAGCTTTTCGAGTTTCTCTTCAAATCCTTGTCCCAGATCGACCCCCATTTCCCGGGCTCTCTTTTTGGCGGCAAGACCGATGTTGCGGCTGTCCCTGAAGAAACGGTCTTCCTTCGCAGCCTTCGGATCGTATGCCGCCAAACGATCCTCTTCGGATGCATGATGGTGAACGCGTGAAATCAGCCGTTTAATTTCCTCACTCCCGCACTTCGGGCATCGGACATCCGGCTCCTCCTCCTTTTTCATGACAAGCCGCTGAAAAGCAGCCCGACAACTCATACATTCATATTCGTAAATCGGCATGGCTTTCCACCCACCCTGAAGAAAAAAAATGCAAGCACCCCATGATACTTTTACTATAGCATGGCTGTTTGCAAGGGGCAATTTCAAATCCGCCACGGACATTTTTCTCTTTACCCACAATCGAATTTCGAGTAAGAAGAAAAATTGACTTGAGATGGTTAATTCTCCTTTGAAGATGGTCGTCAGCAGGCATTTTCCGTGTTAAGGGCTTTCATGGTAGGAATAATCCTTCCTGAACCCTGAATGCTAAAAACATAAACGCACTATAAAGAAAGGCGGTGGAGCATGAACACATTTTTGGAAGGGGGAGTCAAAAACGCAATCAGCATCCAGGATAATACCTTCAGAGACGGGCACCAGTCCACTCTAGCGACCAGGATGAGGACCGAGGACATGCTGCCCATCGCCGAGAAAATGGACGAAGTGGGCTTTTGGGCCATGGAGGTGTGGGGAGGAGCGACCTTCGACACCATGCACCGCTTTCTGGGTGAAGACCCCTTTGAGCGGATCAGGACGCTCAAGAAATACATCAAGAAAACCCCCTTCAGCATGCTGCTGCGCGGGCAAAATCTCGTGGGCTACAGGAATTATGCCGACGATGTGGCGAGGCTCTTTGTCGACAAGACCTGTGAAGCAGGCATGGATATTTTCCGTGTTTTCGACGCTCTCAACGACTTTCGGAACTTTGAAACCGTGGTGGAGAGAATCAAAGCCAACGGAAAGCATTTTCAGGGGACCATCTGCTATTCCCTGACGGAGAGGAGAATGGGCGGAGATGTTTTCAACATCAACTATTACCTCTCCAAGGCCAAGGAGATCCAGGAAATGGGTGCCGATTCCCTTTGCTTAAAAGACATGGCCGGCATCATGGCGCCATTTGATATCGCCAAGCTGGTAACGGAATTGAAAAAGGTCATCAAGGTTCCCATCCACCTTCACACTCACTACACAAGCGGCATGGCCTCAATGGTCTATCTGGAAGCCATTAAAGCCGGGGTTGACATAGTGGACACCTGCCTGGCCCCTTTCGCTCTTCGAACCTCCCAGCCCGCTGTGGAGCCAATCGTGGCCGCCCTTGTCGGAACGGACCGGGACCCCGGATTTGATCTCAGCCTGCTTCTGAAATGCGGCGAGCACATCGAGAAGGTCGCCCCGAAATACCGCGATTATCTAGCCAAACACACAATGTCCGTCATCGACACCGGTGTTTTGATCCACCAGGTGCCGGGCGGCATGATTTCAAATCTGGTAAGCCAGCTCAAAGACGCCAAGGCACTCGATCGTCTGCCGGAAGTGTACCGCGAGGTAGCCATAACTCGGCGGGAACTCGGCACGCCTCCTCTTGTAACACCGACCTCTCAAATTGTGGGTGTCCAGGCTGTGCTCAATGTTCTTTTCGGCAAATACAAAATGGTGACGAACGAAGTTAAAGATCTCGTTTACGGCCTTTACGGCAAGACGCCCACACCGGTAGATCCTGAAGTTCAGAAAAAGGTCCTGAAAGGCTACAAGCGGGGCGAAACACCGATCACGGGGCGTGCGGCGGATTATCTGGAGCCAGAACTATCAAAGGCGCGGGAAAAAATTGGAGACCTTGCCAAAGACGAATTTGAGCTTCTCATCTACGCTCTCTACCCCACCACGGGAGAGCAATTTCTGAAATGGAAACACGGCATTGAAAAAAAACCCGATTCCGTGAAGGCGAAAACATTGGACGATATTCGCAAAGAGGATGAAGCCATGGCTGCCGCACTGGAGGCCGTGTGCAAGGCAAGCCTCTAGTGAGTCTCATTACTTTCGAGAAGCTCCGGCGGCTCCGAAGAAAAGTTTGCGGGCGGGAGGAGACAAAATGAACTGGTTGATACGAACCTTCAGTTCCTCGATCGGCAAGAAGCAAATCATGGCCGTCACGGGCTTGGGCTTCTCTTCGTTCGTACTCATCCATCTCCTGGGAAATCTGACTATTTATCAAGGAAGAGAGGCTTTTCTTTCCTACGTTGAGAAGCTCCATTCCCTAGGCGGCCTTGTGACCTTGGCAGAACTTGGGCTGGTGGTTTTCGCCTTGCTCCACATCGGGCTCGGGCTTATCCTTTTTGTTCAGAACCTGCAAGCCAGACCGGTGCGATACGCGGTAAAAAAAAGGGCCGGAGGCCGCACCATCGGCTCGATCACAGCCCCTTACACGGGATTCCTGATTTTGGTTTTTATCATCGTTCATCTCTTGAAATTTCGATTGGTGGACAAGGCAGCGACTGATGATTTCATCATTCTTTCCAACACTTTCACCCAAGTCGGCTATGTTTTTTTCTACATCCTGGGGGTTATTGTTGTGGCCGTCCATGTGAGCCACGGATTCTGGAGCGGGTTTCAAACCATCGGGCTGAATCACCCTAAGTATATGCCCCTTGTGCAGCAACTTGGAATGCTCTTTAGTGTTCTCCTGGGAGCGGGTTTCGCATCCATTCCGCTTTATCTTTTTACTACCCTTTAAGGAGGTTGACTTCGTGAAACTTGACTCCAAGATCCCGGGGGGCCCTCTTGAATCCAAATGGGACAGATACCGTTTTGAGCTAAAGCTGGTCAATCCCGCTAATAAGCGGAAGTTCGAAATCATCGTGGTGGGCACAGGCCTGGCAGGCGCCTCGGCCTCCGCTTCCCTTGCAGAACTGGGCTATAGTGTGAAGACCTTTTGCATCCATGACACTGCGAGGCGTGCCCACAGCATTGCGGCCCAGGGAGGGATCAACGCGGCAAAGAACTATCCGGGGGACGGAGACAGCATCCAGCGCCTCTTCTACGACACAATCAAGGGGGGGGATTTTCGCGCGAGGGAAGCGAACGTCTATCGTCTCGCGCAGATCAGCAACCAAATCATCGATCAATGCGTCGCTCAGGGTGTGCCTTTCGCCAGGGAGTACGCCGGCTTACTTTCCAATCGTTCCTTCGGCGGCGCCCAAGTGTCACGAACCTTCTACGCCCGGGGCCAAACAGGTCAGCAGCTTCTCCTGGGCGCTTACGGCGCTATGATGCGCCAGGTCAACGCAGGACGGGTCACCATGTTTCCGCGGCGGGACCTGGTGGATCTTGTGGTCATCAACGGCCAAGCTCGAGGCATTGTGGTCAGAAACCTGGTAACGGGTGAACTGGAATCCTATGCAGCCCACGCCGTGGTTCTTGCCACAGGAGGATACGGCAATGTTTTCTATCTATCCACCAACGGTGCGAGCAGCAACGTGAACGCCGCATGGCGTGCTTACAAGAACGGGGCTCTCTTCGCCAACCCTTCTTTCACCCAGATTCATCCGACCTGCATTCCGGTGCACGGTACCTATCAATCCAAGCTCACCCTTATGAGCGAAAGCCTGCGAAACGACGGCCGGGTTTGGGTTCCCAAAAACCCCGGAGACACCAGGCCGCCCGACCGTATCCCTGAATCGGAGAGAAACTATTTCCTGGAATCCAAGTACCCGAGTTTCGGCAACCTTGTGCCGAGGGATGTTGCCTCCCGAAACGTCAAACAGGTCTGCGACCAAGGCTTGGGCGTAGGGCCGACAAAGTATGCCGTGTACCTGGACCTGCGGGATGCCATCCGGAGAGACGGAGTCGCCGTGGTGCAAAAAAAATACGGCAACCTTTTCCAGATGTACGAACGAATCACCGGCCAGAGTCCCTGGGAACTTCCCATGATGATCTACCCTGCCGTCCACTATACCATGGGAGGACTGTGGGTGGACTATGACCTCATGAGCAACATTCCCGGCCTGTTCGTGCTTGGGGAATGCAATTTCTCCGACCATGGGGCCAACCGCCTCGGTGCAAGCGCCCTCATGCAAGGCTTGGCAGACGGTTATTTCATCATACCCTACACCATTGGAGGATACCTGGCGGGAACCCGAATCCCGGATGTCGGACAAGATCATGACGCTTTCAAAGAGTCCATAAACCAGGTTTCCAAGATATTGGAGCGGTTGCTCTCCATCCGTGGCAATCATACACCGAGCTATTTTCACCGTGAACTGGGGCGGATCCTGTGGGAATACGTGGGCATGTCAAGAGACGAAGTAGGGATGACCAAGGCCAAAGAAATGATTTCCAGGCTGAGGGACGAGTTCTGGCAGAGCCTCACTGTGCCGGGGTCCCGGAAAGATTTGAATCAGACCCTGGAAAGAGCCAACCGTGTTACCGATTTCCTGGAGTTTGCGGAATTGATGGTGGACGACGCTCTCTCAAGGGAGGAATCCTGCGGTTGTCATTTCAACGTGGCCTTTCAAACCCAAGAACATGAAGCCCTCAGGATGGACGAGACCTGCAGCTACGTGGCCGCCTGGGAGTATCAGGGAGAAGGTAAGGCGGCGGCCCTCCATCGTGAGCCGCTCCGCTTTGAATATGTTGAGCTTGCAACAAGGAGCTATAAATGACCGAGACCACCCTTAACCTGAAGCTCAAAGTCTGGCGACAAAAAAATCCCGAAGACAAAGGACATTTCGAAACCTATCAAGCTGAGCGCATCTCAACCGATATGTCTTTTCTGGAAATGCTTGATGTGGTCAATGAAAAACTCATTCTCGATGGAAAAGAACCCATAGCCTTTGAGCATGATTGTCGGGAAGGAATCTGCGGATCCTGCGGCGCCGTCGTGAACGGTTTGGCTCATGGTCCCCAAAAGGGAACCACCCTGTGCCAGCTTCACATGCGCCACTTCAAAGACGGCCAAACCCTTGTTATCGAGCCTTTTCGCGCGAAAGCCTTCCCGGTATTGAAAGACCTTGTGGTGGATAGAAGCGCGCTGGAGCGCATAATTGAAGCGGGCGGCTATATCTCGGTCAACACAGGGAGCGCTCCTGAGGCGAACAACCTACCGGTGCCCCCGCAGAACTCCGAACTATCCATGGACGCGGCGGCCTGCATCGGCTGCGGGGCTTGCGTTGCCGCCTGCCCCAATGCTTCTGCCATGCTTTTTGTGGGTGCCAAGATCTCCCATCTGGTTCTCCTCCCCCAAGGAAAACCCGAAGCGGCAAGGCGAGCTTTATCTCTGCTGAGAAAAATGGATGAGCTTGGGTTCGGCAACTGCAGCAATGAGAGGGAATGCGAGGCCGTTTGCCCCAAAGAGATATCGATTTCCAACATCGCCCGGTTCAACCGGGAATTCATCAAAGCGAGTTTCGGATCAACTGAAGAATGAAATGAAGGAGTGGGATCATGAGAAAAAAGGTGACCGTTATCGGCGCGGGAAATGTCGGTGCCACGGCAGCGATGCGGGTGGCTGAAAAAGAACTGGCGGATGTGGTCCTGCTGGACGTGCTCGAAGGCGTGCCTGCAGGCAAGGCACTGGATATCGCGGAGGCTGCTCCCATTGAAAAACACGATTGCAAGGTTCTCGGGTGCACCAACCGCTACGAGGAGGCGAAAGACTCGGATGTTATCATCATCACGGCCGGGATCCCCAGAAAACCGGGTATGAGCCGCGACGATCTGCTCGCCACCAACATGGGCATCATGAAAAGCGTCGTGAAAGAAGCGGCCGCGGCGGCGCCCGGATCCATCCTGATCATTGTGAGCAACCCTCTCGACGCCATGTGCCATGTGGCCCTGGAAACAAGCGGTTTTCCCAAACAAAGGGTAATCGGCATGGCCGGGGTCCTGGATTCCGCTCGCTTTAGGGCTTTTATCGCCGCAGAACTCGACGTATCGGTGGAAAACGTTCATGCCTTTGTCCTGGGTGGGCATGGAGATACCATGGTACCTATTTCGCGATACTCCACGGTTGCAGGAATCCCAGTCACGGAGCTGATTTCCCCGGACAGACTCGCAGCCATAGAAAAACGCACCCGGGAGGGCGGTGCGGAAATCGTGGGTCTTCTCAAAACAGGCAGCGCCTATTATGCGCCGGCCTCAGGCGCCGTGGAAATGACGGAAGCGATTCTTAAGGACAAAAAGAAGATTCTTCCCTGTGCCGCCTATCTCCAAGGGGAATACGGCATCAAGGACCTTTTTGTAGGCGTGCCCGTGAAGCTCGGGGCTCACGGCGTAGAGGAAATTATCGAGATCAAGCTTAACGAAGAAGAGCAAAAGGCTCTTCAGTCTTCGGCCCTGGCTGTGAGAAACCTCGTAGATGACATGAAGCGGCTCAGCAAGTAGATAAGGAGATCAATAATGAAGGAAACTATACAAACAATCGAAGGAAATGAGGCAGCCTCTCATGTCGCCTATGCCATGAGCGAAGTTGCAGCCATTTATCCCATCACCCCTTCAAGCAGCATGGGGGAATACTGCGATGACTGGGCCGCCCACGGAAGAAAAAATATTTTCGGCCAGGTGCTCAAGGTGGTTGAGATGCAGTCCGAAGCCGGGGCTGCCGGGGCCGTCCACGGCGCTCTTTCAGCAGGTACGCTGTCCACAACCTTTACGGCATCCCAGGGCCTTCTGCTTATGATCCCGAATATGTACAAGATCTCAGGCGAAATCATGCCCACCGTGTTCCATGTTTCCGCGAGGGCCATCGCCGGCCACGCACTATCCATTTTTGGTGACCATTCCGATATCAGCGCGATAAGGGAAACGGGCTTTTCCCTTCTTGCTTCCGCCTCCGTCCAGGAGGTGATGGATCTGGCGCTGGTGGCCCACCTGGCAAGCATTCGGCTGAGTCTGCCTTTTGTCCACTTTTTCGACGGCTTCAGGACATCCATGGAGATCCAGAAAATAGAGGTCATTAAGTACGAGGATATGGCCAAACTTGTGGATTACGAGGCTGTTGAGGAGTTTCGCAGCCGTTGCATGAACCCTGAGTACCCCCAGCTCAGAGGCACGGCCCAGAACCCGGATATTTTTTTCCAGTGCAAGGAAGCATGCAACCCCTTTTATGAAAGAATCCCTTACGTAGTCGCGGAAGAAATGCAAAAGGTAAGCGACTTGACAGGACGAACCTATCATCTTTTCGATTATGTGGGTGACCCGGAAGCGGAAAGGGTCATTGTAGCCATGGCCTCGAGCTGTGATGTGATCGAGGAGACGGTCAACTACCTTAACTCTATGGGTGAACGGATCGGTTTGATGAAAGTGCGGCTCTATCAGCCCTTTTCAAAAGAACATTTTTTAAGAGCCCTTCCATCGACGGTGAAACGATTAAGCGTCCTTGACCGGACCAAATCTCCGGGAGCTCTCGGTGAGCCCCTATACCGCGATGTCTGCACCCTGTTTCAGGAAAGGGCAGAACACCCGGTCCTGGTTGGGGGACGCTACGGCCTGGGAAGCAAAGATTTCACACCGGTCATGGTGAAAGCGGTTTTTGACAACCTCCGAGCCGCTGCGCCCAAAAACCACTTTACCGTCGGCATTGTGGACGATGTATCCCATACATCCCTGGATCTGGGCCCGGAAATCGACACGTCGCCCAAAGGCACGGTCCGTTGCAAGTTCTGGGGTCTCGGAGCCGACGGCACCGTCGGGGCGAACAAGAATGCCATCAAGATCATCGGCGAAAACACAGACATGTTCGCTCAAGCCTACTTTGCTTACGACGCCAAGAAGTCCGGCGGCATCACCATGTCGCACCTGCGTTTTTCGCCCAACAAGATCCAGTCCCCTTACCTCCTCACTCGTTCCGATTTCATCGCCTGCCACAACCCTGCCTTTGTCAAGCAATACGACATCCTGGAAGGGATACGGGAGGAGGGAGCCTTTCTTCTCAATTCTCCTTGGAGTGTTGAGCAGATGGAGGAAGAGTTGCCGAGCACCATGAAGCGCACCATCGCGCAAAAAAAACTTAAGTTCTACAACATCGATGCGGTCAAAATCGCAACTGAGCTCGGTCTCGGCGGCCGTATCAACATGATCATGCAGGCGGCTTTCTTCAAAATCGCCAAGGTCATACCTCCCGAGGAGGCATTAGACTATATTAAAAACGCCATTGAGAAGACCTACGGCAAGAAGGGCAAAAAAGTGGTTCAAATGAACGTGGCTGCTGTGGACGGCGCCGTCGGCGCACTTCAGGAAATCAAAGTTCCCGGGACATGGGCCACGGCCGGCCGGGAAGCTTACATGGAACAGGACGAACCTGAGTTCGTGACCAAGGTCATGCGGCCCATGCTGGCCCAGCAAGGCGACAAACTTCCTGTGAGCGCCGTGCCTTCGGACGGCATCTTCCCCACCGGGACTACCAAATACGAAAAACGAGGTGTTGCCATCAATGTGCCCATGTGGCTGAAAGACAATTGTATCCAGTGTAACCAGTGCTCCTTTGTCTGCCCCCATGCCGTGATCAGACCCGTTCTTGCCCGCAAGGAAGATCTGACGGACGCGCCCGAAAGCTTTGTAACGGTGGAGGCCAAGGGCAAGGAGCTGAAGGGGTTGCAATTCAGAATTCAAATCAGCCCACTGGACTGCACCGGATGCGGCAACTGCGCCGACGTCTGCCCATCCAAAGAAAAGGCCCTGGTCATGAAGCCTCTCGGGACACAGACCGGGGAACAGATCCCTAATCACCTGTTCTCCACCACCCTTCCCATCATAGATGACCTGATGACGCCCACTTCGGTTAAGGGAAGCCAGTTCAGGCAGCCCCTTTTTGAATTTTCCGGCGCCTGCCCGGGCTGCGGGGAAACCCCTTATATCAAGGTGATCACTCAGCTTTACGGCGACCGGATGATGATTGCCAATGCCACCGGCTGCTCCTCCATTTACGGCGGTTCGGCGCCAAGTTGCCCTTACACGGTCAACGACAAAGGCCATGGACCTGCCTGGGCCAACTCCCTTTTTGAGGACAACGCCGAATACGGGCTTGGAATGTTTCTCGGCGCGGACCATCGGCGGCAAAAGCTGGCGGACCTTGTGCGGGAAGCTCTGGAAACAGGCGTTTCAGAGGAATTGAAAGAGGCGTTCCGGTCGTGGCTTGATCACTATCAGGACGGTGAAAAATCCAAGGAATTGGGCCTAAAGATCGAAGAGTTGATCGAAACAGAGATCACCGACGGCGATTCGCCCGCCGAGGATTTGCTCTGCCGCATCCTCGATCTTGGTGACTATCTCGTGAAGAAGTCCGTCTGGATATTCGGAGGTGACGGGTGGGCCTATGACATCGGCTACGGCGGGCTGGACCATGTCATTGCCACAGGCATGGACGTGAACATCCTTGTTCTCGATACCGAGGTCTACTCCAACACCGGAGGCCAGTCGTCTAAAGCCACGCCCACGGGCGCTGTGGCCAAGTTCGCAGCCGGAGGAAAACCGACACGCAAAAAAGACCTGGGAAGGATGGCCATGACCTATGGTTATGTGTACGTAGCCTCGGTCGCCATGGGAGCCAACAAAAACCAGTACATGAAAGCCCTTGTCGAGGCGGAATCCTATCCCGGGCCTTCCCTGATCATCGCTTATGCACCATGTATCAACCACGGAATAAATATGAGCCGGAGTCAGCAGGAAGAAAAGCTCGCCGTGGAATCAGGTTACTGGCCTTTGTATCGTTACGATCCCAGGCTCAAGGAGGAGGGAAAAAATCCCTTCACCCTCGACTCCAAGGAACCAAGCGGCAACTTCAGGGAATTCCTCATGGGCGAGGTCCGTTATTCCAGCCTCACGAGGACCTTCCCGGAGGCCGCCGACAAGCTCTTTGAAAAGGCGGAGAAGGACGCAAAAGACCGATTTGAGACATACAAACGCATGGCGGCAAATTAACCGATACGGAAACGCTGCAAGACCCGCGGAACGGATGGTGAGGCCGGAGGAAAAGGAAAAACTTCACCGTCTCAGTAACAAATGACCAATGATAAAGTGAGCATTTACCGATGACCAATGACATGACACCACCCTTTGTGTACCAGGACCCCTTTCCTCTGTCCGCCGATGAGACGGAGTATCGCCTTCTCACGGAGACCCACGTTTCCATGGGAACGTTTGAAGGAAAGGATATCCTTAAAATTTCCGCTGAGGGTCTCAGCCTCCTCGCGGAAAACGCTTTTAAAGATATCTCCCATCTTCTTCGGCCCTCTCATCTTCAAAAAATCGCGGCGATTTTGAAAGACCGAGAAGCCTCCGGGAACGACCGCTATGTGGCTCTGGAAATGCTGAAAAATGCCGTGATCGCTGCAGAGGGCGTTTTTCCTATGTGCCAGGATACGGGGACGGCCGTCGTCATCGGGAAAAAGGGGCAGCAGGTATGGACGGGATGCCGCGACGAAGAAGCCCTATCCTTCGGCATTTACAAAGCGTACACGGACAACTTTTTACGCTACTCTCAGATGGCGCCCTTGACCATGTATGAAGAGAAAAACACGGGCTGTAACCTTCCGGCCCAGATCGATCTTTATGCGAACCGGGGCGACACCTACAGTTTTCTTTTTGTGCAAAAAGGGGGAGGTTCCGCAAACAAGGTCTTTCTTTTCCAGGAAACCAAAGCAATCCTTAACACCGAAACCCTGGCCACTTTTATGGCCGCAAAAATGAAGACTTTGGGTACGGCGGCCTGCCCTCCCTATCATCTGGCCTTTGTCGTGGGAGGAACCTCGGCGGAAACAACGCTCAAGACCGTCAAGCTTGCCACAGCCGGCTATCTCGATGCCCTCCCCGACACAGGAAATGAACAGGGTCGCGCCTTCAGAGACAGGGAACTTGAGAGGACGGTTCTTAAACTCTCTAGAGATTTGGGACTCGGAGCACAGTTTGGAGGGAAGTATTTCTGCCTGGACGTTAGGATTATTCGCTTGCCCCGCCATGGGGCTTCGTGCCCTATCGGTTTGGGAGTGAGCTGCTCCGCAGACCGTAACGCCAAAGCCAAAATCACCAAAGAAGGCATTTTCCTTGAGAGGCTTGAAACCGATCCCGTTCGCTTCCTGCCTGAGCCCCCGTGGCTTGAAGCCGACGCTGTCAGGCTGGATCTGAATCGTCCGATGCGTGAGGTTCGGGAGGATCTGAGCAAATATCCCGTGGCCACCCGCCTCGTTCTGAACGGTAAAATGGTCGTGGCAAGAGACATCGCCCATGCCAGGCTGAAGGAGAGATTGGACAGAGGAGAAGATCTGCCCGCCTACTTCAAGGAACATATCATTTGCTACGCAGGACCGGCCAAGAAGCCCCAAGGATATCCAGCCGGCGCATTCGGGCCCACCACGGCCGGTAGAATGGACCCTTATATTCCCATTTTCCAGGAGCGAGGAAGCGCGCTTGTGACTCTCGCTAAAGGCAACCGATCCTCGATCGTGAAGGATGCATGCAAAAAGAACGGGGGGTTCTATCTGGGTTCCATCGGCGGCGTTGCCGCCCGCCTGGCCAAGGAGTGCATTACCGGCATGGAAGTCTTAGAATACCCGGAGCTCGGCATGGAGGCAATTTACATGATCGAGGTCAAAGACTTTCCTGCTTTTATCATCACCGACGACAAGGGCAACGACTTCTTTGACCGCCTTTTATGAGGACCTTTTTTATCCTTCGCCATAAGACGACGCAGGAGCAGGGTTGGGGGTTTCCGCTTCCGCGCTCCCCCACAAATGGCGAGCGTACTTAACATATCCCTTGACGTTATTGAGCCTTTGGTCCGAGGCGGGGTCGCTCGGGATGATATTGCCGGTCACAAGAGGCTGAAGGTATTTAGTGAGCGCCGTCGCACCTCCGCCGGTCACCACGATAGCGTCCATGTCCCAGTCATCCGCCCAAAGCCTGTTCATATCCCCGGCAATGGTCCGAGCGGCATTTTCGAACAGCCGCTCCTTTGCCTTGGAGATATTCACTTCCTTCCCTCGTATTCGTATGAAGCCTTTTTCAACAGCGTCGTACATGCGGTAGAGTTCCACATCCACGCCCGTTTCCTCACGCAGTTTTTTTGAAAGCACCCCGAAACACCTAGACATCCCCGTATCTGTGGTGCTGCTGCCGCGTTCAACGTAACGTAAAGCGTCAAAGAGACAGAAATCCGTTGTTCTAAAACCTATGTCGACAATGCCCACCTTTTGCTTTGTCAAACGTTCGTTGACGATCGCACCCATATCATTCATAATAAGGTTTAATAAAGTTCCTAAAGGCTGCGGAATGATTTTTATTCTTTGAATACTGAACTTCCTCGACTCACTAATCCCGCCGGCTGTTTTAAAGGTGATTTCGTGGGAACCCGCAAGGGTTTTTGAAAGCCTTTGGTGATATTGGCGAAAAAACCCGACTGGAAGCCCGGACACAACATTGATAATGTCGTAACTGCTGTTCAGTTGCCCGACGGCGGTGAGGGCAAGGGCCTTCGCGAACTGGGAAATCAGGCTTTCCTGATCCAGGGTGAACTGCCTGGCATTAGATTGCTGTTCCGCAAAATCCCCCACAAAGTAGCTTTGCCCGTCCAATACTATATGAAGGCTTCGCAACCCGTCGTTCACGGCGGGATTCAGCACAAACTGAATATCCACCGGTTCCCCAAGGACGGACTTGAAAATGACCATGTCCTTGCCGTTGGTGGCCTTTGTAAACCCAAAACCAATATCAATCCCATGTGCTTTCATCTGATCCTCGCTGAGAGTCTTCCTTCCTCTTTGTCGGGCCGTCTTTTACCCGGCCTGATCCTGAACAGGGTTTATTGCTCATTCAAAGAGAAAAGTCAATGACCCCCTCTCAACCCTCCGGCTGGGCTTCGCGGACTTAATCGATTACGTTCCATGAGGATAGAATGAATTGATTTTTGCGAACCAGCCCTTCCCCCTCGATCACCTTGCCGTCCAAGGAAGATAGGGTTTTATCCTGGAATGGGTTGCCGCCCCGGCGACGGAGTTTGAATTCCCCATCAGGCACCACAAGCACCATTCCTTCATGCTCGCTTTTTGTTCCCTCGTAGAGAACTCTTCGAATCACACGGCCGCGCATCTTCATAAGAAAACCGCCTAACAATCGTAACAATTCAGCTGTTTGAAAAATCGCAAGCATCAGGCAGCCGCCGGCTTCGGCATTTCAAACAGCTACAAAATTCTTACCAAGAATCAAGGTTCAAGGTTTCATGGCTTTGGCTTGTTCAGGAACGAAGCTTTTGAGACACGGCACTAGCGGCTGTGGAGCCTGCGCAAATGGATCATTTGCCCGTCTTGCGCCGTAGCCACGATTACAACCACGCGGCCCGGTGAACCAGGGGGTACCTCTTTATTGCCGAGAAGTGTGTGGACCCTTCTTGCCCTGCGCACTTCTGCAAACCGTGACATGTCTCCTTTCATCGCTTGCCTTGGAAAAACAACCTTGAAGCTTGCGACACCGAGACCTTGAAGCGCCGATTCTCTCGCCGCATCATTCAGGACTTTCCTAACACCGGGCGGCACATCCTCAGCAGTTCTCTTTACAGCACCCAGGGTGCGCCGGAGATTCGTACCGATACGCGCGGATTTCTCCCTGCGCAGCATTCTCGTTCCCCTCACGTTTTGCCCATCTCTAAAAGCCAGCTTATAGCTTTTCGCCCGTGCTATGGCGTGGGACGCATAGAAAACGGCATGGATGGAGGGGTCGGCAAGCAGTTGAAACTGAACAAGGGTCTTGAGGTCGACAGGGTCAAGGTGTGTGTAGCTTTGGGCAAATCGGTGCCGCGCCCGCAGAACCGCGTCCCCGAGAGAAGCCCCGTTGAGCACCTCATCAAGAAAGTACCGGCAGATCAGGTCGGCCTGGCCGTTTCCCTCGCTGGGACCGTAGGCGATGGTGGAACTGCCGAAATAGCCGTAGGCGCCGTCACGCAAATAGGTGCTGCAGATCCCTGCCTGCATTCCGCTGTCCGCGGGATCATAGAGCTCCGCCCCGTAACAGCACTCCGCGGCAATCACCGTTCCCTCCACAATTTTCTTCACAAGCCGCTTCGCAGAGTGGGCCACAGGAAACATGTCGCCTCGCTGGCCGTAAAAATTCGGATCACTCGGCGCTCCGTGACAGTTGATAAAATGGATTCTTCGGCCTAGTTGCAGACGGCTCCAGGCCGGGCCGTCGGGCGGTGATACGACCATAGAATCGCCGGAACCGAGAAGCGTGGTAAGGCTTAGAGACGTCGACTTCTTCCAAACATCCGCAGAAACGCCGAAATATTTCTCGTAATCTGAGCGGAATCTCGTCTTATGGTTGGCCGCCGTTCTCAGAAGAGACACGAGGTAAGCCGTATCCGCCGCACCCTGCAGATCGGGCAGGCGGCCGAAGACCCGCGTAGGCCCTAGTTCCGTGCCTCAAAAGTCCTGCTTCTGATTTTGGCAAAGTAACATTATGATTTTTTGCTTGACAGTTAACCCACTAAACGAT
>JAFGDM010000067.1 GCA_016932115.1 Deltaproteobacteria bacterium | reverse complement strand
GCGATCAGAGCATAAGCAGCGGAGTGGGATTTGTTGAAGCCGTATCCGCCGAACTTGTCAATCAGGACAAAGAGTTTCTCAGCCGTTCCCGCGTGGGTTCCGTTCTGAGTCGCACCCTCGATAAACCGGGCTCTGTGGCTTTCCATTACGTCCTGCTTCTTTTTCCCGATCGCCTTTCGCAGTTCATCTGCCTCCGCAAGGCTGTATTTTGCCAGGACCTGGGCGATTTTCATGACCTGCTCCTGGTAAAGTATAACCCCATAAGTCTCTTTCAAAATCGGCTCAAGCTGAGGTACGAAGAAGTTAATCTTCCTTTTCCCGTGCTTGCCGGCGATAAATTCCTCCACCATGTTGCTGCCAAGGGGTCCGGGCCTATAAAGGGCGACCAGCGCGATCATATCCTCAAAAACCTCAGGCCTGAGCCTCCTCAGGAGATCCTTCATGCCTGAGCTTTCAAGTTGAAACACGCCGGTCGTTCTCCCCTCGCAGCACAGATCATACGCGGCTTTATCATCGAGAGGGATTTGATCGATGTCGACTTTCCGCCCCGTTTTTTCCTCTATAAGTCTGAGGGCGTACTTGATCACCGTAAGTGTTTTGAGGCCCAAGAAGTCGAACTTGATAAGACCCAGCTTCTCAATCTGGTCCATGGTGAACTGGGTCATGACCTCATCATTGGAGCCCTTGAAAAGAGGAAGGTATTCCACCAGGGGCCTGTCTGAAATCACCACACCCGAGGCGTGGGTTGAAGCGTGTCTCGAAAGACCTTCCAGAGAACGAGCGATTCGCAGGAGCTTGCGTTGGAGGGGTTCGCCCTTTTCGAGTTTCCTTAACTCCGGTTCTTCCTCCATGGCTTTTTCCAAACTTACGTTCGGGCCGGCGGGTACCATCTTCGCAATACGATCCACCTCACCGTAAGGAATGTTGAGAGCGCGGCCTACGTCTCTAATAACGGCTCTCGCTTTCATGGTCCCGAAGGTGATGATCTGCCCGACGTTGTCACGGCCGTATTTATCGGCCACATACCGGATGACATCGTCTCGGCCGTTCATGCAGAAATCGATATCGATATCCGGCATGGAGATGCGATGGGGATTGAGGAACCGCTCGAATAAAAGGCCGTACTTAATAGGGTCGATGTTCGTAATATTGAGACAGTATGCTACAAGAGAGCCTGCGGCGGATCCTCTGCCGGGACCCACGGGAATATCGGAGCGGCGCGCATAGTCGATGAAATCCGCTACGATGAGGAAATAGCCGGCAAACCCCATAGTGCTGATCACACTCAATTCATAATCGAGCCTTTCCCTATACTCCCGGAGTTGCTCCACTGAAAGGGGGGTCCCCTCCTGCTCCTTTTGCCGGAGCCGTTTGGTGAGCCCTTTTTTGGAGAAGTCGGCAAGAAGGTCTTCCAGGTTTTTGTGATCCGGAACCTGGAACACGGGGTATTTGTACTTCCCGAATTCCATATGAAATTCGCAACGACGCGCGATCTCAAACGTATTGTCCAGAGACTCTTGCCACTCGGGGCCGCCTAGGGAATCTTCCATCTCCTCCCTGGACTTGAAATAAAACTGGTCGTTGGAAAAACGTAACCTCTTTGCGTCATCTATGGTCTTTCCGGTTTGAATGCAGAGAAGTGCGTCGTGCGCTTCTGCATCATCCTTGCGCAAGTAGTGGCAATCATTAGTGGCCACGATTGGAATGGATAGATCCCGGCTCAGTTCCTTCAGTGCCCTGTTCAGCGTTTGCTGTTCAGGCAGCATGTTGGCCTGAATTTCAATATAAAACCGGTTGTTGTCGAAGATGGAGGAAAAATTTCTCGCCTGTTCCCGGGCTTCTTCCATGCGGTTCACTCGGATAAGGTAGGGTATCCGGCCCTTGAGGCACGCGGAAAGTGCTATCAATCCCGCATTGTATTCCCGCAAGAGATCCATATCCACCCTGGGATGATAGTAAAAACCCTCAAGGTGGCCCAGTGTCACCAGCCGGCAAAGATTCACGTAACCTTGTTGCGTCATCACGAGGAGAACGAGGTGATGGGCTATCGGTCCTCCATCTCCAGGAGAAGATCGCTCTTTGCGATGTCCGGGCGCAACGTAAAGCTCACAGCCCAAAATGGGTTTGATACCCCTATTGGCGGATTTCCGGAAAAGCTCCACCGCACCGAAGATGTTTCCATGATCGGTAACGGCTACGCTGTCCATATCAAGAGCCGACGCTCTATCCAAAAGCTGCTCGATCCGAATGGCGCCGTCGAGGAGACTGTATTCCGTATGAACATGCAAGTGGACGAAAGGGTTCACGACTTCCTTAAGATCGCTTCATATTGAAAAAAGGGCAAAACTTTTCGCACAGGGCATACAGGGGATTGACGGTCTAACGCTCCCTATTGTAAGGTTCCGGGCAGTGATGATACGGTATTGGGCAATAAGGGGCAAGGCTATTTTGTCTTAATCTTTTCTTTATCGATAACCTATCGAATTGATTGAGTTGTTATCGGACCTTCCGGGTTTTGTAAGATTTATGAGCGAAAAGGTGATTCGCAGAACAGAGGTAAAGCTGAAAGCCGATCAAGATCAGAAGAAGAAACTTTGTTCTCTTAGAAAAGAAAACGAGCATTTGCGGCGATCCTTGAACTATGAAAAAAGCCTTATTCGGGGCTTGCCTTTAGGTTTTATGGTGATCCAAGACGAAAAGGTCATGGACGCAAATGACGAAATCTTGGGTCATCTCGGCTATGCTCCGGAGGAAATATTTCAACGCGGTTTGAGGGAGTTTTTACCCGATCGACTGAAAAGGGGATTTGAGGAGATTTTTGGAAAGGGAAGATCAAGCAAGTCCGGATCTGATCTCAATGAGATCGAGCTGATCGGTAAGGACGGGACTGTCGTGGCTTATGACATGAGGGTTCGAAAGATTCGATCCAAAGGCCGCAGCCTTTTCTTGGCGCTCTTCGTGAGGAATGAGAAAAGAAAAAAAAGGGAGAAAAACATTCTTGAATCAGCAAAGGAATGCGCTCTTCGCACAATGGCTGCAGGGCTCGGTGCTGCGTTAAACGGCCCCGTTAGATCTATTCGGGAGAGTGTAGTCCTTGCCGAACAATCTTTGGGACCCGGTCATGGGCAGAATCTCAGGGGGTTGGAAAGCGGACTTCTTGGCGTGGAGAGATTGGGGAGGGCGATTGAATTACTTGCCAAAGACACTGAGGGACCGTCTCTTAGGGCACCTGTTGATTTGAGAAAAGTGCTAAAAGAAGCTCTTGCTTTTTCAGCTCTACGGGCGCAGGAGAAAGCCGACAGTGAAACCGCCAATATTAAGGTTAAAACCTATCTCAGGTCGGTCTCGCGCGTTGAAGGAGATCCGGTTGAGATTCGGAAGATGTTAAGCTATCTGATCATGAATGCCGAAGAAGCTATGCCTGGGGGTGGATCTCTCTATCTGAGCACAGAGGAAAACGGAGGATATGCCCATGTTTACATTCAGGACAGCGGGGGGGGAATATCCCCTGAAATCCTTGAACGGGTTTTCGATCCATTTTTCACCACCAAAGGCAGGGGGAACTATGGTCTTGGGCTGAGTTTGTCTCGGGCCATTATTCGGCGGCATCACGGGGAGATAGAAATCACAAGCAACAATAATGAAGGAACCGCGGTGACGATCCGATTGCCCCTGGTAAAGCGTGAAGAGCAGGATGCCAAAAGAAAGCCTCGGAATACGGGAATAAGGCATGCCCGCATCCTTATTATCGAAGAAGCCTCCATGATCGGTAGAGTGCTGTTGGAAACGCTGAGCAGTAAAGGGAGCAAGGTCGAGACGGCAAGTGACGTGACCGATGGCCTCGCTCAGGTTCGAAGAAAAGCTTTTGATTTGGTGATTGTGTGTGGCGACATTGGGGGGGTGAAAGGAGAGAGCCTGGTTCGGCGAATCAAGAGATCAAAATCGGTCTTGCCTGTTGCTTTGATTGCGGACGGTGTCGGCTTTGATGAAAGCGATATCGGCCGTTCGCCCCTTGTGGATCTTATAATCAGAAAACCCATTGATATGAGCCAGGCCATTGAGCGAATCACAGAGATCATCAGTGCTGGAACGTAAAACCGCCGCCATGTTACCAATACTACATAACTCCATTAAGGACGGGTTTCATGCCCCAACCTCACAAACCTCTGGCTGATCGAATGAGACCCGGGAAATTGGAGGATATGGTCGGGCAGGACCATCTTGTCCGATCAGGTTCTGTGCTCCGCAAATCGCTTCAGTCGGGGCGACTTTTTTCGATGATCTTTTGGGGTCCCCCCGGTTCCGGAAAAACTACCCTGGCTCGGCTTATAGCCCTGTATACACAAGACCCTTTCCGTGCTTTTTCAGCAGTTACCTCAGGGGTCAAGGAGCTTCGAGAGGTAATCGGAAAGGCTGAAACAAGCTACAAACTCACGGGCAGGCCGACGATCCTTTTTGTCGATGAGATCCATCGTTTTAACAAGGCTCAGCAGGATGCTTTTTTGCCATATGTGGAAAGCGGGCTCATTGTCCTCATAGGCGCCACTACTCAAAACCCTTCTTTCGAAATCATTCCGCCCCTGCTTTCGCGAGCAAAGGTGCTCTTGCTTCATGCTTTGGATAGAGAGGATATCCGTAAAATCTACCATCGCGCATTGCACGACAAGGAATCGGGCTTGGGAAATGTGGATCTGGAAGTTGAGGTGGGTGCACTTGATCACCTGATTGATCTTTCCGGCGGCGATGCCAGGGTCGCGCTCAACAATTTGGAGATTGTTGTGGATTTTGCAGTTGCCGACGAGAGGGGCAGGAAGATCATCACCTTGAAGAGCACGGAAGAGGCTCTTACCAGAAAGGCACTTCCCTATGACAAGGATGGCGAGGAACACTACAATGTGATCTCAGCATTTCACAAGGCTCTCAGGGGAAGCGACGAACAGGCTTCCATATACTGGCTTTATCGGATGCTGATGGCAGGAGAAGATCCGCTTTTTATCTGTCGAAGAATGATTCGTTTTGCCTCCGAGGATATAGGGCTTGCCGACGCGCAGGCGCTTGTTATCGCCCTTGCCGCCTTTGAAGCCTGGGAAAAGGTGGGACCCCCCGAGGCTGAGCTTGTCCTGGCCGAGGCGGCTCTCTATCTCGCTTCTTCGCCGAAAAGCAATGCGCTATATCGTGCGGAAAAGGCCGTTAAGGCTGAAATCGAAGAATCAGGGGCTCAACCTGTTCCCTTGCACATCAGAAACGCTCCGACATCGCTTATGAAAAAGCTGGGGTATGCCACAGGATACCTCTACCCACATAACTACATCGGCGCTTGGGTAAAGCAGGAATACCTGCCGGAAAAAATTAAGAACCGTACCTTTTATACGCCGACAAGACAGGGCATGGAAAAAGAAATCCGGGCGAGGATGGAGGAGAGGAAGCGGAAGAAGTAAACAGTATGTAGTGAGAAGCGTGCAGCGGGGAAGGAGGAGCGAGAAGTAAAGAAACACTCAGTGAACCTCTGTTGATCAGCCCGACGACCGAGGCGACATTGTTTGGTGCTTACCGCCTAGTGCCCGCTCTCAGCGCCTTGACTCGATTAATAATCAACTCGGCAGCTCGTTCGATTTGCTCCAAGGTGTTGCTTCGACCCACGGTGAGCCTTAAGGTGCCCATGCCTTCTTCCGGGGCTACGCCCATAGCGGAAAGGACATGAGAGAGTTTGACCGAACGATCATGACAGGCAGCTCCGGTGGAGGCCATGAGGGAAGGGATGCCTTCGAGGATTTTGGCGCCTTCAATGCCGGGGACGGAAATATTTAGGGTATTGGGAAGCCTCTCCTGCGGGTGCCCATTTAGAACAAGACCCTCAAGGCCTTCGAAAAGAAGGGTTTCCAGCCGGTCTCTCAAAGCTCGCGATTGAAGAACGTCCTCATTGATCCTGTCCCGGGCTACCCGGCAAGCTGTTCCAAGGCCCACGGCCAGAAGGGTATTTTCGGTCCCGGCGCGCTTATCCATTTCCTGTGAAGCTCCATGGATGAGAGGTGTAAGCATGCTTCCCTTTTTTATAAAAAGCGCACCGATACCTTTCGGCGCGTAGAGTTTGTGGCCTGCCACAGTGAGAAAATCCACTCCCATATCGTGCACATCCAAAGGCAATTTGCCGACCGCCTGAGCTGCATCCGTATGGACAGGGACGCCCATGTCCCTGCCTATGGCGGCGACCTCTTTTAGAGGTTCCAAAGTTCCTGTTTCATTGTTGGCAAGCATGATGGAAATAAGAGATGTGTTCGCTCGAAGGGCTTTGCGGACATCATCGGGATTGACCCTTCCAAACCGGTCTACGGGGAGAAATGTCACCTGCACCCCGAGTTCCATGAGGAACAAGGCAGGGTTAATAATTGCCGGATGCTCCACCGCGGAAGTTATGATGTGAAATCCAGTGGGTTTTCTGAGGTCTACGATTCCTTTGAGGACCGTATTATTTGATTCACTTCCCCCCGATGTAAAAATGACCTCATCCTGTTCGCACCCGAGCAGGCAGGCTACCTGCCCTCTGGCTTGATCCATCCTTTCTTTCGCTCTTTTCCCAAGCAAATAAGCGCTTGAAGGGTTTCCGAACTCCTCCTCCATAAGTTCTTTCATGGACGCTGCTACGGCACTCTCAATGGGGGTCGTTGCGTTGTGGTCCAGGTAAATGATTTCTTTTAGGATATGTTTCATAGGTTTTGCAACCTTCGCATCATTTCAGATTGCTCATTAAAAGTTGAGCTCATTGGATTAAGCCGATGACCAATGACAGAGGTGTTCATGAATCCTTGTAGCGGATATTTTGTGAATTGACAATAAATCCCGAGCGTGATAAACCTAATCCAGTCTTATTTGCTGAAATCAGTATGTTTCCAGCCGGGAGGCGGTTATTATCAATCCCCATTTTCAAAGGAGAAATGCCATGGCGGGCGACAAAAGCAAGAATTTCATACTTTGGTTCAATGAAATCGGCATAGGGGATATTCCTATGGTGGGAGGGAAAAATGCATCTCTCGGAGAAATGTACCGAAAGCTACATGATCAGGGCATCAATATCCCGAACGGTTTTGCCATCACAGCCTATGCCTACCGCTACTTTTTGCGTTACGCCGGCATCGAGGAGGAAATCAAGAAGATCCTCAAGAATCTTGACACTAGAGACCTCGGCAACCTGATGAGAAAGGGCAGAGAGGTTCGGGATGTTATTCGGCATGCTGAATTTCCACCCGATTTGACCCAGGCAATCTACCTTTCCTACGATAAACTGGCTGAGGAATTCGGACAGAAGGGCATGGATAATCTGGATGTGGCCATCCGGTCGTCGGCAACGGCCGAAGACCTTCCTGACGCATCCTTTGCCGGGCAGCAGGATACCTACCTAAACGTGCGAGGGCGAATAAGCGTCCTTGACGCCTGCAAAAGCTGTTTTGCGAGCCTTTTTACCAACCGCGCCATATCCTATCGCCATGACAAGGGCTTCGGCCAATTTGATGTCTCCCTTTCCATTGCCGTTCAGAAGATGGTTCGATCCGATTCCGCCTATTCCGGCGTCATGTTCACCATCGATACAGAGACCGGTTGTAAGGATGTGGTTTTTATCACCGCCGCCTACGGTCTTGGAGAAAACGTGGTCCAGGGGATAGTAAACCCTGACGAGTATTATGTTTTCAAACCCACTCTCAAGCAAGGGAAAAAAGCAATAATCAGCCGCAAGGCGGGCGACAGGGACATCAAGATGGTTTATTCGATTGCAGATGATGCAACCACAAAGAACGTGCCGGTGAGCTTGAGCGAGAGGCATCGCTACGTTCTTGAGGAAGAGGAAACCTTGAAGCTGGCAGAATGGGGCTGCATCATTGAGGACCATTACAGCAAAGAAGCAGGGTTTTTCAAGCCCATGGATATCGAGTGGGCAAAGGATGGAGACGGCGTCATGGAGGGGACGGGCCAGCTTTACATCGTGCAGGCGAGGCCTGAAACGATCCATTCCCAGAAGAACCCCAACACCTACGAAACTTACTCCCTTCTTGAAAAGGGCGAGATTCTTGTGAGCGGAACGGCCGTGGGAAGCAAGGTTGGGCACGGGGAGGCTAATGTTATTGAGACATCTGCTGATATCGCCAAGTTCAAAGAAGGCGATGTGTTGGTTACCAGTATGACCGACCCAGACTGGGAGCCGATCATGAAGATCGCATCAGCCATTGTTACCAACAAGGGAGGGCGGACGTGTCATGCTGCTATTGTCTCAAGGGAACTCGGCATTCCTTGTGTGATCGGCACGGGTAACGCGGATGAAGTGATCAAGAAAGGACAAGAGATCACGGTTTCATGCTGCGAAGGTGAGGCGGGAAATGTTTACAAAGGGTTTCTCAAGTATGACGTGCAAACCTTGAACCTGGAGGAAATACCCAGGACGCGCACAAAAATTATGATGAATGTGGGAATCCCGGAGCAGGCTTTCGGCCAGGGCTTGATTCCCAATGACGGAGTGGGCCTTGCCAGGGAGGAATTCATTATTAATTCTCACATCGGGATTCACCCCATGGCGCTCTTCAACTATGAGGAGTTGAGGAAGAAGGCTAAAAATGACCAAAAAGTGGCCGGTGTGGTATACAAGATCGACGAGATCACTTCCGTCTATGAGGACAAAGTTCAATTTTTCGTTGACAAACTGGCGGAAGGAATCTGCCGAATCGCCGCAGGGTTCTATCCCCACGATGTCATCGTCCGTCTTTCCGATTTCAAGACAAACGAGTATGAGAATCTGGTGGGTGGATTCCTCTATGAACCCCGCGAGAACAACCCCATGATCGGGTGGCGGGGTGCTTCCCGCTATTACGATGAGTCCTTCAAGGCTGCCTTTGAGCTGGAATGTAAGGCCATCCGGATAGCGAGAAACGATGTAGGCTTATCGAATATTAAAGTGATGGTCCCCTTTTGTCGCACTCCCGATGAAGGGAGGAAAGTGATTTCTCTGATGAAGGAATTCGGTTTGGTGAAGGGAGAAAACGGTCTCGAGGTTTATGTCATGTGCGAGATCCCCAGCAATGTGATTTTGGCCGATCGGTTTGCGGAGATCTTTGACGGCTTTTCCATAGGCTCCAATGACCTCACTCAATTGACCTTGGGTCTTGACAGAGATTCTTCCCTAGTGGCGCATATTTATGACGAGAGGAACGAGGCCGTAAAGAGGCTGGTTGCACAGGTTATCAAGGTGGCGAAGGATAAAGGCAGGAAGATCGGCATCTGCGGGCAAGCGCCCAGCGATTTTCCCGACTTTGCTGAATTCCTGGTGGAATGCGGCATTGATTCTATCAGCCTGACTCCTGACACGGTTATCAAGACGAGGCTTGCGATCGCTGCGAAAGAGAAAAAATTGGGGATCAAAATTGAGGAATAAAAGAAAAACATGGACAAAATAAGAATCCTGGCAACAGGGTCCTATGTCCCGCCTAAAGCGCTTACCAATTCAGACTTGCAGAAAATGGGATTGGACACCACTGATGAATGGATTACAACGCGGACAGGCGTCAGGGAAAGACGAATCGCCGACCAGGGTGTCAACACCTCTGACCTTGCGCAGAAGGCTTCTCTTCGGGCTCTTGAGACCGCCCGGCTCAAGGCTGCGGATCTAGATCTGATCATTGTTGCTACCATCACTCCGGATACTTGCTGTCCTTCGGCTGCCAACTGGCTTCAGGCCAAACTCGAGGCCCCCCAAGCCGTCACCTTTGATTTGACCGCGGCTTGTTCCGGGTTCATTTTTGGGCTAAACGTGGCGACCCAATATCTTTTGACCGGGGCGGCAAAAAAGGTGTTGGTGGTAGGCGCTGAGATCATGACGCGAACTCTAAACTGGAAGGACAGAAAAACCTGCATTTTGTGGGGGGATGGCGCGGGTGCCGCCATCTTGTCCAGAGGAAAGGCCGGACACCGGCTATTGTCGACTCATCTCCACACGGACGGAGAAAACGGCAAGGACTTGCTCCTTCCGGGGGGAGGGTCGCGGACAACCCCTATTTCTCATGAAAGCGTGGACAAAGGGCTCCACACCCTGAACATGATCGAAGCCAATGCCAGTTTCAGGGTTGCGGTGCGCCACTTCGTGGGGTCGATCAAGGAGGGGGCTCAACACAATAAGGTGGCTGTCGAGGATATCGACTGGTTTGTTCCTCATCAAGCTAATCTGAGAATGTTTCAGGCCATGGCTAAAAGCCTGGGAGTGCCCATCGAAAGATTCTACGTGACACTCCATAAGTACGGAAACATATCTTCCGCCTCCTGCGCTATTGCCTTAGACGAAGCGGTTAGAGACGGCAGTATCAAGGAGGGAAATCTCGTCTGCTTGCCCGTTTTCGGAGGCGGTTTGACTTGGGGGAGCGCTTTTGTTCGGTGGTAAAATTCTGAGCATTCCGTATCATTTTAGCAAATGACCCTGGCAGTTTGCTAAAGGGCTATTTATGAGAGAAACTCGATGATCTCTTGCGTTTTCTTGAATCCTCATGCCTGTAGAGGGTTTGTCGAGCGTGAGCACCTCTGCTTTTGTGGATAAGGCCGTAGATCTTTCCCGGAGTGAGACCCAGGAGTGTCTATTGAAGCAACTGATCGAGATATGCGTCCGTTTAAAAAACGGGAGTGGGACCGAGACAACGAAATTTAGAGAGGGATAAATGCAGCGTATGTCAAACCGCTATTTCCTCCGTCTCCTGTAAGAGGGATTTCGCCTTTTCGCCTGCCAGGTTGTATCGCACCAGGCCTTCATCCAGAAAGGTCTCACTTTCTTGACGGTTAACCTCAATAAACACGGCTTTCAGAATCGTCACTCGTTGGTCAACGGCAAGAAAAGCTGCATTATAGGCCGTATCAACATCCGCCGGTACCCGTGGGACCCCCATCAGCAGGTAACAGACAAGATTGTCTATGTCGGGCAAGACACCGCTTTTGCTCAAATCAACGGAGTTTCTGAAATCATGATAGGCTTTTACAAATGAGTCATCCATTGCGTTCCGGCAATTTTTCAGGACACTGGACTGCTTTCTGCGTCATAGGGAAAACAACTTCTCCGGATGGAATCACGCGGAGTTTCGGTTCGGGGAAAAAAGTGTGAAACCCGCTCAAAAGCATCCTCCGTTTACAGCCTTGCTTTGAGAATGGTTTTTACGTCAGCCCTATCGAGAAGGATAGGGTTGGCTTTTTGACCTGCCCGGGCAACAAGGGCGTCAAGATCGGATTCCTGTATGCCGTAAGCTCCAAGGCGAGGGATCCGCAGCCTCCGGATCCACTCCTTCAGCTTTTCAAGGAGGAGGTCGCAGGCTTGGTCATCGTTTGCAAGATGATTTCCGCAGATAATGCGACCTACACGGGCATACTTTTCCAGTATTAAATCGTCTTTTCCCCTTTGCTCCCTGATGCGTAGGATGTTCATGCGGCATGCCTCACCGACGAGGGTAGCGCATACCATGCCGTGGGGCATGGGGGTCCGTGCGCCCACCGGCCCGGCAAGGCCGTGGATGATACCGAGCCCGGCGTTTGCAAGGGTGACCCCGGAAAGGAATGCCCCATAGAGGAGGGATGATCGGAAAAAAATGTTGTCACCCCGGTCCGTGGCTGCTGGAAGAAGGGCGGGAGAGAGATATTTTATTCCGCTGAGAGACAGGGCGTCGGTGAGAGGCGACCCCTTTGTTGAGAGATAGGATTCGAGAAGTTGTGTGAATGCATCCATTCCGCAGGCGGCTGTGATCAAAGGTGGGCATGTCAGGGTGAGTTCGGGATCAAGCAGGGCGTATAGAGGGGTGAAGTTGTCATGGCGGAGAGATTTCTTGAACCCTTCTTTCCCGATACTGCTCAGGACTGCATTCTTGGTGGCTTCGCTGCCCGTTCCAGCCGTGGTGGGCACAGCGATCAGGGGGAGGGTCTTGCCCGGATGATTTTTATGGCCTACTCCCTCGAGGTAAAAATTTACGGATTCGCCGAGGGGCAGCATTGCGGCAATCGCCTTGGCGCAGTCAATCACGCTGCCCCCGCCGACGGCGATGACCACATGTATGGCCTGATCTTGAAATTCCCGGACTGCTGTGTCTACTATCTCGGGTGAAGGTTCGCTCTTGACCGTTAAGCGTTTCAAGATGACTGATGCGCTCGCAAGGCTTCCGGCTATTTTATCCCAATTTCCCGATCGATCCAGAGAGTTTGCCCCTGTAACAACCAGCGCCTTTGAACCAAGGCGGGATGCCGTCTTTCCAAGTTCCAAGATCCTTCCCGAACCGAAAAGAACCTTGGGGCAACGATAGAACTCAAAAGACATCACGACATCGATCCTTATAGGCAGATCACCTTATAGGGGGTGCGTTTACTTGAAACCGTCATCCAGGGCTCTACCGTTTCCCTCCACTTTCGCACAGATAGGCTGCCCCCAACATCATGGCAAAACCGATCACTAGCCGCAAGTAATCGGTGCTTTCGCCAAGGAGAATAAGAGAGGCGATAATCCCCAAAGGAATCTTGAGGTTGTTCATGATTGCTAGTGTTCCTTCGTTCACCAATCTCGCCCCCTTGTTCCAAAGGAAAAAACAAACACCTGATGCTATGAGACCCAGATAGATGAGAACAAGGGCCTGATGGAACGTAACCTGAAGGTGGGATAAATCGGCGGTTATGAGCGCGGACATCCCGGTTAATATCACTGCTCCCAGATAAAGAAGGCCGAACACGGAACCGTCCTTCCAGAAATCATGCTTGTTTGAAAGCTTTTTGTAGTAGATCTGACCAAAGGCGAAGGCAATATTTGAGATCTGCACGAGAGTGATGCCTGTAAGGTTGACACCTAGTGGTTGGTCGGGATACTTGATGACCGCCCCGCCTAAGAAGGCAAGCAGGGCGGCGACAAAGAAAAGAACATTAAACTTGCGTGTGGAAAGGTCGTTAAAAAGGGTTACGAAAAGGGGTGTGGTTGTAGTCAGGAGGACGATGGTATGAGCCGGAAGGAACTGGAACGAGGTGATGTAGGCGATATACATGACACCGAATTGCACGGCTCCAGTAAAGGCCAGCTTGACTCCCATCGAAGTTTCCACACCTCGAAGCCGCAGAAATGGAAGAAACACGAAGAAAGACAGCGCCATCCGTGCGAAGGAAACAAGACTCGGGTCAAGGTCCGTGAGGTGCCCTTTGATAAGAGGAAAGGAAAAGGCCCATACAAAAGAGACAAAGATAAGATAAGCCATGTTGAATTCCTTTGTCACTCCTCCATGTTGTCGCAAACCAGCTCTGCGAAACGGGAACAAGGGATTTCCTCTGCCCCATCCATCAATCGAGCAAGATCATAGGTGACTTTTTTGGATGCGAAGGTTTTTTCAAGGCCTTTTCCAATCCGCACCGCCGCTTGGGGCCAACCAAGGTATTCCAACATCATGGCACCGCTCAGGATAACGGAAGAAGGATTGACTTTGTCGAGACCGGCATATTTTGGGGCCGTGCCGTGAGTGGCCTCGAAAAGGGCATATCCGCCTTCATAGTTAATGTTTCCACCGGGCGCCATGCCGATTCCCCCCACTTGCGCCGCAAGAGCATCCGAAAGATAGTCTCCATTGAGATTCATAGTGGCGATCACGTCGAATTCCTCGGGCCTCATGAGCGTCTGTTGGAAAAAGATATCGGCGATGGCATCCTTGATCAGGATTTTCTCCTGAGGCGGATTCCCGTCACACTCTTCCCAACTGACGATCTCATGGCGGTAGACTTCTTTGGCCAGCTCATACCCCCACTTCTGAAAGGCCCCTTCGGTGAATTTCTGGATATTTCCCTTATGAACCAAGGTGACGCTCCTGCGGCCTTTTAAAAGGGCATATTCGATGGCTGCGCGGATGAGCCTTCGGCTCCCCGATTTGCTTATCGGCTTGATACCGATTCCGGAGTCAGGACGTATCTTCCATCCATGAGCTCTGAGAAGGTATTCCATGAGGTCTCTGGTTTCTTTCCTGCCTTCCTCCAATTCAAACCCCGCGTAGACGTCTTCGGTATTTTCCCTGAAGACGACCATATCCACTTTTTGAGGCTCTCTGACGGGGCTGGGCACACCGGGGAAGTGGCGGACAGGTCTCACGCACGCATACAGGTCCAGCTCCCTCCTAAGGGCAACGTTCAGACTTCTAATGCCTTCTCCAACAGGAGTTGTAAGCGGGCCCTTGATGCCAACCCTGTATTCGCGAAAGGCCCTGATCGTTTCCGGGGGCAGCCACTTACCTGTTTCGGCGAAAGCTTTTTCTCCCGCGAGGACTTCCTTCCAAATAATGCGCCTTTTTCCATTCCAGCATAATCGAACGGCGCGGTCGAATACCTTCACCGCCGCCTGCCAGATGTCCGGCCCCGTTCCGTCTCCTTCTATATAGGGAATGACGGGGCGATCAGGAACAACAAGTTTTCCTTCAATAAATGTTATCCTTTCACCTGCGACCAAAATAATGATCTCCTTTCAAAATACGTAATGGGACGCTCTTTTAAAATTTAATAAACTATGTATCAAGTGAATAATTGCCAATTTTTGCGATGGTCTCCCCCCTCTGCACCGAAAAACCGACACCAGCTAAACTCATCTCCAGTCTTTTAGCAAGCGACGTATGAGACATCCCCAACTCTCTTGCCGCCCAGAAACATAATAGACTCCTTGCCGTTACCTTTCTGTTCTGTCGACCCTTTGAAAAAACGTCTTCCGGCTTTATCCCTAATACTTCTGAAACCCTGTGGGCTACCCGATCTAAATCATACCCCTGCCGCTTCAGGCGATGTTTTCGCTCATAGTGCTCCCCAGACTGTGAAATAACTGAATCGACAAATTCGGAATCACCTAGAATCCGCTCGTCACTCATTATATGGGTGCTACCCTTCAGCGTCTCCCGGGCAGCAGTCCAACCCCCAAGGCTGCGGATCAACCCTCCGCCGGTCAATTTCTCTTTTCGCCCTTGTGTAATGCCCTCTTTAACAAAGGATTCATGCTTTTTTCTCGCTTCAGATTGCCTTTTTCCAAAATAACTAAGGACATAATCGGTGTCCTGCCATTCCCTTTTCTCTTTTCCCATAAGGGCGCTATGACCAGAAAATTTATAGCTTTTCAGCTCGTCAATGGTCTTAACCAAGCCTGCACGAACAGGGTTCAGGTGAATATACCGGACCAGTTCCAGAAGGTAGGTTTTTTCCTGACAGACAATAGATTTGTAACGATTTTGAAACAATTGACCACTGCGGCCGTGTCGGCGGTTAAATCCAATAACATAACCGGTAAGGAGGCGTCTCATGAGTCGGGATAACGGTTCCGTCCCGCTACGGAAAAGAAAATGGGCATGATTGGGCATAAAAGCCCATGCATAGCAGCGTGTTTTCGTTTCGGGACAAAGGATCTCCAGCCTTTCGATAAAGTCCTCACGGTCTTTATCGTTACGAAATATTTCCCTGCGTTCTATCCCCCGAATGATTACATGGTGTAGAACGCCGGGTGCGTCTAATCTGGCTTTCCTTGGCATTTCATGATTTTGATTCCAATTTGGAATAGTGTCAACTAAATTATTAAAGAGCGTCCCCATGGCCATGGGCAGTGACGGAGTCGGGGATTCCCATGCCTTCCCTTGCGCGAAGACTCAAAGTGTCGATTCCGTCTGTCAATGAATCCGTTGCTCGCGGTCGGAGCATCGCAGAGACACAAAGGTTTCTCTTGGTAGAAACTTAAAAACCTAACAACGTGCTGCTTCACAAGGGTTCACAGTGGGTAGGTGTAATGGCGTCCCCAACGAGATTTGAACTCGTGTCGCCGGCGTGAAAGGCCGGTGTCCTGGACCTGGCTAGACGATGGGGACGCAGCGGGTTCTAGACTGCGTGTAAATGGCT
>JAFGDM010000066.1 GCA_016932115.1 Deltaproteobacteria bacterium | reverse complement strand
GGCGCCCCAGCAGCAACAAAAGCCCCAGGCGGCTCGTCCCTCACCGACACAACCTCAGAGTTCAAGCGGTCAGTTTCTTGGGCGGGTGCCGGAGAGCGCTCCTCGGGTGACCCCACAGGCGCCCCAGCAGCAACAAAAGCCCCAGGCGGCTCGTCCCTCACCGACACAACCTCAGAGTTCAGGTCGTCAGACTGAGGCCCAAGCTCCTCAGACACGCATTTTGCCGGGAGAGCCCGCAAATCGCCTATCGCCGAATTGGAATTTGCCGAGTTCACAACAGCGAAAAGAACAACCTCAGAATTCCGTGCGAGTGCCTTCGCAAAGCAGGCCGAAAAATGTGCCAAGATCCCGTTAGAGGCCGAAAAAAGAGGTAGATCCGGGGAACAGCCATGCAAGCGCAGTGAGAGGCGGCGAGATGGGATTCCTTACGAGGACCGGATTAAGAAGCTTCAACCATGAAACACATAAGAGCCGTTGCTTTCGATTTGTTCAACACGCTCATCACCGTTGAACCTCAAACCCTGGAAGATGCAAACACGAGATTGTTCGCAAGCCTCTCATGCAGCGATTTTTCGCTTGAAGCGGAACTCTTTGCACAAGCTCATCACCGGGCCGCCGTTCGCCATATCAAAGAATCGCGCAAAGACTGGAGGGAAACGCACAATTCTCTCTGGATCAGTGCCGCCCTGGAGGAATACAATTATTTCGTGCCTCCGGATGATAGCCGCATCGCCCTCGCCGTCGATGCTTATTTTTCCGCATTCATGGACCATTGTCGACTTATTCCCGACACACTAGAGATGCTCACGAGCCTGCAATCCTCTTATCATCTCGGCTTGCTCTCCAATTTCACCCACGGACCTGCAGCCAGAAAACTCCTTTCCCGGGTAGGGCTTGACGTCTTCTTCGGGGTCGTGATCATCTCGGGAGAAGTGGGTTATCGAAAACCTCACCGGTTTCCTTTTATGAAGCTCGTTGACCGTTTGGGATTGCCCAGCCATCAAGTCGTCTATGTGGGGGACGACCCGGAACCGGATATCTTCGGCGCCAAGCAGGCAGGGCTTCAGCCGGTGTGGTCTACCTATGTGCGGGATTTGCAGCTCCCTCACACTGCCGGGATTCTTTCCTCGGGTCAGAAGGTTCCACAACCCGATGTGCCGACCATTTCAAAATGGGACGATCTCTTCTCTCTTCTTCGTAAGGATTTTGTAAAGTAAAGGGGACATTGTCATGCTCGACTCTAATGAAAAACGCATCGAGCGCATTCAAAAACTGCGTAAAGAGATTAACCGTCACAACGAACTGTACTATTTGTTCGATACGCCTGAAATAACGGATGCCGAATACGATCGCCTCTTCGACGAACTGGCGGCTCTGGAAAAACAGCACCCGGAACTCGTCACCCCGGATTCCCCGACCCGGAGAGTGGGTGCCCCTCCCCTTGAAGCGTTCAAAACCGTTCGCCACAGCCAACCTATGCTGAGCCTGAGTAAAGCAACCTCAGAAGCGGAGTTCCTGGATTTCCACCGGAGGGTTCTGGAGCTCTCCGGCTCATCGGAGCAGGCGCTGCAATACTCGGTGGAGCCCAAATTTGACGGACTCGCCGTGGAGCTCGTTTACGAAAAAGGTCTTCTGGTTTTGGGTGCCACCAGGGGAGACGGGACGGTCGGAGAAGATGTGAGCCTCAACCTGAGAACCATCAGATCGATTCCCCTGCGCCTTAAGGGAAACGCTGTTCCTGACCGGATAGAGGTTCGGGGTGAGGTAATCATGACCAAGGAGGACTTCGACCGTCTCAACACAGAGCGTGAAAAATCAGGCCGATCTGCCTTCGCCAACCCCCGCAATGCTGCAGCAGGTTCCGTAAGACAGCTCGACTCCGGCATCACAAGCTCAAGGCCGCTCAGCCTTTTTGCTTACGGAATCGGCAGGATCGAAGGCATGGAATGGACCAGCCATTGGGATACCCTCCACCATTTGAAAGAATTTGGTTTCAAAATCAGCAACCACATTGAGCTTTGTGAGATGACTCATCAGGTGACGGGATACTATACAAAGATCCTTGCACTTAGAGATGAACTGCCTTACGAGATTGACGGCATCGTGATCAAAGTTAATGATTACCGACTGCAGAGCAGGCTCGGGGAAATTTCCCGCAGCCCTCGTTGGGCCGTAGCCTGGAAGTTTCCTCCCCGGCAGGAACAAACTCTCATCGAAGACATCGTGGTCGGTGTCGGAAGAACGGGTGCTCTGACCCCTGTTGCCGTCCTGGCGCCTGTAAGGGTCGGGGGGGTGGAAGTGAGTCGTGCCACCCTTCATAACGAAGATGAAATAAGGAAAAAAGACATAAGGATAGGTGATACGGTAATCATTCAACGAGCAGGGGATGTTATTCCGGAGGTGGTTCAGGTAATCGTTTCGAAACGAAGGGGTATCGAAAAAGCATTTGTTATGCCGCAAAGGTGCCCTGTATGCGGGTCTTTAGTGGAAAGACCTGAGGGAGAGGCAGTGCATCGCTGCACCGGCCTGGCCTGCCCCGCCCAAATCAAGGAGAACCTTGCCCACTTCGCATCAAGGGCTGCCATGGACATCGAAGGTCTTGGGTACAAAATCCTGGAGCAGATGGTGGACAAAAAGATCATCCGGAACCAGGCGGACCTCTATTTCCTAAGAAAAGAGGATCTCATGAAGATGGACCGCATGGGTGATAAGCTGGCTCAAAATATCCTCAACGCCGTCGACCGGAGCAGGAAACCCGATCTTGCCAACTTGATTTACGCCCTCGGCATCAGAAACGTGGGAATCCACATGGCGGTCGTCCTGGCAAAGCGTTTCAGATCCGTGGAAAATCTCGCACAACAGAGTGTGGAAGATCTTACCCTGGTCCACGAGGTCGGCCCCGTAGTCGCCCGCAGTATCCATACCTTTTTTCGAAACCCTAAGAATCTCGCCGTTCTCAAGAAGATGGAAGAGGGAGGTGTCGTGTTCCCCGTTGAAGGCGGAGAAAGCACAGAAACCCCTCTCGCGGAAAAAACCTTTGTTCTGACAGGCGGACTGGACGCCTTTTCGCGGGATGAGGCGAGAAGGATCATTGAAAGCTTGGGGGGAAGGGTTACCACTTCCGTGAGCAGGAAAACCGATTTCGTTGTAGTCGGCAAAGATCCGGGCTCAAAACACGATGAGGCCCTGCGACTGGGCATCAAGATCTTGAGTGAGGATGAGTTCAAGGAATTGCTCGGAATCCGATGAGTCGGATCGGCAAGGCCAAGACTCGCTTCATGCCGGTCATGACTTTAGGGGTTCATCGGCAAGGCATAGGAAAGGGCAAATGGGAAGCCGCACCTCGCGGGCGTCAATCCGTGAAACGAGCCGAGAAGAAGGCTTATATCGCAACGGCCGGCCTCTAATTCCCTTTTTTTATCTTAACTCTGACCGGTCCCAGGGAAAAGATAAGTCCCAGACCTACGGCGGCTGTGCAAATACAAACCCAGAAGGCCGTCCCATAACCTCCGGTCATATCGAAGATCTTCCCGGCAAAAATCGGACCTATAAAACCTCCAACCGTTCCGGCGAACACGGCCATGCCGAAAAGCAGGCCGTGTGAATAGAGCCCGAAGTATTCGGCGACGATCGGGGAAATCACCGTAAAAAACCCTCCATGGGTAAATCCGTAAACGGCGGCAAAAAGGTAAAGCATCCAGAGTTCCGTCGCGGCTTGAAGCCAAAGAAGGATCATGATGAGCAAGATAAAACACAGAATCATGCAGTTTCTGTTACCGATGCGGTCTATGGCGTTGCCGATCACGAAACGCCCGAGTATGCTTACGCCGCCGATAGTCGAGAGAATGCCGGCAGCAGCCGTCGTATGGATCCCGATATCTGTGGCATGCGGGACGATATGCAACATGACACTCATCAAAGAAAAGCAGGCTGCAAGGTTGGCAAAAAGAATCGTCCAGAATTGAGGATTTCTGAGCGCCTCACCAAAGGAGATCCCCCTTTCCACAAAGTGCGACCCTGATATTTCGGTGAATGCGGCGTCCGGCAGGAGCCCCATATGAGCCGGATCTCGACGCAGTAACTGCGCGACGGCGATGAGCAGCGCCAGGGCCATGCCGCCTAGGATCATATAGGAAGTGCGCCAGCCGAAGCCGGTGATAAGCAAACCGGCCGCAAGGGGCATGACGAGCTGTCCTAATCCTGTTCCCATCTTCACGATCCCTGTCATCAGGCCCCTTCGGCGAACAAACCACCTCGCCGTTGTGCTCAGAGCGATGACATCAACCGCACTTAATCCGATACCGAAAAAAACACTATAGAATAGATACAACTGCCAGAGAGCGCTGATCCTGGACATGAGCAGTAGTGAAACCCCGCAAAAGGATCCCGCCACGCTCATCAAGATTCGGGGGCCGAACCTGTCGGTCAGCCTTCCGACAAGAATACCGACCATGCCTGCGATCAGGAAGGTCAGGGAATGAGCACCGGACAATGTTGCCCGTGACAAGTCGAACTCGGCAAGAAAAGATTTAAAAAAAACCCCGAACGTAACATAGGTCCCAACGCCGATCGCCTGGATTCCGGCGCAGGCAAGGACGATCCAGTAGCCGTAAAAAATTGCTGGCTTCTTCATTATTCCATCAACTTTCAGGCTTTCGTGACAACGAAAGCAAGGCCGGCGGTATCATGGCGCCGAAGCTTCCCGATTGTCTCTCCTCGGCTCACCTTTGGATTTTCGTGCCCTCTAGCTCGATCTCTATGATGCCCTGGACATCACCCGCCCGACTTAAAGCTCTCATAAGCATTGCACCCTTCCCGGAACCCGAGGTTGCAGGATTTTTCAGCATCTTTAAGAGCCTTCTCTTTGTCGCCCGTCTTGAAAAGCATTCGCCCTCGCTGATAATAAGCCCACCCGTTGTCCGGTTTCAGTTCAATGGATCTGGAAACAGCTTCAATACCCTTGTCGAATTGGCCCAGCCTGTCAAAAAGCCAACCCAGGTGATCATAGGCCTCCGTGTAGCGGGGTGCTAATTTCACAGCCTGCTGAAAATCTTCGACGGCTTTTTCAAAAAGCCCCTGGCTTACCAGCGCGCGTCCTCTCCAGTAGTAAACCTCCGGGTCTGCCGCATTCAACCGTACGGCCCTGTTAAATGCTTCAATAGCCTCAGCGTATCTCTTCTGTTGATAGAGTCTGTAGCCCTGAACAAGGTGCTGTCTTGGATCTGCTCTTTTCTCTTTTCGCAACAACCTTGGGGTTTGCTCCAGCAATCCCCTCGCTTTTTCCTCCAGTTCCTTGATCCATTCCCTCGCCGACTCTTCAGTTTTAAAATCATAATCCCCGGCAATGCTTTTGAAGGCAAGGTATCCTGCAAGGATGAGAGCGATAAAAAGAAGGACCAGGACGCCCACGGCCAGGTAGTCGGCGTCCCCGTGAGGTTTAGGAAGTTTATCGTTGTCTTTTATGTTTTCCATATCTTCGGTTCCTCTTGAGTTTTCTTCAAGAGCCTTTCAAGCATCCGGCTCATGGCCCCGGTTGCCGTAGTCTCTTCGTAACACTTTTTGAAATGTATGATTCCCGGACCCATTAAAATAGTCCCGATTCATGGACCCCTTAATCACCGGTAACCGTTCCAATGAAGGGGGGTTGAAATCAAAGATCATTTTGATAAATGCCATAACGATTCGATAAGTGACACCCCAGAGAATCTCTTTTCCCTTGCCGTCTTCGTATTGAAAGCAAGGGAAATCCTGGCTGAACATCCCTTGCCAGGGATCGTGGAAACGGAGACGGTACAGGGCATAGGCATGAGACTCCAGCAGCCTTCCGAGTGGCACCCGCACGATTTTCTCCACCTCCCAGTTGGGGAAAAACCGCATCTGGCGGTTAACCCACACCACCATTGGGTAAAGCTCTCTCCTGAACATGGGCAACTCATGGCAAGGCATCGGACCCAGGAAGGTGACGCCCAGAGGATTCAGCCGCATTTCCTCAAAGCTCTCCCTTAAACTCGTAGCAAAAAGAAGACTGAGACGATCAGACTCTTCCGGGCCCTTCTCTTGCCACCGCCTCCAGTAAGCCCAACGCCCGAGGGGCAAGAAAGGCCGTGACAGCAATTTGGACAGAAAAAGATCCAGCCGGGGAGACACCCTTCCGCCCGGAAAACAAAGATCTCCGGGCTGCCTGACCTTCAAAGACCTCTTGTTGAATATGACGCACGGCTCATTGTCGGCAGATCTATTGTTACAGGTTCGGCCCAGAAGAAAAAGCACCGAAGAAGCCTTGGTTGATGTTGCAACGTCATCCGGGTAGAGGGATATAAACTTTGTCTTCCCGTATAGCGCGCCCGCAACAAAGGATTTTAATGCTGCGGTCTTTTTCAGGTCTCGGAGCATACACTCATTCAAAGGAGGTACCCACGGGACTGATCTTTTACAGCAGGCCGCTGCTCTTCATGATCTAAGCGGTTCCCGCCCCAAAGTTGCTCACGCTTACTTTCTTGTCCACCGGAAATATCCCGGATACCACCCATTTTCCCCGCTCTAATTCGTTCCTATTCGGGAATCGGACATTCCCTCATAGTCTGGGCGATTTTTCTGTAAACATCGCTAAATCGGATCAAGCCCACAATCTCTTCCCCCTCTTTGACAAACAGGGAATCATGGCGGCTTACCACGAACAGGTGAAAAGCACTGTCCATTCCGTCATCGGCATTCACCATATGGTCCGCGGAAGGCAACCTGATGAAATTCTCAATCTTGACGTTATAAGCCTTCTTGCACAGTTCCGCGAGCGGCGTCTGCCACAAACGAAACTGTTCCTTCATCCTTTCCAGTGTTCTCTGAGACAGGTGATAATGAGAAACATTTGTCAGGCTGTCGATTTTGTCATAGTTCGGCTCTAATCCCTGGACAAGATCCATAGGGGAAAGCTTCCCCACAATTTTTCCGGTTTTATCATGGACCAGCAATATCCTTTGGGGCGCCTTACCGGAACCGAATGCTTGCTGTGCTTTTTCCAAAGCCTCCTCGGCCTCCATAAAAGTCGCCTGACTGGAAATGCGGGGAAACTCCCTGACGGGTCGCATCAACTCTCTCACCTTCATCTTCTCCACCTTTTCCCCCCTCTCATATTCTACCTCCCCGGATCGTGTCTCAAAAGCCCTGTTCTCAAATACGAAACACAATTTACAAGACGCTACAGCAGGGCCCTATCTAAAACGGCTTTTCCACCCTTCTATCCCGTGGATAGTCAGGTCAATCAGCGCCAACCTCTTTTTCCGACGCCGGAATGATCAGCACAGGGCAAGTGGCCATTCGTAACACCTTTTCCGCCACGGAACCGAACATGAACCGGCGCCAGCCGGTGGCCCCGTGCGTGGCAATGATGATAAGATCAATTTTCTCCTCCAAGGCAGTGCCGACGATTTCATCGGAGGGATTCCCCTGCACCACTCTGGCCGAGACCGAATGATCTTTTGAAAACTTCTCATCCATGAGTTCATTTAGCGATTTCTGTGCGAACCTCGTCAGGTCTTCATAATACTCGATGATTTTGCCTGAAGGAATGGCGGGAGGCGTAAGTGTGTGAGCCGGCGGGACCACATGAAGCAGAATGATATCCCCGGAATATTTCTCGGCAAATTCGGCGGCCGCTTTTACGCCTTTCAGCGAAGGCTCACTAAAATCCGTAGGGCACAAAATCTTTTTCACTGGAAACATGATCGATCCCTCCTTCTCCTTATTTTAAGATCAAGAAACCGTGTCGAAAACCGGCAACGGTACCTCGAAATCGGCATGGTTCATGCCTTTTCCGGTCGCTACCCACAAAGTTACATATACCAACACATTGGGAAAAACAACACTGTTAACCCTAATATCGGAGGACAACAACGCCTGCACTTTTTTGTTTCCGAGGGCGACAGTCGAGGATCATTCACTTTGATGCGTCACATTCGCCTCAATGTCTCCGCTCAGGGAACGTAACGCGTAGCAGTATTTTGGAAGAGACAAGTTGACGGCTCAATCGGGTTGAGTTCTTGCTTGGTCCGCATCTAAGACCCTATTTCCATGACAGATGCAACCTACATGTGGCGGCAATTTCGTATGAAAAAGGCTAAAATGTCGCCTCATCATCGTCCAAGATCTTGTTTCTCAACACAGGGGAGCATCTGAAGGTAACCACCCGCCTGGCCCCTAGGACCATGTCATGGCCGGTAGCAGGATTCCTGCCCCGCCTTTCGCTTTTTTCTTTCACACAGAATTTCCCGAACCCCGAGATGAGCACATCTTCCCCCGAGGCCAAAGTGTCTCTCATGATCTCAAAGACTCTTTCCACCGCCTCGGAGGACTTGGACTTGGATAAACCCACATTGTCATAGGTGCTTCTGACAAGGTGTTCTTTGATAAGAGTCATGTTTCATCTCCTGTCGGAAAAAGTGACCCATTATATGATTTTAAACCTGGAGGTCAATCCCTAATTTATCGTGTCTCACAAGTGATTTCGGGCTGGTATGCGATCTCGATTGCCGATGGGTGCGTTTTACCAGTACCAATCCGTTCCGACTCCCACGTCGTTGCTTATTTCCTTGACTCCCTCTACGTGGCGGACCACGTCAGGTATGGCATCCACTACCTTCTGCGAGCCCACACTGCCCTCGATAATCACCCTACCTCCTTCAGCAAAAACCTTGACCGCCGCCTTTCTGGTCAGATCATTCTGAGCCAGTGCAGCCCACACTCTGCTGCTGAGAGTGACGTCTTCCAGCGTTTTCTCCGATGAGGCCGACATCCTGAATTCATCCAGGGTCGTCATTCGAATGATGGTTTCGCATGCTCCGCCGATGCTGAGGCGCTCAAGATTTAATACGACGTCATAAAGACGGGGGTCTTCCCAGTCGATACCGTAAAGAAACCGGCTCCACTTCCGTCTTTCGCTGTCGATCCTCTCAATATGGGCAACGGCCCCATCCCGCGTGAGATTGAGTCTGTCCATGGCGGCCTTGATGCGAAACTCCATGTCCGCCACCACCCGGACCCGCAGTACATGGGAAAGTCCTCGAAGCAACACGTGCCCGGCGTGGCCGTGGTAGACCAGGTTGCCTTGCTCGGCCCTTTGCAGTATGGCTGCCGTGACGCATTTCAAATAGGCAATGCGCTTCCCGGGCACCTGTTCCCAAAGAAGTGAAGGCTCACTGAAAGCCGCTGCCAGATCTTTCTTCGCAATTCCATATTCCTTGGCCGCATCGGCCAGAACCTGTTCACGACTCAGACAAGGATATCCCAGTCTCTCCGAAAGGCACTCTGCCAGGGCTTTACCGCCGCTGAAGGTTCCCCTGGAAATCGTGATCATCGCCATGACATCCCCCCCCTTTTTAGCATTGTTGCCATTATTTTAATTTAAAACAACAAAAACATGCCGGAGTCAAGAAGATTTCCTCCCCGTGGGTTGTTACCCGTTGAGGAAAATGGTTCCCCCTTGAGGTTTGTCCAGAGCAAGAAGGAGCAGAAGATACCTTTTCAGGTTCTTGGTAATGAGAAACTCGTCTTTTACCCTGCAACGACCGTTCTCGCCGATTTGCCTTGCAAATTCAGGCTGATTGAGGAGAGAGCGAATGGCCAGGCCCGCCCCTTCCACCGTGTGTGCGAGCAGTCCCGTGTACCCGTCGATGATCTGAACCGGAATGCCCCCCACGGCGCCGCCGACAACAGGCCGGCTTTTCCAGAGGGCTTCGGATACGGTTAGCGCAAATCCTTCTCTTAGAGACTTTTGGAGGATAATGTCCGAACCCCTTTGAAACGCATTGATCTCCGTGGCGATTGAAGGGCTGAAAAGAAGCGTGTGAATGTCGGGATGGTCCCCTGCCTCGGCCTTCACCTGAGCCAGGATTGTGTCCGACTCAGGGTCATCCGCCGCCTTATCACCCACTAGAAGAAGACGGCAGTCAACATACTTTCGCGCCATTTTAAAAGCCTTCACAACACCCACAGGGTCCTTCCAAGGATCATACCTCGAGATCTGTGTGACGATAGGCTTGTCCCGCGGAATCCCGTATTTCACAAAGACCTGCTCGACGTAAGCCTTATCGAGATCCTTGTTTTTGTCGTCAAGCGGATCAATAGCCGGATAAAACCGATATTGAGGAATCTTGAGGCGCGGTGAAAAAAGGGCGGAGGTAAAAATCGCCGCGTCGTAACGCTCCACAATTGGTGCCATGAAACGCCAGAGTTGCTCATTGGGGTGAGAGAGGTCAATATGACATCGCCAAACCCAGCGGTTTCTTCGATTTTCGTGACGCCGGATCATAGCCGCAGGTTGTGGATCGTGGATTACAATGAGGTCCTGGTCAAATTTCATGGCTTCCTCATTCATATCGTTATAGCGAAGATAGGTTTTAAAGGCCTTTTCGGGGAAAACCTGCTCCTTGCCCTGCAAGGCATTATGGAAAGCCTTGGTGATTTCAAAAAACGGCTCGTCTCCCTCGATAACCGCCCATTCGACCTGAACCCCGAGTTCGGAGAGGAGCGGCACGATCCGGTGAAGCATTTCAGCCACACCCCCTCCTACAGCCGTGGAATTGACCATCTTGATCGACCGATCGCCTACATGGGAAGCAAGAATGGTGAGTTCTTCGATGATGTCCGGCCCAACGACGTCCCTGTAATCAAACAGGCTCGGCGCGCTCATGACATCACTCCTCTTACCGTCTTATCTTTTTCAAGATATTCGTCGATGAGACCAAGCATCCTCTCTCTCAAGCCTTCAAGGGTATAGACGTGGATATCGATCCCCCGGATGCTTTTTGCCAGTTCGTGCAAAGCAAGGCTCTCCTCGATCCAAACCGAGAAATCGTCGTACTGCAGTTTTGTCTCCAGCCTGGATTCAATGAAATGGTAATAAAGGGAATAGAGACTGATTGTCGGCAGAAGTTCCCGAAAGGATTTCAGATCATATGCGAATTTGTCGGTCAGGTAGACAAACCTTTGTACATCATGAAGATAGAACGGCTCATCCGCTTTTTTTTCGAAGGCCGCGGGCCTGAAAGAGCGGTAACTTTCAATGATTCCCGTAAGCCTCTTTCTAAGAGTCTCCACCGTATTGTATTCGAAGAAGTCCACGGCCATCATCTGCTCGGCCAAAGCCTTCTCATTCAAGCTTACGTAAACCCAGGATGCGAAATCGCTGTTGTAGGGTAGACGTACTTCCCTCATTTTCAGAAATGCGGAAAAGGTGTGGTAAAAGATGGACGACTCCGTGCAGGTATGGATCATATCAAGCAACTCGGCAAGAGTGCGCGCCTTTCTCCCTGTAAGTTCTTCCAGAGAAGCGCTTGATCGAAACTGCAAAACCTCGCCCATGGGTTCACCTCTCAAATAAAATGTGGCCCGAATCGCTTCAAAACCTACTGCGGATCAGCACGGCTTACCAATAGGGCCGCGGGAAAAGCCTTCAGAATGTCTGCGACGGGCATCCGTCCGCGACCTCCGATTGTCTCACCCGTCAATACGTTTCCCCACTGTTCCGGCGCCCCTTCCGGGAAAAGGACTCCTGTGTCTTTCCACGTTTTCTCACCAAGAGGAAGGGCCCCTTCGAGGGTCAGGGCGGCAAAAAAGCGTGGAGCGACCGTCACGGCCCATTTCCCTTCTCTTCGTCTCGCAAAGGCGATGATGTGCTTCCGCAAGAGGCCGTCGGCTTCCAGGGGAGCATAGTCACCTTCCTGAAACAGTCTCATGTTCTCTCTTCTGGCTTTCAGTGCCCTCTCGATAAGAAAAAGCTTGATTCTTCCATCCTCTTTCGTGCGAAGAAGCTCCCGGATCAAGGAAGACAGGTTGTTTCCAGCCTTCCTTTTGAGAGCCGTCAGAAAGTTTTTCCTGATTTCATAATTCACGGGTCGGCGATTGTCCGGATCCACGAGACTCAGGTCCCACAGCTCGCTTCCCTGATAGAAATCCGGAACTCCCGGTGCCGTGATCTTTATGAGAACCTGAGACAGGCTGGTGTATAAGCTGCAGCCGGCGATTCTCTTTTGAAAAGGCATGAATTCTTTCAAAAAGGGATGACCGGGTTTTAGAATCTCGTCGATAAAAGACAGAAAACCTTCTTCATAATCCCCGTCCGGTTTCAACCAGGCGGTGTGGACCTTGGCTTCCCTTACGGCCTTGATTATATATGCTTTGATCCTGCTCACGAATTCAGGAAATGCCTTTTCCTCAAAAGGCATTGCTCCCACAAGCGTTTGATAAAAAAAATATTCATCGTTCTTGTCGGGAACATTTGAGCCCTTTACGTTCTTCCTCTTTGTTCTATTAACGCGGCTCCAGGCTTTGACCAGTCGTTCCCATTCCTCCGGGATCTCTGATAAGGCGTTAAGCCTAGCCCTCGTGTCTTCTCCCCGCTTTGTGTCGTGGGTCGACGTGGCACTGAGTGTGTGGGGCCGGTGCTTCACGCGCATCATATTGAAATTATGGAATAGATCGGCAGACAGTCCGAAGTGCCCGGGGCTTCCGCCCACCTCGTTGAGGCTAAGTAGTCTGTTATAGACATAGAGGGCCGTGTCCTCGAAACCCTTTGCCATAAGAGGCCCCGTAAATTGTTGGAACCTCATGACAAAACGGAGCCGCTCCGTCTTTTCCTCTTCGGAAAGTTCCCCTTCGGATCTCAAGAGGAGAAAGCGTTCGACAAAATCAAGTTCATGGCTGAGCCCGGAATTCCTCTTCCGAGCCGTCTCGACGGCCTCGTTGATGTAGGCTCGATCTTCCTCCCTCACTCTTTCGGCGCGCACATAGGTGCGGTAGACGGGAAAGGAAGCCATGACCTCGGTGAGCGCTCGCTTCAGCCCGTAAAGGGTGATGTCGCTGCCGTAGCGGTCCTCGCTGGAAATGTTCTTGAGCTGATGGGCAAGGTTGTCGACGTCTCCTGTCATGTGTTTTTCCAGGATCAATCGCTTCTTTTCATAAACCAGTTCTTCAAGTTCACGATTAAGCCCTGTAAACGAACTGTACCCCTTTGAAAAGGCCTTCGCAGAGTCTTTGTTGCAGAAAACACCGTTTAGGGCGTTCAAGAAATCATACCCCGTCGTCCCCTCAACAGACCATTCCATAGGGAGAAGTTCCTCCCTATCCAAGATTTTTTCCACAACCGTGTAAAGCCCTTTGCCCGCATCCCTCAAACGGTCCAAATAAAGCTTCGGGTCATATAGACCGTCGATATGATCCACACGAAGGCCGGTGATTTTGCCTTCTCCCGCCAGTTTGAAGATTAGAGCGTGAACCCGGTTAAAAACATCTTCTCTTTCCACACGAAGAGAGATGAGATCGTTGATGCTGAAGAACCGTCGATAATTTATTTCCTCTGTGGCCACTTTCCAGAAGCTGAGACGAAACATCTGCTCCGAGAGGAGGAAATCAAGGCATCGCGCCCTTTCCCGCGGATCGTGCGCGCCGTTGAATAGTCGCAGGTTCTCATCAATAAATGCTCTGATTTCATCGCACCGGGTGTAGATCTCCCACAGCGTGTTCTTAATAAAGGCGATCTGTTCATATCCTTCATCGTCCCCCTCCTGAGAAGACAGGGTTCTCAGGACATAGAGGATCCCAAGGAGCTTGACGAAATCGAGGTGATTCCTCCCCAACTTTTTCTTCAGGCCTTCCAACCCGTGGGTCAGGAGATGCGTGTAGGATTCGATCCTCAGGGGAAAGAAAAGATCATAGTAATTGATACTAAAACCCTTTTGGTCATAAAGAATGCGGATCTCCCCTGCTTCGAGGGATTCACCGTAGAACGTTCCAAGGAAGGGGGCCAGGAGGCGCCCTTTCATGCCGGTGTATGGGTGATCCCACCATACATCAAAGAACTCGAAGTATGGTGATCGGGAACCGTTTTCCAGCACATCCCACAGCATCTCGTTCTGGGCGTCAAAGGCCATGTGATTGGGCACAATGTCCTGGAGCCACCCCATGTCCCGCTTCCTAATTTCCTCCATGAGATCTTCAAAATCCAAAGGGTCTCCGAGCTCAGGGTTGAGTTCTCCCTGATTTACGATATCGTAGCCGTGAAGGCTTCCCTCTCTGACTCTGAATATGGGAGAGGCATAGACGTCGGATATGCCCAGCTCCGCCAGATAGGAAAGGATTTCCTGTAGAGCCTTGAATCCGAAGCCCTTGTGAAGTTGGAGCCGGTAGGTTGCGGTAGGGATGCGCATTTATTCCACCCGAACCATGAGTTTTTTGCCCAGTGCCCTGAACACCTCGACCCATTCTTTCCACTTTTTATCCTTCTTGCTCCTCTTTGAAAGGTCGGGATAAACATTATGAAGGAGGCCGTAGTAAATGTCCTGGACCTTTCGAAGGTTCACTTCGAAGGGGAGCCTCATGATCAGGCTTACCACGGAATCAAGCTCCTGAAGGCGAGCGAAGTCATTTGGCTGGGCAAGGAAGGCCTCGGCCGTCCACTCCGCCTTTCGCCTCACCGTAATTTCCAGGTCTGCCGCATCCATGGAAACTCCCTCCAATTCGGCCGCATTCAGGATCATTTCAATCCCGTTCGATTTCCAGGCTTCTTCCTCAAAGACCTTTCGCATGCTTGCATTGAGGACGTGTTCAGCCGCCATCTTGATAGCTCCGGGCGCAGGAATGTTGAGGTCTTTCAAGAAACGCAAAAGAGGTGCGTTGCTCTCGTAAACCTGACGGTAAACCGAAACCGTGTCCGCAAGGGTGGATTCCAGGATGATGCCCAAGGTTTTTCTCTGCTCGTCCCTGAAAAGGCTTCTTAAGGAATAGACGGCCGGCCCAAAATGATTTTCCAGGAGTCGCAGGGTCTCCGGGAATGCGCCATGCCCGAAGGTGCGCAGGATCTCATTGACGACGGCTTCCTTGGGTTCGCTATCCGAGCATTCCCTGACGCATCCGCTCACGCTGTGATCTCCCCAGTGGAGAACCCCGAAACAAAGTCTCTGCTCTTCGCCCGTAATCCTGGAAGCAACCCTGACCCGGCCTACGGCCACCTTGACCTTTCCCGCCTCAGCCCGATCATACCCTTCCAGCTCCACGGAAAAGCAGGATATGCCCGCTTTCTCAGAGTACTCCTCGAAAAGGGAACAGATGGCGTAGTGTGCCCCCACCTTGCCAAGGTCCACGGCGGCGGCTTTCACGAATCTCTCAAAAATCCGCCTTCCGTCCCCCTGCTCGGGGATGTTGCTCTTAGCCCGCCCCAGCAGTTCCAGGAATTGTGTCTCCAAACCGTTGCCGAAAACCTCTTGGCCCAGATGAAGAGCCCGTCCCCCATACTGGATGACCTGTACCGTTTCGATGCCCGAGAGTTCGTCGAAGAACCATCCGCAACTCGTGTACATGAGCATGAGATGACGCTGCATCTCAAGAAGTTTCAAGGCGGTGACTTTCTCATCGGGGCTCAACAAGTGCGTCGCATGCGCCGCGAAGAAGTTCTCCGTATTTTCCACCGACCGGTCCAGAATGATCCCGATGTAAGCATCACGGGCCGGCCATGGATCCTTCAGGAACTTCTCAGCCTTTTCCTCATAGGCCGGAGCCAGGACGTCACGGAGCCGGTCCAGCGCTTCCCTGAGCGGAGCCCGCCAAGCCTGGTTCCACCCTTCATGCCCGCCTGAATTGCAGCCGCAGTCGGATCGCCATCTCTCTATGCCGTGAACGCAGCTCCATGAGGAGTTTTCAAAAATCTCCACTTCATGGGTGGGTGGGTGCTTTTCAAGATACTCTCCATAGTTGGTAAGCCTGCCCGCTTTCCTGGATTCGATGATGTGAAGCGCATAGGCGAGAGCCATGTCGCCGTGACGGTGATGATGCCCGTACGTCTCCCCGTCCGTTGCTATGTGCACGATTTGCGGCCAATCCCGACTGTCGGAAAAGACTCCTAAAAGACGCTCGGCAAGAGCCTCCCCTTTGCTTAAAAGGCCTTCGAAAGCCACGGCTTTCGAGACCGGCCCGTCATAGAAAAAAAGAGCAATCCTTCGGCCTGACGGGAGAGACTGGACGTATGGCATGGTGGGATCGATCCTCTCCCCGCTTACGTCGATCCATTGTTCCTCACCGATCCGTTTCACCTGCTTGGCCTGCCTCGGTGCGAGAACGGTAAAGCGTATATCCTGGTCGGCCAGGATCTCCAGCGTCTCCAGATCCACCGCTGTTTCAGGGAGCCACATGCCCTCGGGATGTCGGCCGAAACGGTGTTCGAAATCCCTGATTCCCCATACGATCTGGCTCACCTTGTCACGGCGGTTGGCCAGGGGGAGGATCATGTGGTTGTAAGCCTGGGCCATTGCGGAGCCGTGGCCCGAGAAGTGCGTCTTGCTTTGCGCATCCGCCTCAAGGATACACCCGTAAACCTCCGGCGCGTGTTTCTCCATCCAGGCGAGGAGGGTGGGACCGAAATCGAAGCTGATTTTGGAATAGTTGTTTACCAGAAGGATAATTTGATTTTGATCATCCAGGATTCGCGACTTTGCATTTCTGGAATAGCACTCGGCCGTAATCCTCTCGTTCCAGTCATGGTAGGGATGAGAGGAATCCTGAAGCTCCACGGTTTCCAGCCATGGGTTCTCTCTCGGCGGCTGATAGAAGTGGCCGTGAATGCAGATGTACTTCTCCAATGTTCCTAGGTCTCCTCTTCTTTCTTGAGAATCAAGAATGACTCAGGCTCAAGGTCCAAGCGCATTTCCTTACCGAACACTATTTCATCCCCTATGAGGGATCCCGGGCCCAGCCAGCGCGTGTCGGCCGAATCCAGCCGCCTGATCCACCGGCCCTCGGGCAAGGAAACACCACGCGAAGCCTTCTCCTTTCCGAAATGAAAGACCATCGCCCATTCTTCAGGTCCCTTTCGTCTTATAAGAATAAGAATCTCCTCGCTTTCCCTCGCTCCAATCTCCATCGTGTCTTTGCTAAGGTGGGCTAGAGGGCGGTTCTCTTTTCGAAGGCGAATGATCTCTTTGTAAAAAGCCAGAAGCACACGGTTCTTTTTTTCCGTCTTAATCGAGTGGTCAAGTTTTGCCGACAGGAATGTCTGCTCGCTCTGCGGATCAGGCGGCTCACCCAGCCACGTAAATGCAGCAAATTCTTTTTTCCGGCCATCCCGTACCGATTCGATGAGTGCAGGATCGAGATGACTTACAAAATAAGGGAAAGGCGCCCTCTCCCCGTATTCCTCACCCATAAAAAGGAGGGGTATAAAGGGTGAGAGAAGCACGCAACCGGCGCACAGCTTGAGGGCTTCAAAGGAGACCGTTACGCTCAGGCGCTCTCCCCTCATTCTGTTTCCCACCTGATCGTGATTCTGTGCAAAGACCACAAATCGATGGGCGGGAATGTCTCTGGAAGAATTACCGTGCCTCCGACAACGAAACATCGAATACTCTCCCGAATAGACGAACCCGTCGCGAAAAGCTCTGGCCAAATGATCCATTCTCCCGAAGTCCTGATAATAACCTTTGGTCTCACCGGTCAGGAGCACATGCAGGGCGTGGTGAAAATCATCATTCCACTGGGCGTCCAGTCCAAAGCCCCCAAGCTCGGGGATACGAATAAGACGTGCGTCGTTCAAGGCGCTCTCCGGCATAAGATAGTGCCTTCGTCCGAGTCTTAGGGATAGGTCATGAACGGCGCCTGCAAGCTCCTGCAGAAAAGGAGTTGCCGAAAAATCCAGGATGGCATGCACCGCGTCGAGGCGCAGTGCGTCAAAATGAAATTCTCCCAGCCAGTAAAGAGCGTTTTCAATGAAAAATCGACGGACCTCATCGCTGTGGAAACCATCGAAGTTGACGGCGGCGCCCCATGGGGTTTTGTAGCGATCCGTGAAGTAAGGCCCGTAATCCCCCAGATAATTTCCTTCAGGGCCCAAATGATTGTACACGACATCCAGAATGACGGCGAGACCTTTTTGATGACACGCATTCACAAGTTTTCTAAGCCCTTCCGGTCCGCCGTAGGAATTCTGCGCGGCAAAAGGATAGGCGCCATCGTAGCCCCAGTTTCGTTCTCCGGGGAATTGCGCAACAGGCATCAACTCAATGGCCGTGACCCCCAGGTCGCATAGGGCATCCAGTCTCGGGATGATCGCTTCAAAGGTCCCCTCCACTGTGTACGCCCCCACATGGATTTCGTATATGATGAAGTCCTGAAGGGGCATTCCGGTCCACCTCGAGTCCGGCTTTGGAAATTCGGAGGCAACCGTTTGCGATGATCCGTGAACCCCATCCCCTTGAAAGCGCGAAGCAGGATCAGGCCTCTCCTTCCGGCCGTCCAGGCGATAGACATAGCGGCTTCCCGGTGGAACCTTGTCCAGAACCCCTTGGTGGTATCCCTTCTCATCGCGATTAAGAAGGCTTAGCTGCTCCACGGGAGAAAGGACATGAACTTCCATTTTTTCACTGAAAGGGGCCCAGACGCAAAAGGCGCATCGGTCTTCCGGCAGGCATGTCGCTCCCAGACGAATATAACGATTCGTGGCCACTCCTACCCTCTTTTCAAATAAACCGTCCCAAGCGGAGGCAGGACCAGGTTCAGGGAATAGGGAAGCCCGTGAAACGGGAGGGGCGAAGCCTCCACACCACCCATGTTGCCCTGGCCGCCCCCTCCATAATTCGTGGAATCGCTGTTGAGAATCTCCCGCCAGAACCCACCGGCCGGCGCGCCGACTCGATAGTTGTGCCGCGGAACCGGCGTGAAATTGCAGGCGACCAAGACGGTGTCCCCTTCACCCTTGCCCTTGCGCATGAGACAGATCGTGCTTTGAAGCGAGTCGTTACAGTCGACCCACTGGAACCCTGCCGGATCAAAATCAAGTTCGGAAAGGGCTTTCTCATTCCGGTAAACCCTGTTCAGGTCCTCCACCCATCGCTTGAGCCCCGCGTGGAGAGGATGAGCCAGGAGACCCCAGTCCAGGCCTGTTTCATGGTACCACTCGCTCCACTGACCGAATTCGCCTCCCATAAAAAGCAGCTTCTTTCCTGACTGAGCGTACATGTACCCCAGAAGGCTCCGCAGATTGGCGAATTTTTGCCAATCATCCCCCGGCATTTTCTGGATGAGAGACCCCTTTCCGTAAACGACTTCATCGTGGGAAAGGGGAAGCACGAAGTTTTCTTGATAGGCATAGAGCATCCTGAAGGTCAGCTTATCATGGTGAAACTTGCGGTGGATAGGGTCCTTGGACATGTACTCCAGCGTATCATGCATCCATCCCATGTCCCACTTCATGCCGAAACCCAACCCGCCTACATAGGTCGGCCGGGAAACCATCGGCCACGCCGTGGATTCCTCAGCGATGGTCTGCACATCCGGGTATCTCTTGTAGACTTCCTCGTTGAGACGGCGCAGGAATTTGATGGCCCCCAGGTTTTCTTTTCCCCCATAGCAGTTTGGAATCCATTCACCTTTCTTTCTGCCGTAGTCGAGGTAAAGCATGGATGCCACGGCATCGACCCGGAGCCCGTCTGCATGATACTTGCCCAGCCAAAAAAGAGCACTGCTCAAAAGAAAGCTGCGGATTTCATCGCGATCGTAATTGAAAACAAGGCTGTCCCAATCGGGGTGAATGCCCTGACGTGGGTCTGCGTGCTCGTAGAGGTGGGTGCCGTCGAAAAAACCCAGACCGTGCTCATCCCTGGGGAAATGGGATGGCACCCAGTCCAGGATCACCCCGATCCCCTGTTGATGCAGACAATCGATCAGATACATGAAGTCCTGGGGCGTACCGTACCGGCTGGTGGGGGCAAAGTAACCTAGAGAGAGATATCCCCAGGATCCGTAAAAGGGATGTTCCGTGACAGGCAAGAACTCCACATGAGTGAAACCCATGTCCTTCAAGTATTCCGCCAGCCCGGGGGCAAGCTCCCGGTACGTTAAAGGACGATTAGCCTCTTCCGCGACCCGCCTCCAGGAACCAAGGTGCATTTCATAGATGGACATGGGCGCGCCGGGTTTGTGCCGTTCGCCCCTGTGGGACATCCATTCCCGGTCGCCCCATGAATAATCCAGATCCCAGACAATGGAGCCGGTCAGGGGCGGCACCTCGCTGTGGACGGCAAAGGGGTCCGCTTTGTCCACCCTGTAGCCTCCCCACCGGGAGTAGATATGATACTTGTAGACCATGCCCTTGCCGACGCCGGTAACAAAGCCTTCCCAGATTCCGGACTGTCCCCTTGGGCTCAGGTAGTGGCCGGTTTTGTCCCAGCCGTTGAATTCCCCCATGACGGCAACCTTCTCGGCATCGGGCGCCCATACGGCAAAGTAAGTTCCCTTCAAGCCGTCGCGATGGATAACACGGCTGCCCATTTTTTCGTAAAGTTCCAGATGGCTTCCCTCATTGAACATGTAAAGGTCGTCATCAGTGAGAAGTGTAAAGTCATATCGGATGTCCGGCATAAAACAAGGCCTCCTTTCTTCACTCCAAGAGCTGCACAATCCCCCGAAGAGGAATTTTCAGCCATTCAGGACGGTTGTTCAGCTCATAGCCAAGCTCGTAAACCGCCTTTTCCAAAAGATATACATTAAGGAGCAATCCTGTCTCTTCCCTTGTCCGGGGGAGAAATTCCGACTGGCTGGTTGCATTTAGATAAGCCTCCAGATACACCCTGCCCACCCAGGCTTTCCAGAGGTTCGCACACCATTCAAGATACGGCATGTCGTCGGGACTGATTATGCCGTGAGCCTCCTGATCAAAGAGGGCCGAGTTGACCGCATAATCAAAGGATCGAATCATTCCGGACACGTCCCTTAAAGGCGAGCGCTTGATTTTCCTTTCCGATAAGGGGCGGCCGGGCTCTCCCTCAAAGTCAATGATAACAAAATCATTCCCTGTGTAAAGAAATTGCCCCAGGTGAAGATCTCCGTGACACCGGATTCTCTGGGCCGTGATCTTACGCTCCGTTACGATCCTGAGCCGGTCGAGGATCGTTTTTTCCAACTCGAGGATTCGGACGGCTTCGCTTGCAACCGCTTCCGGGACGGACTTGATCTTTTTCCGCAAAAGCTGAAACACCCGTCCGGTCAGCGTACGCATTGACTGATAGAGCCCCCGCTGGTAGAGGCTCGAAAAAGCTTCAGGCCTGAAATGTGGGTTTTTCTTTTCCGAGGAGAGCAAAACGTGCAGCTTCCCGGTGCGTTGTCCTAAAAGCCTGGCCGATTCCAGATAATGACCGATGAGTTCGTAAACCGCAGAAGGCACATCCCCCTGCGGCGATGACGCTAAGGTGCTTTCCGGCAAAGGGAGTGCCCTCGTCTCAGCGCGTTCCACGGTAACCCTCTCAAAATAGGTCTTCAAGACGTCCAGCGTATAGTACCAGGCATCACCTTGGTTGGGGACGAACTTCTGAAGAATAGCCAGGGTTACAGGTTCCGTACCCGCTCTGCGGTATTCAACGGCCCCTGCCAAGGGTGGCGCGAAGTCGCAACACCTTTCCGTGAGAAAGCGCCCTATTTCGAGATCCGGATTGATCCCTTCCTCAAGGCGTCTGATGAGCTTAAGAACAAATTGCTTGCCGAAGACAACGGACGTGTTGGTCTGCTCCGCCTTCATGACGGAGGGTTCCAGGGATTCCCCTTGAAACCGATTAAAGGCCTTTGTGATGGTGCCTACAATCTCACCCCGGGCCGCCCTTGTCTTGCGGCCCCGAACCATGAAGTAAAGCAAAGCTTCAGCGGCGGCCCTGTCTACGATAGCATCGCAGAGAACAGCTTCTGTGCCTTTTTCCTGGTCTCTCAGCCGAGCGATCGCCGCCCAAGGATATTCGTTCAAAAGACTCCTCTCCCCTTTTCCTTCCACCAACATCAAGGGGAGAAGATAGCTCTCGCCGTCGCCTTCGGCATAATCCACTTGCACAACGCTCAGGAGAATCTCGTGGTTCACGGAAAGGTACTCACCAAAACCCACCGATTTTATGGATCTTCCTTTAGCCCTGAACCACCGGGTCTTCATGAGATAAGCCGGCAATGCCCTTTCCACAAGCATCTTGGTCTCTCGGTCAAAAGGAAGTTTACCCTCCCCGCTTACAAGAATCACCGGGAGGTCTTCTTTTTCCACGGTCGGGACCATCCGTCCCTTCCCCTGCTGCTCCAAAGAGAACCAGAAAAACCCATGAGGCCCCAGGGAGAGCGGATAAAGGCCTTTACCTATGGGGGGAAAGAAAGATCGGCCGAAAATCTCCACCGGCACCTGGCCCGCGCGGGAGGACAGGTCCAGTTCGACATACTGGACGAAGCGGGACAGATTGGCCACTACCAGCACCTCCTCTTCTTCGTAGCGACGGATAAAAGCGAGGATTTTGTAGTTCTCCGGATCAAGAAATTCAATTGAGCCCCGGCAAAACGCTTTGAACCGTTTTCGCAGGGCGATAAGGCGCTTCATCCACCAGAGCAGCGACTGCCGGTTGGCCTGCTGGGCTTCCACGTTGATTGTCTCGTAATGGTATTCAGGATCGGTGATCACAGGAAGATAGAGCTTTTGTGGATTGCCCCGGGAAAAACCGGCGTTTCTATCGGCGCTCCACTGCATGGGGGTCCGCACGCCGTTGCGGTCCCCAAGGTAAACGTTGTCGCCCATGCCGATTTCGTCTCCATAATAAAGCACCGGCGTACCCGGCATGGAGCAGAGGAGACTGCTCATAAGCTCGATTCTTCTGCGGTTGTTTCCCAGAAGCGGTGCCAAACGCCGCTTTATTCCGAGATTGATTCTCGCCCTTGGATCCTGGGCATAGACCCGGTACATGTAGTCACGTTCTTCGTCCGTAACCATCTCCAGGGTGAGTTCATCGTGATTGCGAAGAAAGATCGCCCACTGGCAGAGCTCAGGAATGGAAGGGGTTTGGGTCAGAATGTCCACGATAGGAAAACGATCTTCCATGCGAATGGCCATGAACATCCTGGGCATCAATGGAAAGTGGAAGGCCATGTGACATTCATTCCCTTTGCCGAAATAGGCGGCGGCATCCTCGGGCCACTGGTTGGCTTCGCCCAAAAGCATGCGGTTTTCGAATTTGCCGTCCACATGGGCTCTCATTTTCCGCAGAAAGGCATGGGTCTCGGCAAGGTTCTCGCAGTCGGTCCCTTCCCTCTCGTATAGATAGGGTACGGCGTCGATCCGCAAACCGTCCACTCCCATGCCCAGCCAGTGGTCGAGAATTTTTAGAATAGCGTTTTGAACCTGAGGGTTGTCATAATTCAGATCCGGCTGATGGGAATAAAAACGGTGCCAGTAATAGGCCTTTGCCTGTGAGTCCCAGGACCAGTTTGAAGATTCAAAGTCCTGGAAAATGATGCGCGCCTCCTTATAGCGATCGGGCGTATCGCTCCACACATAGAAATCTCGCCACCAGCGACCGGGCTTTGCCCGCCGGGCTTTCTGAAACCACGGGTGTTGGTCCGACGTATGGTTTACCACCAGTTCGGTGATTACATAAAGCCCCCTGTCATGAGCCTTGCGAAGAAAAATTTTGAAATCCCCAAGAGTGCCGTACCCGGAATGGATTCCCGCGTAATCGGCAATGTCATAACCGTCGTCTTTCATCGGTGAGGGAGAGAAGGGAAGAAGCCAGATGGCAGTCACCCCGAGGTCCTGAAGGTAGTCCAGCTTGGAAGTGAGCCCATTGAAGTCCCCTACCCCGTCCCCATCACTGTCGCAAAAAGCCTTCACATGGACCTGATAAATAACGGCATCCTTGTACCAAAATGGTTGGGCTTCAAAATCCAAGTCTTTTTTCCTCTTCTGGTCCATTTCCAGTCGCACCCTACATGAAATAGTCGAAGTCACGCTCCGTCCGCAGGCGACGCCGCACCCGGAATACGAAGGCCGGACCGACACGAGGATCGATTTCGAGATAGTTCCTTGAGCCGTGCCACAGAAAGCGGGCATCGCTCAAAAGGTCGTGGACCTGAAAGCCCTGATGAGCTTCCAGCCCCATCTCCTCGACCGGAAAATGCGTCCATCCGCCGCGGGTGTGGTGAGGATCCAGATTGATCACCACGAAAATCATGTTGGAGAAGTCCTCGGTGTGCTTTGAAAAGCAAAGAATCTGGTCGCTGTCGCATTCGTGGAATCGAAGCCTCTCATTGCTTTGAAGGGCCGGGTTCTCTTTCCGTATCCGATTCATCCTTCCAACGAAGTCCCTCAAGCTCGAAAGATCATCAAGGTTCCATGCTTTGATCTCATATTTCTCCGAATCAAGATATTCCTCACTGCCGAATTCCCGGGCCCTATTCTCGCAAAGCTCAAAGGCCGGCCCGTAGATGCCGTAACTTGCCCCGAGGGTTGCGGCAAGAACCAATCGGACCATAAATGCCGGCCTCCCGCCGGTCTGAAGAAACTCGCTCAAGATATCAGGTGTGTTGGGCCACAAATTAGGCCTGAAGAATTCCTTGGCCTCAGTCCCCGTCAGTTCCTGGAAGTACTGTGTTATCTCCCGCTTGGTGTTTCTCCATGCAAAGTAGGAATAGGATTGGCTGAACCCGAGCTTGGCCAGCCGATACATGACCTTTGGACGGGTAAAAGACTCGGAAAGAAAAATGACTTCCGGATAGTCTCTCTTTATCTCTCCAATCAGCCATTCCCAGAACAAAAAAGGTTTCGTGTGAGGGTTGTCAACCCGGAAAATCCTTATGCCCGCTTCAATCCAGAACACAACGACGCTCCTCAACTCCACGAAGAGTTCCTGCCACCGATCGGTTTCGAAATGAATGGGATAAATGTCCTCGTACTTCTTGGGCGGATTCTCCGCGTACTGCAACATTCCGTCCGGACGGCGCCTGAACCACTCCGGATGTTCCTTGATGTAGGGATGATCCGGGCTGCACTGAAACGCAAGATCCAGGGCGATTTCCAGTCCCAGGTCTTTTGCTTTTTCCATAAACCTGCAAAAGTCGTCAAAGCTACCCAGCTCGGGATGAACAGCCTTGTGGCCCCCGGCTTCCGAACCGATAGCCCAGGGACTCCCAGGCTCGCCTGCCTTTGCCGTTGGTGAATTGTTCTTCCCCTTCCGGTGTGAATGTCCAATGGGATGAATGGGCGGAAGGTAAAGGACATCGAAGCCCATGCCCGCAATATAGGGCAGCCGCGCTTCACAATCTTTAAAGGAACCATGGATCCCTTTTTTATTGCTGCACGATCGGGGAAACATTTCATACCAGGTGCTGAAGCGGGCTTTTTCTCTTTCCACCACCACGGGCAGCTCTTTTTCATAGGTGGCGACGAATCTCCGCTCCGAACAGGAAAGCATCAACTCGGCCAGATCATCATCCAAGGCCAGTGCAATCTTTTCTACCGCATCGGAGGCGCAGTCGATTTCAGCGATCCGCTCTTCCAGCGCTTTTACCTCCTTCTCCCCGGCACTGGGAACGGCTTCCGCAATCAATTTCAACCCGATCAGAATATCAACTGAAACGTCTTGTCCGGCATGAACCTTTTTCTTGAGGTCGCGGCGCCACGTCTTGAACCGGTCCACCCATGCCTCTATGGTATAAAAGTACCGACCAATATCGCTCACCTGAAACGATCCTCGCCACCGATCGTTTATCAGAGGCTCCATGGGCAAGGCACGCCGGTCATGATCGGCTTCTTTTCTAAAAAGCAGAACACAGGAAATTAAATCATGACCATCGGAAAAGATGTCTGCTTCCACCACAACCTTCTCCCCAACCGTTCTCTTGACGGCAAAAAGCCCGCCGTCAATCTCGGGGCTCACCTTTTCGATGACGACTCTTTTTCTTCCTTCCCTAAGATCCATCCTCCAAACCTTTTCACCTCGCTTATTGCGCCGAAGAGTCAACAATCTTACATGCAGGGGCATAATTGCAGATCGCCTGGAATCGTCTCTGTAACACAAAGCCTCAAATCCAGGGCGCCAAAACAGAGGAATGAAAAAACCTTATCACAAAATCCACTCTCCGTAAACCCCCCTTGCAGGACTTTTCTCGATTATCCTTACTTGTAGCACCAATCTTGATAAGGTATAATGACGACCACAAAAGATCATTTTCTGAAAATCGTAACAATTTAGCAAATGACCCCGGCGCTTCGCTTCGGGGTTATATATGGAGACAACTGAAAAGACATTTTACAGTTGCTTAGGAGCTGTTTGAAATGCTGAAGCCGGCGGCCCCGAGCATGGGGGTCTCTCTTAAAACTGCAAAACGAAGAAGCCACATCGCTATGTTATGCTTCGGGCAACAGGTGAGGCGGGCGAAGGTCGTCCGGGGTATCGCCGCCCGCCTTTGCTACTGCCGTGCCTCAAAAGTTCTGCGTCTGATTTTGGCAAAGTAAAATCATGATCTTGCGGTTGATATTTGACCCACTTGGCAGAGACACGGAAATCCGAAATTCGAATACCG
>JAFGDM010000315.1 GCA_016932115.1 Deltaproteobacteria bacterium | reverse complement strand
GGCTGCAGAGAATCCGATCGCGAATAGAATCGCAGACAAGCTTTCAGGGCGGCTTGCAGGAGTATTCGCACTTTACCCGTACGGGTTCAGAGAGACTTTGATCGAGTTGCTGGAGACGAAAATATCTGAAATAAAGATGGATGAGCCGACATAAAAAAACAGTTGCGAATCCGTCAAAACAGAATCATGCATTTTTGTGGGTTAAGAAACACATAGATCTCCCGGCCTTCTTCGTGAGGCAGGTGATGGGGGGCCTGCACCCTGATCATGGTGCCGTTGACACTGACAAAGAAAAAGAGGAAGTTCCCCAGGTAGGCTTTATGAGCAATGGTGCCCCTGAAGAGGTTCGCCGTGTCTTGAGGCGGCTCGGAGAAGATTTGTACATCCTCGGGACGAATCGAAGCGTAGATTTGCTTGCCAGGCGTTGTGGCGCCTGTGTCAGGCGTTCGACAAAGTATGTCCTGACTGAAGTCGGTGCTTATGTGGGCCATCTTTTTGTCGGGGAGAAACCGAGTAATGTTACAGGGTATGAAGTTCATGGTGCCGATGAAGTCGGCCACGAATCTGTTGGCCGGTTTCTCGTAGATCTCCTGCGGGTTGCCGATTTGCACCACGTTTCCTGATTCCATCACCACGATTCGATCCGAGATCACCATGGCTTCAGCCTGATCATGGGTTACGTAGACAGATGTGATCCCCATCCGTTTCACCAGACTCTTGATTTCAAACCTCATTTTTTCTCTGAGCTTGGCATCTAAGTTGCTCAACGGCTCATCAAGCAGTAGCACCTTCGGATTTCTCACCAGGGCGCGTGCGAGGGCCACCCTCTGTTGCTGGCCGCCGCTAAGTTGAGCGGGGTATCGCTCTTCAAGACCGTTCAGGTCAACCAGGTCCAGCACACGTTGGGTTTTCTCCCTAACCTCCTGCTTAGACATTCCATGAAGTTTCAGACCATACGTGACGTTGTTAAACACCTTCATGTGGGGCCAGACCGCGTAGTTCTGGAAAACCATGCCGATTCCCCGTTTTGAAGGCTGTACAAAGCCTTTCGCCACCATGGACTTGCCGTCAATAACTATGTCTCCTTCTTCAGGCCTTTCCAATCCGGAGACACAGCGCAGGGTGGTCGTTTTGCCGCAACCGCTGGGTCCGAGAAGGGTTAACATTTCTCCCTGCTTTATGTCGATATTGATGTGGTTGACCGCCACAACTTTTTTAAAGCGCTTGAAGAGGTTCTTGATCTCTATAAATGCCATTGAATTTGTCTCCTTCATGGAACTCATCTGCTTCCGGGGCCCCAGGCGGCCTTGAGGATGCCGCCTCCGATCCTTGATATGATCAACAGAAGAATAAAGGTGATCACGATCATCAGAAAAGCCATGGCCGCGGCGATCCCGAATTCCATGCCCCGGTGCCAATTCAGATAGATCCCTATGGGCAGGGTTTCCCACCCTCCCCGATATAAAAATATGGCTGTCGAGATTTCCTGAAAGGCCATGATGAAAAACATTACCACGCCGACCAGAACCCCTTTAATGAGCAAGGGCAGGGAGATGTAAAAGAAGGTCCTGATCTTGCCTATGCCCGAGACCTCGGAGGCTTCTTCAAGGGAGATATCAAGTTGTAGGTACGAGGAATGGGCCATCCTCAGGAAGTAGGGGAGGCGCCGTGAAAACAAGGCCAGGGGCATGATGATCCAGTGGGTGGCCAGGGGAATGGTGTTCCAGAACGCAAGAAGATAGCTAACACCTACCGCGATTCCCGGGAAAGCCAGCATGAGAGTGATCACGAAGTCGAGGGCATCTTTGCCCCTCACCTTGGTGCGGACAATGATATAGGCGGCAGGCAGACCGAAAACGACACCGAACAGGAGGGCCGCCGCACTGAAGAGAAAGGAGTTCCGAATCAGAAGCGGGCTTTCGGCAAAGATGACCCTGAAATTGTCCAGAGTCCAGTAGGTCGGAAAGGGCTGGAAGACCCATCTTCTGGAAAAGGCCGAGAGTCCCAGCACGATGGGGGTCAGGAGCACAATGAAGGCAATTAAGCCCATGTACAAATAGGCGCCTGTCTTAATCAGCGGGCTCGGTTCAATGACCCGACCTTCCGAGGTTGTCCCCTTGGAAAGGCCCGTGTACTTTTTCCTCTCCACCCACCAGCGTGCCAGCAAAAAGAGGGATATACAAACCATGCTGGAAACCACCACTGCCACAATTCCCATGTACTTTCGATGAGTATCGGTAAAGTGATAGGCGATGTTGATGTAAGAGACGGAGGGGAGAAAATCCACTTTCCCCAAAATTAAAGGAGTGAGCCAGTCGGTAAAGGGCCAAAGAAAGACGATGACCGCACCTGCCAGATAGGTGGGCGTGCACAAGGGGAGGGTTATGGTAACGAATCTGCGGAACCCGGTCGCTCCTTCGACCTCGGCGGCCTCCTCGAAGGAGGGGTCGATCTGGGTGAACCCTGCGGCAAGGCTCAGCACAATAAAGGGAAGCATGTGAAGGGCTTGAATGAATACCAGACCGTGAAGGCCGTAGATGAAGTTGATGGGTGTCTCAATCAAACCCGTTTCCATGAGGAGCAGGTTCAGGGTCCCGAATTTTCCAAAAAAAATCACGAAGGCGAACACACCCGCATAGGCCGGCAAGACGATGGGAAGCAGGATCAGGGCCGTGAACACGGTTTTTCCCCGCTGCCGATATCGCGCGAGAATATAGGCAAGGGGAATGCCGAAAACGGTGGTGGTGAGGAGCACCAGGGCGCTCAGGAAAAGGGTGTTTGCAAAGGTCTTGAGATAGTAGGTGTCTTTGAAAAACTCCAGGAAATTGCCGAGGCCGAAGGCGCCGGTTTCAGCAATCTTGAAGCTTTCAATAAGTAGGATGGACAGAGGGTAGATGACGAGGAACGCGATAATGAGCCAGATGAAGGTTGACAAAGAGTAGTCGCCGCGGGACATGACAGGTCTGTAGCTCCTGGGGATTTCGTATCCTGATGGATTAAGTGCAGTGCCTTTGCGGGGCCTTGACCCCGCAAAGGCATTGGTGAGAAAACATGAAACTGCGGCCTCGACTACCGGGCGAGCATGGCGCGGGCCTGAGAGGCGGCCAGGCGGGCGGCGGCATAGTCGCCATCCAGTTCAAAGAGCTTTCTTGCTTCCCCGATTCTCTCCTCGGCCTTTAAAACGTCGATATTTTTTGCTTTTGCCGCACGCACCTCTCCTTCCACTTCCTCAATCAGGAAGAGACTGCTTTTGAGCTCGCCCCATTTCCTGTAGATCTCAAATTCAAAGTAGCGGTTGACCTCATCCCATCGCTTTGCCGCAAGATCCAGATCATAGTCAATGAACCCGACATTGAGGTCCCAGAATGAATCCACGCCCAGCGCATCTTTGGCGTGCTTGGCCATAGTGACTCCCTCCTTTTCCCACGCGGAGAAATTGATATCTTTCCTGGCGGTGAAGTAGCCTCCTTCAAGCACGTACTTTTGTCCCTCGATGCTGAAAAGCCAGTCCAGGAAAATTTTGCCGATCCCTTCGTTGGGAGCGTTTTCCAGCAGAGCTACGGCCTCGGGGACGAGTATGGTTTTGTCGGGCAGGAGATCACGGACAGGATACCCGTCCTTGCGGGCCACCATCGCGTTCATCTGGGGCTGCGCAATGCCAATGGGAACTTCTCCTCGACTGACTAGGTGGGTCGTGTCGGTGCTTCCGGTGGAAAAACGGGCCAACTGGGCCGCCAACAGCCGATTGTACTTCCACCCCTCGGCTTGTCCGAAGGCTTGCAGATGGATCTCTATGACTTCATGCTGGGTGCCGGATGCATAGGGCAGGGTTTGAACGATGTTGCCTCTGTAAATGGGGTTGGCCAGATCACGCCAGGTTTTGGGCGGGGGAAGCCTCAAGGCTTTCAAAACCTTTTCGTTATAAAGGTTCGTAACGATCCAAGGGGAAAAACAGGCCCAGGAATCAGCGGCATCTTTCACCTTCATGCCGTTCCAGTCGGCGGGAACCATCTCCGAACCTTTGGGCCTGTAAGGAACGATCATCCCCTCTTTTTTCAGCACCTCATGGGCCGGGGCGCCTGCACCCAAAAAGACGTCGGCATCCGGCTTGTCTCCCCATGCCCGCACCTTGTCCACGCAAACGGGCCACCCGCCCGGACGGACAAAGGTGATGTCCACTTCCTTGTTGTAGGTCTTCAAATAGTAGTTCTTGAACCCCTTCATCAGGCTGTCCGATAATTCCTTATAAATCGGGCCAACCCAGCCGATCTTATCTTTGCCCTGGGCCTGCGCCTTAAAAACGAGGCCTGGAAGGAACAGCGCACACATTGAAAGGGCAACAAAAATCCGCCAAATCCCAATTCTTTTTTTCATTTTGACCTCCTTTTCCCTCTGTCCGTTCAACCGTCAAGTAAAACGCATCCCAGTCAAACCCTTTATCAGGGTCCGATTATTTGGAGTTTTCCTTTGTGTGTCAATACAAAACAAAGGTTACTACAGGGAAACCCGAATCAATGGTTTGACAAGAAAACCCGAAGGCTGGATAATGTGCGCCGTATAGCGAGGGCAATGCAGCAATTTTTTCATAAGGAGGAAGCGATCATGTCTTTGGAGGAGGACTTTCTCAATGCTCAGCAGCGGGTGAACGGCCTTTCTCGCCGACCTTCGGATCAGCAACTTCTCGAGCTCTACAGCTTTTACAAACAGGCCACACTGGGGGACGTCACCGGCAAGCGGCCGGGGGGCTTCGATTTCAAAGGCCGGGCCAAGTGGGAAGCCTGGAAGCAAAGACGGGGTTTATCACGGGATGAAGCGATGAAGCTATACGTCGAGGTCGTTGAACGCCTCGAACGCGAGCTTGGTTGATGAGCGCTTCTTGGAGGCGGGGGAATGACTTTGAAACTGGAACAGGGATAACCTTTTACAAAGGAGGGAGTCGTCATGAAACAGAGGGTCATTGGAAGAAAAGGCGTCCTGACAGGTGCCGTGGGTTTCATTGCCGTGGCGTTGTTGTGCTTACCCATGGCGGGTGCGGCGGCGGAATGGCCTACGGATGTCGCAGTGGTATCGCCCGCACCGGGGGCTTCCGTCCACATGGTGCTCGTGGGGGTGGGAACGGTTATTACCAAGTACACCCCGATCAAGAACTGGATCGTGCAGCCCTTGGGCGGGCCTTTGGTCTGGCTCCCTTTAATGAAAGGGGGCAGGTGCGACTTTGCCAATCACAGCGCCCCCGACATTCTGAGCGCGTTCCTTGGCCGAGGGGCATATGAAAGCATGGGGCCTCAGGATGTTCGAACCGTGGGAGCAGGTCATGATTACATGTTCATGTTCTGGACCACTCCGGATAAAAAGATCAAAAGTGTCGCCGATCTCAAAGGTAAAGTGGCCTACGTGAAACTTAAAGGCAACCCTATGTTTACGGATATGGCTGAAGCCCAGCTTGGTTCTGCAGGGCTTAATGTGGGCGATATGAAGAGTGTTTTGGCATTCTCCAACATACAAGATGCAATTAGGGACCTTATCGAAGGGAGAGTTGACGCCATCCTTTACCCGGTGGTGCCGGGGTCGGTTATGCAAATCAACGAAGCAAAAGGGGAGTGCATGTTTGTCAATCTCACCCCTGATCAGGCAAGATATGTAACGACCCAAATGGAGGGTTATTATCTTGAGGACATTCCCGCCAATGACCCTCGCTTTCGCAACAAGTCTGCTGTGCCCGATGCGGTATGCTACCAGAATGCAATGTTCACCTCGCCAAAAATGGAGGCTGATATTGTCTACGGTGTTGTTAAAGCCATTTATGACCACAACGACGAATTCGCCGATTCCCATCCTTCGGCGCGATACTGGTCACTGAAGCACCGGCCCGTATCTCTCGCCGTTCCTTATCACGACGGTGCCATACGTTATTTTAAGGAAAAGGGCCTCTGGAGCGCCGAAGCGCAGGCGTACCAGGAAACAATGTTAAAACGCCAGCAGGAGATTAAGGAGAAAAAGAAGTAGGCCTTTGTCACAGATCCGAGCCCGTTAAGTCAAGCTTTAAACCAAGGGGGGCCTGTGCAGAACACTGCGAATAGCTCCAAACGCTTGGGCAGAAGTTTTCAATCAAGACTGGCACTTGTTGTCGGTGTGGTCTGGTCTGCTTATACGTTGGCATACCTATCGCATTTTTTCTTCTACCTTGGAATTGTTCTCTACCCCCTGACGCACAGGGCCGTCAGTGCGGGATTGATCTGCATCTTGACCCTGCTTATTATTCCATGGCGCAAGAGCAACCCGCCTTACGGTTTGAAATGGTACGAGTGGTTTCCCATTCTGGTTGTGGCGGTGGGGTGCGGCTACATCGCCCTTCACACCAACCAGTTGATCGCCGAGGGAAGGCTCACGGCCCACCCTTGGGAAATGGTGCTAGCCGTTCTCTTTTTCCTTTCGGTCATTGAAGCGACCCGCAGGACTACGGGCTGGATTCTGGCTGGACTGGTCATCGCCGCGTTCTTCTATGCCGTACACAGTGACCGGTTCCCCGGGTTTCTACGGAGCACAGGGTTTCCCTACTCCATGGCCCTGGGCTGGATGTTTTTGAGCGGGGAAGGGGTGTGGGGGATGGTCCTTGGCGTGGTGGCGGAAATTGTCGCCGGATTCATCATTTTTGGCGGGTTTCTCAGGGCTGTCGGCGCAAGCAAGTTTTTTAATGATCTGGCCCTGGCTCTAGCAGGGTATATGAGAGGGGGGGCCGCTAAAGCCGCCGTGATTGCAAGCACCTTTTTCGGCACCATTTCGGGATCCATCGCCGCAAACGTGGCCACAACAGGACAGATTACCATTCCTTTGATGAAAAGCACGGGGTACAGGCCTGACTATGCAGGTGCCGTAGAGGCCACAGCGTCCACCGGCGGGATGTTTATGCCGCCCATCATGGGAGCCACTGCTTTTCTGATCGCCGAATTTCTCCAGATCTCTTACTGGAACGTTTGCGTTGCTGCATTTCTTCCGGGCGTGGCCTATTATGCGACCCTTCTATTACAGGTGGATCTTCAGGCGGCCAAAATCGGGCTCAAAGGGCTTCCCCGGGAGCAACTTCCTTCCATTGGGGAAACCCTCAAAGAGGGATGGCAATATCTCCTCCCCTTTGCTCTCTTGATCTTTCTGCTGGGAGTTATGAGGTATTCGGCTCAGACTTCGATCATGTACACCCTGGCTGCCCTGGTAGTGGTCAGTTCATTCAATAAAAAAAGCAGGCTGACCTTTAAAAGCTTGATCGAGGCCCTGGATAATTCCGCCAAAGGAATGATGTCGATCATTCCCTTGTGCACGGCTATCGGAATCTTGGTCGGGGCGGTGGAAATTACCGGGTCGGGCACGAAATTCACTTCCCAGATTCTCATCATCAGCGGCGGCAACCTCTTCCTCCTCTTGCTTATGACGGCCGCCGCCGCGTTCATCCTTGGTATGGGTATGACAACCGTATCCGTGTATATCCTGACAGTCGTCCTTCTTGCGCCCGCCCTGGTGAGGGCGGGTGTGGAACCGATTGCAGCCCATTTGTTTCTTTTTTACTTCGGGTGTCTTTCCTTTATCACACCTCCGGTGGCCGTGGCGGCATATATAGCGGCGGGTATCTCCGGCGGGAGTCCATGGGTTACCGGTTTCCGGGCTGTTCGCTTGGGTTTTGCCGCGTTCCTTGTTCCCTGGGCCTTTGTATTTAACCCTGGGATTCTCATGATCGGGTCTTCATTAACCGTGTTGCTTACCTCTTTTTTTGTCATACTCGGCAGCATGTCCATAGGGGTGGCATTCGAAGGGTATTTCTTAAAGCTCTTGAAGGTATGGGAAAAAATTATGATGGCCCTTGGAGGGTTTCTCGTGTTTTTTCCAAGCCCTGGAGCAAGGGCCTTGGGACTTGGAATCCTACTGCTGCTCACAATAAAGCAAATCCTGCAAAAAAGACGAGAGGGCATTCTAACGAACACTAAAAACTCACAAAGAACCGTATTCTAACCTTTGGTCTTTGAAGGGAGAAAAGGAGCATCAATGAAGATCGATGTGCACAATCATTTTTACCCATCTAAATTCCTGAAGGAATTGGAAGAAAAGGGAGGATCGGCCGGAGTCAGCGTGGAAAAAGACGAGTGGGGAAGGCGAATTATTGTTCAGAGAGGAAACCGGGTAGTGACCCTCACTCCTCCCATGAACGACATAGCCAAGCGATTGGAGGATATGGATCGCGCGGGTTTCGATGTGCAGATTTTGACCCTCTCAGTTCCCAGTGTGGACATTTTCCCCGTCGATGTCGGCGAAACGCTAGCAAGGGTCGTTAATGATGAAATAGCTGAGATTATCACGAAACATCCCAACCATTTCATGGGGTTTTCCACATTGCCTTTTCTTGATCCAAAACGCACTGTCGGTGAGCTGGAGAGGTGCATCGATAACCTGGGTTTCAAAGGAGCGTGCATCGGGTCGAATATCAACGGTCTGCCCCTGGATCACGAACTTCTGTATCCCTTTTATGAACGCATGTCGGCATACGACTTGCCCATTCACATACATCCCAGGGCCCCCGCAGATGAGGTAACCTACAAGGATTATCGCTTGGGGCCCATGATCGGTTTTGAAATGGATCTGTGTGTTGCGGTTGTAAGGCTAATAATGGGAGTCGTCATGGAGCGTTTCCCTAAGCTCAAATTCATCGTCTCCCACCTGGGCGGGGCCATACCTTATTTGGCAGAACGCATAGAGAACTGCTATGAGGCCTATCCGGAGTGTCAGGTTAATCTTTCGCGACCTGCCATGGCGTACCTGAAAGATTTCTACTATGACACAGTGAGTTTTTTTGAGCCGGCCTTGATGTGTGCCTATTCGTTTGCAGGGAGCGGGCATTTGATACTTGGATCGGATTATCCGCACGTGATCGGAGATATCGATGAGGCCATCAGTTCTATAGAAGGCTTGAAGATTCCGGAAGCCGAGAAGGAATTGATCTATTGCGGTAACATCCTTCGACTCATTCATGACAACCCTTAAAACCGGGAGAGCGGAATTGGAAATTGTGAGACTTTCAGCAGACGTTCTGATTGTAGGAGGAGGGCTGGCCGGGACAAACGCCGCAATGGGTGCTGCGGAAAAAGGTGCAACCGTGATCGTTGCGGATAAAGGCAAAATTGAAAGAAGCGGAGATGCCGGCGGAGGGATTGACCATTTCATGGCTTTCCTGAACCAGAATCAGGAATGGGATACGCAGGATGCGTTTCTCGGTTATGTTGAGCGTATAGGCCGCGGCACCGGGCATCTTTCGATCATCGAATCGGTTTACTGCGCGGAACTCCCTGCTGCGATCGAGCGTATGGAGCGCATCGGAAATCCTCTGACTCAGGCGGACGGCACATACTATCGGACCAAATCCATGGGCCAACCCGGTCCTTACTGGATCAACTTCAACGGCAAGAAGTTGAAGCCCCGTTTGGGAGCTGCGGTTAGGAGGTTGGGATGCACTGTCCTCGACAAGGTCATGATGGTTGATCTTCTAACGCAGGACGGAGCAGTTGTCGGCGCCATCGGCTTTCATATCCGGAGCGGCACGTTTTACGTAATCCATGCTAAAGCCACGGTTATTGCAACCGGGAACACCAATCGCCTCTATGAAAACCCTCGCCTAAACCCTTTCAACACATGGCTTTGCCCTTTTGACACCGGCGACGGTCAAGTTATGGCTTTCAGGGCAGGCGTTACGCTTTCCAACATGGAGTATATGCGCATGACCTTGCTCCCCAAGGGATTTGCTGCGCCCGGTTTCAACGCTTTGGTGGGGATGGGAGGAAGGTTCCTCAACAGCCTTGGGGAATACTACATGGAGAAACGTCATCCCATGGGCAACCGCGCAACGCGCTATGATGTGGTTTTCCATACCCTGCAAGAGATACGAGAGGGCCATGGACCTATTTACATCGACTGCCGCCGTTTGGAGGAAAAGGACCTGGCTCACCTCATGAGAACTTTAGGCTATGACAAGGATACCCTTCCCGATTATTTCGCCCAAAGGGGAGAGGACCTAAGGGAAAAACCCGTTGAGATTACGGTGTCGGAAGGCATGCAGGCAGGGCCGACCGAAGTGACTGGAAGCGGGATCAAGATTGACAGAGAATGCGCATCTACCGTGGCGGGCCTCTTTGCATGCGGGGACGCAGCGGACCACAACCGCTGCGTTCATGGCGCCGTCGCAGGCGGTTACAAGGCCGGAAAATCAGCGGCGCGCCATGCTTCCCGGTCGTCTGTTCCAGAGCCGCCCCGAGAAACCGCTATCAAGCAAAGTATTGAGTGGTTTTTAGCACCGCTTAATCGTAGATCGGGCTACCCTTACCGACAGGTCGAGAATGCGGTCAGGAAAATTATGTCCGAGCATGCAGGAGCCATGCGCACTGAAATAGGATTACAAGTGGGGATTGAGAAGCTAAAACGTTTGGAGAAGTATCTGGATGAGATGAAGGCCGCGGATATCCATGATTTGATGCGAACCCATGAAACCAGGTCGCTCCTCGAGGTGGGAAAAATCATGGCGACTGCCGCGCTCTTCAGGACTGAAAGCAGAAATAAACCTTACCATCACCGCCTTGACTACCCTGACACGGATGATAAATGGTGCGGTCTGGTGGCCGTGAAAAAAGAGGGAGACAGGATCTCCTGTTCCTTTGAGCCTGTCGTATACAAAATGGGCGCGGGGATACTTTAG
>JAFGDM010000012.1 GCA_016932115.1 Deltaproteobacteria bacterium | reverse complement strand
TGCTCCCGCCCTCAGAGAGCGCCTGCGACCCGCCATTGAGATACGCGAACTTCCTATGGCGTTTGATTCTCCCGAATTCGCAGAAGCTCTCGTAGGGGCCATGGAAGAAATCATGAAGGAACCCGGCCGCAACAATCGCGATTCCTGAAAAGACTTCTTACGGACAAGCGCCAACTGAAGTTTCAAATCGTGCCGATAGGCGAAGAAGCCGCCATGACCTTTCCTGCTCCCTGCCCTCCCGGTTCTTTGGTCGCCATTTTTTTTAGCATTTCCACAAAGGCCCTTGCAGGATGGGAAAGGCGCTGATTCTTGAGATAGGCGATGCTCACGTCAAGAAAAGCGTTCTCTCCGGCTACAGGAACGGTAGCCAATCGTTTCTCACGGATTTCAGCGGCCACTGCTTCCTCCAGAAGAAAGGATATCCCGTCCCCACGCTGGACCAGTTGCTTGATGAATTCCGTGTTGCTTGTTTCCATAAGCACATTGGGCACAAGCCCTTTTTCACTAAACAACCTGTTGACTCGATTCCTGGTCCCTGAACCTGCCTCCTTCATGATCATGTTATCATTCGCCAGATCCTCGACTGAGACGCTCTTTTTCTTAGCCAAACTGTGAGCTGGAGCCACGATCAGCAACAAACGATTCCGCTTAAAAGGCAAAAAGGCGACATTGGGCTCATCTTCAACCTTGGCAATCACTGCCACCTCATTCTTCAAATCCAACAGACTCCGTATGATGTCAAGGGAGCTCCCCTCATCAAGATAAACTTTGATGTGAGGATAGGCTTCCCTAAAACTCGAAATGAGAAAAGGCATGAAATAGCGCGCATAGGCCTTGCTTGTCCCCAACCGAAGAATACCTCGCTTCAAGTCCCTCATTTCCTCAATCGCATTTTCAACTTCTCTCTCATAGTCAAAGATCTTTCTAACACACCCATAAAGGGTGGTCCCTTCCTCCGTCAAATAGAGCTTGCGCCCTTTCTTCTTAAAGAGCGTCAGGCCGCACTGATCCTCGAAGGCTTTCATCTGTGCGGTAACGGCAGGCTGGGTGATAAAGAGCTTACTCGCTGCACCGGTGAAGCTTCCGGCTCGCCCGGCTTCGTAGAAGACCCGAAGTTGATTCAAGTTCATCATCGCTTTGCCTCCGTAATCCACAAACGGCTATGGGACCAAGCAACTGAAATATGCCGAGCCGGATTTGATGCACAAAGATACAAAACCTCTAAATTCTCCTAATGCGGAGTTTTAATATATAAGGTGAGATTATATAAATCATAAGAAAAAAGTAATTGACATAATTTTTCATTTCTTCAATATGAAGTATTGCAATTTCCTTTCCCGTCGTTTAAATTATCCAATCTTTTTCCAAAACTCTATTTCTTGTTTACGGTTCGGAAATGATTTTTTCCGGGTCCATTCTGATCAACCCTGTCTCTCTTTTTAAGTCCTTTCCTTTTCCAACGGAGAGGACTCAGGTGTTTTTAAGCTCTGAATACCGCAGCCGAATAGTTATTCGGAGACCCTGTACCGGCATATGTCAATAACGTAAACTTTTAAAGAGGAGGGTGAAAATGGCCGATAAAAGCGCAGCAAGGTTTCCCGATCCCCACGACTTTAAGGTCCCGGATGAGCTTGAAGGGTGGGAAGAGATGTATCCACCTCAGCGGTTATTCAGCCAAGACAGAGCGGAATGGGAAAAAAGGCATTTCTGGTTCCAGGACAAAATCCATGCTCCGGAGCCGCTATATCCTCTAGATGACATCTTCCAAGAGGCATGGCAGATATCCCTTTCCGGATACACGACAAGAGTGTTTTGCATCCCACCGGCCCAGGGAATCGCTCAAAGGATTGTGGGCTGCTACATGTACATCGCTCCTGTGGAGCCGCCCCCTGCAGAAGTGATCCAGGAAAAGGCCGGGCTCTTCGGCAAAAGAGTCCCCTTTGTTTTTCAGAATTACAAGAAACTGTGGGATGAATGGATCAAGACGTTCAAGAAATTGGGTGAGGAAATGGAGTCTTTGAATGTCCCGCAAGATCTAGGCAATTACGCGCCCGATGACCAGATCTTCCCTGTACCGAGAGGATACACGGACGCCAATGTCCTGATCGAAGGCTTCAATACCATGATCAACCTTATCTTCAGAGCATGGCAGTATCATTTTCAGTATCTCAACCTGTCTTACCTTGCGTATCTCATGTTCGTGGACACGGCGAAAAAGCTCTTCCCGGGCATTAAAGAGAGCACCATCGGCAAAATGGTGGCAGGCGCCGATGTATCCATGTTCCGCCCTGACGAAGAATTGTGCCGCCTGAGCAGGCTGGCCATGGGTCAGAAATTTGTTCAGGAAACGCTCAGGAAAGACGGGACTGCGGCAGACAAAATCAAGGCTATGCAGGGCAACGATGCAGGCAGAATATGGCTTGAAGAGCTTGAAAGGGTCAAGAACCCCTGGTTCTACGTATCCTGCGGCAGTGGATGGTATCATTACGAGGGGAGCTGGATCAACAAGATGGATGTCCCCTTCAGCTATCTCAAAAGCTATCTACAGAGGCTTGAAAAAGGCGAAAGGATCGAAAGGTCTCTTACCGAGATTTCCGAGGAAAGGGACAGAATCGTCGAGGAGTACAAGAAGCTCATCAAGACGGACGATGACAGGAAATCCTTTGATGACGCATACAATGTCGTCCGGTCAATATACGTTTTTGCCGAAGACCATCTTTTTTGGGTTGAGCACTGGTTGCATACCATTTGGTTTCAAAAGATCAGGGAATTCGGCAATGTTCTTACAAAGTACAGCGTATTGCAAAAGCCCGATGACATATACCTGTTCAACCGCTTCGAGGTTCCTATGCTACTCGAGGATTTGGCCACAGCCTGGGCTCTGGGAGTCGGTGCTCCTACAAGAGGCAAGTACTGGCAGGAAAAGGCGGCAAAGCGCGAAAAAATCCTTGCAGCGGCCAGGAATTGGAATCCCGTCCCCGCCCTAGGGGTACCACCGTCCGAGGTTTCTGAACCCTTCACCATCATGCTGTGGGGAGTCACAACAGAGACGGTAGCGGAGTGGTTGAAAGGCGGGGAAGTAGAAGGCAAAGACGTCAACGAACTAAAGGGGTTTGCTTCATCTGCGGGGATCGCTGAAGGCCCTGCAAGGGTGCTTAAGTTGCTCGAAGATATTGTGAAGCTGCAACCAGGTGAGATCCTTGTTGCCCCCTGCACCAACCCCTCATGGGCGCCTGTGTTCACGAACATCAAGGGTGCTGTAACGGATATCGGAGGTCTCACATCCCATGCAGCCATTGTTTCAAGGGAGTATGGTCTCCCCGCCGTGACCGGTACGGGCGTGGCTACATCGGTCATCAAGACCGGAGACATCATCAGAATGGATGGGAGTACCGGAATTGTTACCATCGTAAAAAGGGCTTAGTGACGAGGCTTGATACGTCGGGGGTACTAGCGGTTGTACCCCCGGCATGAGGCAAGATGAGAGGAGACAAACATGGCGGAGAAATGGATTTACTGGCTGAGGGAACTGGGAACGGAACACAACGACATTGTAGGGAAAAAGTGCGCCAATCTGGGCGAATTGACCAAAGCCGGGTTTCATGTGCCGCCGGGTTTCGCCCTCGGTGTGGGGGCCTATGATCGATTCATGAAGGAGACGGAGGTAACGGACCGTTTGTTAGCCTTTCTGGAAACTTTTAAAGCGGATGCCAATATTGTGGCGGATACTATGAAGTTCCAGGCCGCTTCCAATGAGATGAGAAAGATTGTTGATTCCATCAAAATGCCCCCCGATATGGAAGAAACCGTCAGAAGCTACTATGCTGAACTCTGTAAAGAAACGGGGAAGAAGAATTTGTTTGTTGCCACGCGATCCGCCGGCCCTGCAAGCCATCCAGGTCAATATGAAACGTATCTCAATGTGAGCGGCGCAGAGGATGTTGTGAAAAACGTAATCCGTGTTTGGTCCAGCACTTTCAATACCCGCTCGGTGATCGCGCGAGCAAGACTCGGCCTTCCGTTACATTACGACCCGATCGGGGTGGCTGTGCTCACCATGGTGGACGCCAAGGCAGCAGGTGTCATATTCACGGTGAACCCCGTCAACGGCGATGAGTCGAAGGTCGCCATTGAGGCAAGCTTCGGTTTCGGAGAGGCGGTTGTGTCCGGGAATGTGACCCCGGATCGATATCTCGTCGACAAAATTACTTACGAGATAGATGAAAAGGTGATCTCAGATAAGGGAACTGAGTTCGCTTACAACCCCGAGACGAAGGACATGGAATACAAGGAACTGCCTCCGGACATGAGGAAAGTACCCTGCCTGGAAGACAAGGAAATCATCGAGCTCACGAAAATAGCCAAAAAGGTGCAAGAGCATTTCGGCTGTGCCCAGGATATCGAGTATTCCATCTCCCGAAGCCTGGATTTTCCCGAGAGTATTTTTCTTGTCCAGGCCCGCCCGGAGTCCGTGTGGGGCAAGAAAAAAAAGGAATCGGTACTCGGCAAAAAGAGCGGCTGGGATCTTCTGTTTGAAAAAGCCACCACACCCGTAAAATTGACAAC
>JAFGDM010000065.1 GCA_016932115.1 Deltaproteobacteria bacterium | reverse complement strand
GGGTCCCTCTTAAAACTCAAAAACGAAGAAGCCACATCGCCGTGTTATGCTTTGGGCAACGGGTGAGGCGGGCGGAGGTCTTCCGGGATATCGCCGAAATCAAGGGAGGAACTGATCAGACAGAGCACGAATTTCCTTTTTCACTATTCCCATGTCGTACCGTTCCATTTTCTGAGGACCACAATTCCTGAGGACCACGTTCCCACAGCAAAACATGCCATGCGCTCATTCTGGATATAGGCATAGCCGCCCAAAGTGCCGGTGGTCATGCCCCGGGAGTTGAACACTACGCGATCGCTCAGAAAACTAACGGCGTCCCCGATGGGTTTGTTCTCCCCCACCTTCCTTGTTGCGCTTCCCGGGCCATAGCTCAAACCGCTGCCATAGGAAGGTAGGCTCACGCTTTTCAGCAGCGTGTCGTTGGGCTCTGAAAATCCGTCCCAAGCGCCGTTGCCGCCCCAGCTCCATAGCTCGTAGCTATGTGAAGACGCCCTGAATAGGACCACCCGCTCGCCTCTGTCCCGAATAGCTCCGGCTTTGGCGAGTTGGAGATTTGAGTACAGATCCCGGACTGCACCCTTCAGGCGGTAGTTGGGAAGCCATTTCAAAAACCCGGGAACAGCTATAACGGCAAGGACGGACAGGATAACCAGGCATATCAACAGCTCGATCCCGGTTAACCCCAAAGCGCCTCTCGCGCTACCGGAGCAAGGTGAACCCTTCAGCCCTCTCATGTCCCATCTCCTAAAAGGTTATGGGTTTACACGATGCCGCGGATGCGCTCCCAGCGCTCTGTTGCTTCAATCCGCGTGTCATTCCCAAGGAGCCAAACGACTGAAAAATTCAATGCAAAGCATTGGGCCGGTTGTAAGGAGAGTTGAATTGTGGTGAGACTTGTAACAGCTTCTGACGGCCATGGCAAGAAAAAAACCTACAAATGGGCAATGATTCTTGCTCTAGCGAGTTCGCAGGATATTTTGGTTGCCACGCAAGCAACTTAGAAGCTATCATATAAAGAGTCGATACCAATAGAGCGAACCGGGCCGTCCGAGGAATGGTCGGAGAGGAGATAAAAGGCTTCACCAATGCCCCGGCCCTCAGGTTTTCCGGGACTCCGCTTTTAAGGGGTTTTCAAATCGAAGCGACACGAACACAGAAATTCCAAAACACCAATGACAGGTTCTCGCCGGAGCAAGTCTGCAAAGTCCTTCTGAAGCTTGGCCTGATCAGCGAGGCTCGGCGTAAAGAAATCATGGCCAGGAAGGATCGCCTTCTGATTAAACTTGAACAGATCCGGGCCGTCAGAAAGGCTTCTACAAAGGCGTTCGTCAGCTATCCGGTCACGATTGTCGACGTCATTACCTCTCTTCAGCTTGAAAGAGCGGATGATCCCTCCCAGCTTCTCGATGAAGAGGTCATCTACCAGGCTCTTGCCAAGGTGTGGAAGATCCCGTTCATTAAAATCGATCCTCTAAAGCTGGACCTGAATCTGGTTACAACCACCATTCCCCACACCTTCGCAAGAAAACACCTGGTCCTGCCCATCGCAATCGATGAAGGCTGCCTCACCGTGGCCACTCCGGATCCCTTTAATGCCGAAGTCGTGCACGACATCGCCCAGGTTACCCACATGAAAGTCAAAACCGTGGTGAGCCCGAAGACGGATATCATGAAAATAATCAACGAATTCTTCGGGTTCAAGCGCTCCATTGTTGCGGCCCAGCACCAGTTCGGCACCCCTCTGGTCGACCTGGGCAACCTGGAGCAATATGTGCGGCTGCGTTCTTCCGATGAACTACCCTCCAACGACCAGCACATCGTCAATGCAGTGGACCATCTTTTCAGCTATGCCTTCGATCAGAGGGCAAGTGACGTCCACATCGAGCCCAAGAGGGAGAAAAGCCTTGTTAGGTTCAGGATCGACGGCACCCTGCACCCGATATACGAAATACCGAAGAACGTTCATTCCGCTGTGGTGAGCAGGATCAAGAATCTTGCCCGTCTCGACATGGCTGAAAAGAGACGGCCCCAAGACGGCAGAATCAAGATGGAAAAAGGTGGGGTAGAGGCTGAGATCCGCCTCTCCTGCGTGCCGGTGGCATTCGGCGAAAAGATCGTAATGAGAATTATGGATCCTGATGTTCTCTTCCAGAGCCTGGAAACCCTGGGATTCAGCCCAATGGACCTTATACGCTACCAGCAGATGATCAGCATGCCCAACGGCATCGTTCTTGTCTGCGGTCCTACGGGAAGCGGCAAGTCCACCACCCTTTATTCCACTCTACGGTATGTTTCAACCCCTGACATCAACATTACGACCGTGGAAGACCCTATTGAAATGATCCACGAGGATTTCAATCAAATCGCAGTGCAACCCGTTATCGGCATCACCTTCGCATCCATCTTGAGAAACATCTTGAGGCAGGATCCGGACATAATCATGATCGGTGAGATGAGAGACGTGGATACTGCGGAAAATGCCATTCAGGCCGCTCTCACAGGTCACCTCGTCTTCTCCACCCTCCATACCAACGACGCGCCTTCTTCCATAACCCGGCTCCTGGACCTGGGAGTCCCCCCCTTTCTCATTCAGGCCACACTCGTAGGGGTCCTTGCACAGCGCCTAGTGCGCAAAATCTGCCCCCACTGCAAGGAGACCTTTGACATGGACCCCGCGGAATTAGCCGGCCTGGGACTCGACTTGAACAGGGAGGGACCCCTCCGGCTCCACAGGGGTAAAGGTTGTATGAAATGTCGAGGAACGGGATACCTGGGCCGCGTCGGTATTTATGAGGTTCTCCCCGTAACCGAGGTGATCCGTAAAGGCATTTCCCATGAGTGCGACGTGGACCTTATCCGGGACGCAGCAAAGAAGGAAGGAATGGTGACCCTGAGAGAGAACGCGATTAAGAAGCTACTGGAAGGAAAGACTTCTTACCAGGAAGTGTTAAGAGTCACGTGGGAAAACCTGTAAAAGCAAGCGATCAGATATGGATAATGAACAAAAACAGTGTCGTTTGTCTAATGTGCTATGGGTCATAGATCGCTTGCGTTTCTCAAGATGAAACGTTAAGGCCGCTTTTTTCTGAGTCATCCAGTCTAAAATTAAGCATCGTTTTGATTATCGTTCAAAACGAAAACTCATCTTCAACGAATCGGTTCCATTGACACAAACTGAGATGCTTTCCCAGCTTATCATTACCAATTTCGCCATAATAGACCACCTGGAAATTCAGTTCAAACCAGGCCTCAATGTCTTATCCGGTGAAACCGGGGCCGGAAAATCCATCATCATCAATGCGGTGAACCTCATTTTGGGAGGAAGAGCTTCAGGTGATCTCATTCGTACCGGTGCCGATGAAGCCAGGGTGGAGGCCCTTTATATCTTACCTGAAATTTCTTCAGTGAGAGGGTTGCTAAATGAGTTCGGGTTGCCCTCGGGAAGGGACCTGGTGATTAAGCGCCACATCTCCCGGGAGGGGCGGAACAGTATCAACATCAACGGCTCCATGGCTACCCTCCAGATGCTCTCACGACTCGGAATAACGCTTATGAGCATCTCCGGCCAGCACGAGCACCAGGTCCTGCTCAAGCCTGAAAATCACCTTTTCCTTTTGGATGATTTTGCTTCCCTGTCTGAGGAGCGGCTGCGCGTGCGCGCCCTTTTTGAACATTTCATGAGACTCAAAGAGGAGCGCCGAGACCTGGAACGGGACATCAAGGAAGGAGAAGAAAAACAGGAGCTGGCAAGGTTTCAAAGGAGTGAAATCGAAAAGGCCGACATCAAGCCCGGCGAGGATGACCTTCTTGAAGCTGAGAAAAAGCGACTTTTCCACGCTGAGCAACTCAGGGAAATCATGACAGAAGCATACGGAACACTCTACGAGGAAAAAGGTTCGCTCCTCTCTAAGCTCTCCGCATGCATCAAGAGATTGGCGAAAGGTTCCGAGATTGATGAGGGGCTCAAATCTATCGCAAAGGCCCTCGAGTCCGCTAAGATCGAGATCGAGGAGGCGGCCCTCGAGTTGAGAGAAAAGAAAAAAGAAATCCCTTCGGACCCGAAAAGGCTTGAGCAGTTGGAGGATCGACTCCAGCTTATCCGCAGGTTGAAGCAGAAGTACGGTGCCACTATAGAGGAAATTATTCATTTTAAGGAGAAACTTTCTCACCTAATGACGAACCTGGAGGACAAACGTGAGGCCCTGAAAGAACTTCATGAAAAAATAGCAAATGCCGAAAAAGAGATCTTGGACAAAGCGCTATTGCTTTCTCATAACCGGAAAGAGGCTGCACGAAAGTTCGAAGAAACATTAAAAAGCGAGCTTGCCCTTCTCGACATGGCAGGAACCCGGTTCGAGGTCCGTTTTTACGACGAAGGCGACCGGGAACCAACCCTAGCCGTCCGGGAAGACGGCATAGACAGGGTGGAATTCATGATATCGCCCAACGTAGGGGAGGATCTGAAGCCCTTGTCCAGAATCGCATCAGGAGGGGAACTTTCCAGGATCATGCTGGCTTTGAAAACAATCTTGGCCAGAACCTCTTCAGTGGAAACCATTGTCTTTGACGAGGTAGACTCCGGCATCGGAGGGGCCACGGCGGCTGTGGTGGGAGAAAAAATCCGTTCCCTGGCGCGGTTTCACCAGATCCTTTGCATCACTCATCTGCCTCAAATCGCGAGCAAAGGCTGCACTCACTTCGTGGTTAGGAAAAAGGTCCTGAAAGGACGTACTGGAACCGTCATCGCTGAGCTTGGCCGGAAAGAACGGGTAGAGGAAATCGCAAGGCTCTTGGGGGCCAAAACCCTCTCACGAAAAGCCATCGCCCACGCCAAAGAAATGCTCTCATGAGCCGGATCATCTTAGGCGCGCGTTCGGCACTTCCTGGTTTTTCTGGATTCCCGTATAGTTATGCAGTTTTCTGCTTTTCCTCCGACTGCTCTCATCACTCCCCTCATCGTTTGATTCGAACCAATTGTCCCTTCTGAACCGAGATATCGGAAAGAGGAGGGGCGAAAGCATGATCTTCTCTAATTTCCGTGACTTTGAGCTCTCCTATTGAAGGTCCAAGCAACGAAATCGGTCTTCCACTGGCTGACTGAATGATTTCGGCTTTGCCCAGGACTTCAAACACAACGCCTGTTTTAAGACCCACATCTTCCCCGGCATTAACAACCGCGCCCCTTGAATCTACAGAAAGGATACGTCCCATCCAGGGTTGAGCCTCTAAGGTTCGATTGATCACCTCTGCTTGACGCTTCAGTATTTGAGCCCAGGCTTGGTCCACTTTTTCAGGGTCAAGTTCGTATTTTAGGGTTCCTGGATCCTTGTCGAACAAGGGATCAAATTCTTCCACATCAGTTTCTATCTTGACGCTTTCTAGATGACTAAGGCAAAGAGTCCCGTTCACAACATCAAAGGCATTCACAATCATGGGTATCTCCACATCAGCCACGACCCTGCGGAAAGGCCAAATCCCTTTCTTCCTTGCCCGTGCGTTCTCGGGACTTAAAACTGCGGTGATCATTATATTCATGCCTTTCTCCGCAGCCTTTTGTACCTCCTCAGGGTCCGCAATGATGCCGAATTCCGGCGCCTTGCTCTTTCCCGCGGGATTGGAGGGCAAAGAGCCTTTATGGATAACGTAATTGCCGTTCGCATTGAAATCAGAAAGAAACATTTCCGTGAATTGGTCCACTTTTTCCTTGCCCAGGCCTGCCTGATCCAGAAAAGGCAGGACCATAACCCTCTTCTTAAGCACAGGGGCGCCGCTAAAACCCAAATCATAGAGGGATTTCGAAGAGAGTCCTGCAACAGATTCGTAAACAGACTTTGAATAACTGCAGCTCAGTGACGCTAAAGCGAAACAAAAAAGAATAATCAAATTTCTCACATGCTTTTTCATGGAAGAGGATCTCTTTATTCTAGCAATTTTTAATAACACTTTTGTTACCTGTAAACAACATCAAAGCTGGTGCACTCTCCCTTAAAAACTTCTTCGACTTCATGAACCCGATTGACCCGGGCTGAGGGAGGGCCATGACGGCACCAGGCTGCAAGATGCCTAACCCTTTCCTCCGCTCCTTCGGCGACCACCTCAACAGACCCATCAGGCCGATTCCTGACCCACCCGAAAACCCCTGAGCGCTCGGCTTCTTTGCGTGTGGATTCCCTGAACCAGACGCCCTGAACAATCCCTTCGACGATCAACCTGAGCCTGATGTCCTCCATGATACCACCCCTTCAAAAACGATAAACAAAAGCCCACGCTTTAACATCGGCCTCCGATCCTTGTGGTTCCCGGAGGTCCAAACGATTGAGTTTTATAAGCGCGCCTTCCACTTCAAAAGGGTATTCCTTCTTTTCACCCCGAATTGTATAGCACGCTTGCAGCATCTCATCCGGCGTGTCGCAAATCCTGATATGGGGCCTGTTGACCCGAAAACCCCACGACTGAAGGACCACCATCATCTCGTAGGAGGTCGATGGGTGGAACCCTTTTACCTCTCCCACACAGGAGCAAAACATGTTGAGCGGCCTCCTTGCCGTGATCCTTGGATTCACCTGCCTCAGGGAATCTTCGGCCGCCTCTTTTGCATCCTTGTAAACGGGGAGCCCCTTTTCCCTTATGTTCCTGTTAAACGTCTCAAAGGCCGGAGTTTCCATATAAACCTCCCCTCGCACTTCGAGGTATTCGGGAATGGGCGGTGCGTCGCCTATCAGCCAGAGCGTCAGGGGGACGGTCAGAATGGTTTTGATGTTGCCTGTTATCACTTCTCCTTCGTATCCGTTGCCTATCGTGGTCGCAAGGCTCAGCCTACCTGCTTTATAGGCCATTTGCGCGGAGACACCCCGGATCTTCGGCTCAACGGTGTACTGGAGAGGCTCTCTTCTACCAAGATGTTCCCTGAGACTCCGATCAAAAGCCAGAAGGTCCTCATCGGTAAACCCCTCCTCGGGAAGAAGCATAGGCCGGCGGTGTTTCACCTGTCTGAGTTTTGTTTCAAAATGAAGGGAATTCTCTGATGTCACGTCCTTTTTCCTATGTGTTTCCGCCCACTCTTTTGATGCGAAGTATCGCACTGGGCCGACGAATTCTCTTTGCGGTCTTTGACCTGCCGAATTTTTCTCAGGTTACGGGATATTTTGTTCAGGATCAACCCTTGTTTGGATGAACCTGAAAAGAAATTCAGCGGCAAAGTGAGACATCGCCTTGAAGCGTGGGTCTCTGAAACCAGGGCGCCATTTGAGCTCTCCGAGTTCGTCTGAGACCACGAGAAGCCCGACCATCTGAACGGAGCGAAAGACGGAGAGCGTCATAAGAGCGGACATTTCCATTTCCACGGCGAGAATTCCCTTTCTTCCATACTCCGCCACCTTAAAGGGCGTTTCACGGTAGGGCGCATCCGTCGTCCAAACCATGCCTGTCCGGTAGGTCCGCCCTTCTTGAGCCAGGGCTTTTTCAAGAAGTCCGGTCAAGGTCTTATCACAGGACGGCTTGTTTTTGCCGATAGGATAGTGTGCGGATGTTCCTTCTTCAGATAAAGCTTCAATGGGAAGCACGAGGTCCCCCATTTTAAGATCAGGCTGGATGGACCCACACCAACCCAGCACCCAAATCCTGTAGGCCCCGAGAGCAATCAGTTTTTCCATCCCCATCGCTGCCTGAGGCGCGCCGAGAAAAGGACCGCAAAGGCTGAGGGGCTTCTTTCCTTTCTCCTGAAACGGGTAAATTTTAAAAAATCCCTGATCATAGGAAGAGCCGAAGCCGCCCTGATTGCGCTTCAAGAGGTGCGCAATATCGGCAGGAATCATGGCCATAAGCGCGTCAGGAGCTGCTGGGGGATCGAAAGTTCTTCTTTTAGGCCGAATCAGGCCTTCCTCATAGGTGTTTTTCTCAGGCAATTTTCGGGATTCCTGGAAACCGTCCGGATGAATTCATAGGAACTCGCGATCTTGGACGGCACAGCTAAAAGCTCCGGATCCAAGGCATAAAGCCAAGGATTAAAAATAACCAACCCGTGAACCGCGCGCCGCAAGCCGTGCACCTCTGAGCTATCTGCAACCCGTCTGGGCTCATAGGAATGCATCATACTTAGATAAAGCAAAGAAGTTAAGGATTATGTTGCCCCATCCTGCAAAAAAGAGGATGGTTTTAAAAATCGACTTTTCCGTTTTTCCTTTATAAATATAAATCTAGGAAGTATAAGCGTTGATGGAGTCATACTCCCCGCCTTTACAGGCGATAGCTGCGTCGGAGTGACGACCGGTAGGAGCTCCTGCGGGTTTATCAATGCTCGGCGGTCTTCATTTTTCTTGACAGAGAACCAAAATAAATCTTATTTTGATTGTTTACATTAAAGCACGCAGGTTATCTTTCTCATGTTCGAAAGTCTGTCAGATAAGCTCGCAAGGACCTTCAAAAAGCTTCGAGGCCAGGGCAAGCTAAGTGAGAATAATATCCAGGAAGCACTTAAAGAAGTCCGGATAGCTCTTCTCGAAGCGGACGTCAACTACAAGGTCGTCAAACAGTTTGTAGAAGACATTCGCCAAAAAGCCATGGGCAAAGAGGTCCTTGAGAGCCTAACCCCGGGCCAACAGGTGATCAAGATCGTTTACGGCGAGCTCACCCGCCTGATGGGGGAAACAAGACAGGAACTCGCGCTCACCGGCCGAACTCCCTTCACCCTGATGCTTGCAGGCCTTCAGGGTTCAGGCAAGACCACTACCGCAGGAAAACTGGCCCTTCATCTCCGCAAGCTGGGAAGGCACCCTTATCTTGTGCCGGCGGATATTTATAGGCCCGCCGCCATTGACCAACTCCAAAAGCTTGGAAGCCAATTGGGCGTTCCGGTCTATGGAACAGATCGCAAGTTGCGGCCCGAAGACATCTGCGTGGACGCCTTGAGCAAGGCGGGAACCGTGGGCGCGGACATCCTTATTATGGATACGGCCGGCCGCCTCCATATCGATGACGCGCTTATGGCTGAACTGGTAAGAATCAAGGAGAAAATCTTGCCCACGGAAATCCTCCTGGTCGCCGACGCCATGACCGGCCAAGATGCCGTCAACGTGGCCAAGCACTTTAACGAGCTTCTTGACCTTACAGGAATCATCCTGACCAAGATGGAAGGCGACGCCAGGGGTGGGGCCGCTCTATCCATCAAGGCGGTCACAGGAAAGCCGATCAAGTTCATCGGCGTAGGTGAGAAACTGGAAGCTCTGGAGCCTTTTTTCCCGGAGCGTACAGCTTCCCGGATCCTCGGGATGGGAGACATGCTTTCTCTAATTGAAAAGGCTCAGGCCGAATTTGATGAGAAGGAAGCCCGGAAGCTTGAAAAAAGGCTGAGAAAGAAAGAGTTCGATCTCGAAGATTTTCAAACACAACTCAAGCAGGTCAAGAAGCTCGGGTCGATCGAGCAGATCCTCGGCATGCTGCCCGGATTGGGCCAATTAAAGAAATTGAAAGGGCTGAAGCCTGACGAAAAAGAAGTCATAAGAATCGAGGCAATCATCAACTCCATGACCGGAGAGGAACGAAGAAACTACAAGATCATCAATGGGAGCCGCAGAAGGCGCATCGCCTCCGGCAGCGGAACCAGTGTCCAGGATGTGAACCGGCTTTTGAAGAACTTTATCCAGACCAAAAAAATGATGGAAACCCTGACCAGGAAAGGGCTCCAGGGTATGCCGTCGATGTTCCAATGATCGAAAGGGGGTGGTAAGAGAAAATGGCTGTAAAAATCAGACTGGCAAGGATGGGAGCTAAAAAGAAACCATTTTACCGTTTTGTGGCGGCAAATTCGAAAGCGCCGCGGGATGGTAGGTTTTTGGAAATTTTAGGGTCCTATGACCCCACAAAAAATCCAGCCGCCATCAATTTGCACAAGGAAAAAGTGAGCCTCTGGCTACAAAAAGGAGCGACGGTCTCAGGCTCGGCCAGGGCTATTTTAAAAAAAGAAGGATTGCTGAAGGGTTCCTAAACGTGCACACCGGATCGATGCGGCCTTGACTGCAAGAATGGAGGACCTATGGAGATGAAGGAGTTGATTACGTACATCGCCAAGGCGTTGGTCGACAAGCCGGAAGAGGTTAATGTGACGGAGATTGAAGGGGAACAGACATCCGTGATTGAGTTGAAAGTGGCCAAAGAGGACCTTGGCAAGGTCATCGGGAAGCAGGGAAGGACGGCAAGAGCCATGCGGACCATTCTGAGCGCAGCTTCCACCAAGATTAGGAAACGATCTGTCTTGGAGATCATTGAATAGGTTTGGGAAGGATTTCTTCTGAAAACTTGATTCTCATCGGCAAGGTCCTTAGACCGCACGGCGTAAAGGGGCTTTTGAAGATCATTTCCTATGCTGAATCTGCGGATACCTTCCTCAAGGCGGGTGAGGTGTTCTTGGAAACCGATCCGGGAAAACCAGTGAAATATGAGGTGATCTCCATCACTCCCAGCAAGAAGTTTTTCTTGTTGCACCTGCAAGGCCTCGATTCAATGGAAACGGCCGAGTCATATCGGGGCGGGACCGTTTACATAGAGAGAAGCAAGCTCAGCAGGAAAGGGGACGAATACTTCTGGTATGAGCTTCTCGGTCTGCCGGTCTTCACAGAAACGGGCAAGCGCGTTGGGACCATTCGGCGGATCGTGCCCGGGCTAGGCCATGACATTTACGTCGTGAAGGAAGGAGAGAAGGAACTCATGATCCCCGCAGTCCACGAAGTCATCAAAAAGGTGGATATCGAGAATGAAAAACTTGTCATTACTCAAATGCAGGATCTCTTTGATTTGAATGAGGTTTGATATTCTCACACTCTTTCCCGACCTGTTCACGTCCTTTGTAAGGGAGACGATACCTGGTCGCGCCGTTGCCAAGGGGTTGGTAGAGATTCGCCTCACCGACATTCGAGCCTTTGCCGGGGGGCCTCACCGTGTCACAGACGACCGGCCTTACGGAGGCGGTGAAGGCATGGTTATGAAAGCCGGGCCTATCGTTCGCGCTCTGGAATCCATAGAAAGAGCGAGCCCTATTTGCCGGATCATTCTTTTGTCCCCCCGGGGCGAGACCTTCACCCAGGGCCGGGCATGGGCCCTTTCAAAAATGGAGCAGCTCATCCTTATCTGCGGGCGATACGAAGGCGTGGATGAAAGAGTCAGGACGAAGTATGTGGACCTGGAGCTTTCCATCGGCGACTATATACTGAGCGGCGGAGAACTGGGGGCCATGGTTGTTATGGACGCGGTGAGCCGCCTTCTACCAGGGGTTTTAGGAGGAATGACCTCCAATCGGGAGGAGTCATTTGAGGACGGGCTCCTCGAATACCCCCACTATACGCGCCCCAGGGTTTTCAGGGATCAGGCGGTGCCTTGTGTTCTTCTTTCAGGAGATCACCAAAAGATCCGCGTGTGGCGAAGAACTCAGGCACTGAAACAGACCCTTGAACGAAGACCGGATTTTTTGGAAAAAGCAAACCTGACGGAAGAAGACAAGCGCATCCTGGGAGAACTCAAAGAACACCAGGGGAACTAATGGGCGGTCCTATGACTTTTTGATTTTGGGAATCCACAATGGTGTGAAAATTGAAAATCCGAAATTCCAATATCGAAACTCTAAACAATAGCCAATGACAGAAATTCAAATGACTAAAAGGACGGAACTACCGCCCGCTTCCGGTTTGCTAGAGATTTGACGGTCTCGTAAAAAGTCGTCACCCCGGTGAAAACCGGGGTCCAGAGAATTCGTAACGATTTTAAAACACTGGATTCCGGCTTTCGCCGGAATGACGCAAAAAGGCGTTTCGCGACTTTTTACGAACCCTTCACATTTTGAAGATTGTAGTTTTGATATTGTTTCGGATTTCGATATTCGAATTTAGGATTTCACGAGGGGAGGGCGGGCCGGTCATCCTATGCGGCTTTACATGGGATTAGTGCATTACCCGGTTTATAACAAGAACCATGAGCGAATCGCCTCGGCCGTTACAACCTTTGACCTCCACGATCTGTCCAGGCTTGCCAAAACCTACGGGGTAAAAAGATTTTATGTTATCACTCCCCTGGAAGATCAACAGGAATTGGCGGATCGGGTAGTCCGCCATTGGACCGAGGGTTACGGCGCAAGTTACAATCCTAACAGAAAGGAAGCGTTGGAACTGGTAAGCGTCCTAACCTCGATTGATGACTGCGTGCGGGAGGTTACGCAACAGGAAGGAAAAAAACCTGCCCTTTTTACAACCGACGCCTCGCAGAAAAGGGCGCGTGTTCTAAGCTATAGAGAGGCGTCGGACATGGTCCTGACCGATAAGGTTATTTTGCTTTTGTTCGGTACGGCATGGGGTCTTAGCGAGGAAGTATTCGACCGATCTGGTTACTTTCTTGCTCCCATTACAACCCATACGGATTATAATCACCTCTCTGTGAGGTCGGCAGCCGCTATCATCCTGGATAGATTAGCCGGCAAATACCCGAGAGGCCAATAAGGAGGAGCAAATGGATATCATAGAGGGGCTTGAACGAGAACAAATGCGGCTGGATATCCCTGATTTCAAACCCGGCGACACCATCAAGGTCCATGCCAGGATTAAGGAAGGGGATAAAGAGAGAATCCAGGTATTCCAGGGCGCCGTCATCCGGAAACGGAAAGGAAGGATGGGGGCGACCTTCACTGTGCGCAAAATCTCTTACGGAATCGGCGTGGAAAGGATCTTCCCGCTTCACTCTCCTAACATCGACAGGGTTGAGGTGGTAACAAGAGGCAAGGTGAGAAGGGGAAGGTTGTATTACATGCGGAAGCTGAAAGGGAAGGCCGCAAGGATCAAGGAAAAAAGGGCCTAGTGATGTGTCTCAAAAGTCCTGTCCCGGTTAATCACTGAAAGCAAGAAAGGGCTATGAACGGTAAAATGAAATTCCTATGAAGTTCTCCGGAGGTAGCCTTTTTGAACAGACGGAAAAATTTGATAACCTCAACCGGTAACCTCTCCCTTTTCCCGAAGAGCGAACTCCCGTTGGAGATCGATGTGCTTTTTCATGAGTCTATGGCTCGAAAGTCGGGGTTTGGCCGAATAGCCGGTGTGGATGAGGCAGGGAGGGGTCCCTTGGCCGGACCCGTGGTGGCCGCGGCAGTGGTTCTTCCGCAAGATGCAATTCTGGATGGAGTCAGGGATTCAAAAGCAATGACGGCAAAAGCCCGAGAAGAAGCGTTTTCCCTCGTCGATGCGACGGCCCTGACAATCGGCGTGGGCGTCGTTTCCGCAAAGCAGATCGATGCGTGGAACATCCTCAAGGCCTCTTTGAACGCGATGAAACAGGCGGTTCTTTGCCTGGAGCCTGCGCCCGATTTTCTCTTAGTTGACGGCACCTATCCCGTGCCTGTCACCACGCCCCATTGGTGTCTCGTGGGCGGAGATCGACTCAGTCTCAGCGTTTCCGCGGCATCTGTCGTTGCCAAAGTTTATCGAGACCGGATCATGCGCTCTTATCATGCCATGTATCCCCAATACGGGTTCTTGGAAAACAAAGGGTACGGCACCACAAGACATCTGGCGGCCATCAAGGCTCATGGGGCCTGTCCGATTCACCGGATGACCTTCCGCGGGGTAGCTTGAAGTGACCAGGGAAAGGTTGGACCTGGGCAGGTGGGGAGAAGATCTTGCCGTCAGGAAAGTAAAAAAGTTGGGGTACCGCTGCATTGCCCGCAACTACCGCTGCCCTCTTGGGGAAGTGGATCTGATTGCCAAGGACGGAGACACCCTGGTGTTTGTCGAAATCAAAACGCGCAGGCGTAGATCTCTCGAATATGCGAAGGAAGCTGTGAACGACAGAAAAAGGCGGCAGCTTTCCAAGGTGGCCCTTGCTTATATGAAAACACATGGGTGCGCTGAGGCTAGGGCCAGATTTGATGTGGTAGTCATCAATTTGGACGGGGAAGAACAAGAAATTGAGGTGGTCCGCAACGCCTTTGACTTGGCCTATGGATGAACTGAAGAAGCAAGCATCAGGGGTCGCCGCCTCCTTTTAACTTTTCAAATCTGAGAGATTATCTCTTAGAAAATTGGTAACACTTCGGCTTTTTGAAACTCTTCGATTCCGGCGTTGGGCATGG
>JAFGDM010000314.1 GCA_016932115.1 Deltaproteobacteria bacterium | reverse complement strand
CCTTATATTGACATAGAAATAAAAGACTCCGGCAAACAAGCGTAAAGAACATGAAGTTATTCGAAGAACATCGGCTGTTGCCGGGCGAGTTTTCCATGCAACCGCTCCGGAAAGCACTGCACACCCGCCCAGCAACTGAACCTTGACGACAAGCTCACAGGGAATACAAATTATTGCTCCCTATAAATTGAGGTCATAATACCCGCGGCATACATCTAAACGCCCTAACTGGGCGCCACCTTCCCACAACTGAATCATTTTGCAATCCCGCCAGTATTTTTCCACATCATAGTCCCGCACGTAGCCGTAGGCACCCATCAGTTCCATAGCTTTATTGGTGACCGAGACGGCAACATCGCAAGCGTGCATTTTGGCGAGGCTCCCGCGGGACAGTATAAACGTTGAAGTGGGAGCGCCATAGGTTTCAGGATGATCATACATCCAGGCAGCAGCCAAATAAGACCAGCGGGCCGTCTCGATGCCGATAGCCATATCGGCAAGGATTCCCGCGGCCATCGAATGCTGCCGGATCGGTTTGTCGGCCACGATCCGATCGCCTGTATACTTCAATACGGTCTCGAAGGCCCCCCGGGCCTGACCGACAGCCATGGCCGCAGTAACGATCCGTCCGATGACCAGTTGGTTGTGAAGCAATTCGGCATCCACCCCCGGGCCGGCGGCCCGCCATTCTTTCGGCACCCGCACGTTTTCCAAAAACATGGGGTGGTTTTTATCTGCAGCCATGCCGGCCTTCCTTTCATTATTGCCGAAGGAGAGACCCTTGGAGCCTTTCGGCACATAGATCATGGCCACACCTTCGTCACCCAAATTGGGATCGGTGGTGCAAACGACCAAGTAAAGATCGGCTATGCCTTGATTGGAGGCCCACATTTTCTGGCCGTTGATTACCCATTCATCCCCTTCAAGGACGGCTTTCGTCCTTATCTTACGGCCTTGAAGGTTGATATTTTCTATGTCGCATCCGCCGCCGCCGTGGGAACCGCCCGGTTCGGTCATGGAAAAACAGCCGAACTTCAGGTCCTTCGCGCAAAATTCAGGGGCAAAACGATCCAACACCGCCTTGTTGTTGGCGGCCAGGGCCGGGATCCAGGCCCAGCCGGTGACGGTGCGGGCGGTACACAACCCACTGTCTCCCCGGCCAAGTTCCTCGTGCAAAATGGCGGCGGATACGGCTGATTTGGCACCCATTCCACCGTATTCCGGGGGAAAAGCCGATTTTTGGATACCCAGATCGGTTAGGCCCTGAAGGATGCGGTTCACAATAATGTGATCTTTATCGTCATCGATCTGCTGCCGAACCGGCATGATTTCCTTATTCACAAAACTGCGCAGTTGATCCCTCATCATAAAGTCTTCTTTTGTTAAAAAAATATCCAAGTGCTCTTTCGGCATTCTTTATCCTCCCTGTTTCTAAAATTCGTAATTTTTTGGGGTAATTGTTTTGCCCGGCCGTCTAAAGAGATTTTTTTCCTTCATCCATGGACGCATGGTGAAGCGCAGGGGTTTATTCCGAACCGGATCCTTGTCGCCATACTTTCCCTGATGCTCCGCGTTAATCACGTCTCCTGACGGTTTTTTTCTTTCGACCCGGCCGGTCAAAAGGTGAAAAGCCTACTTGCTTTCTCCGTAAAAGACTTCAATTCCGCCAAGCACGTAGAAATCGGCGACCCATTTGGAGAACCATTGAGGAAAGAATTCCTCTTTGAATGCTTTTGTCTCGTGGGCCTTGTTCCACTCTTCCAGACTGGTCACATCCATGATGCCGATGTACTTGAATGGAGAGCTTGCCGGACCCGGGGGCGTGCCCTTCTGTCCATCGCCCGTGATTCCCCCCAGCATTTTTACAAGCGCAAAACTCTTGGCGCCGCTCAGACCCAGCAGAAGCGGGCCCTTGTATTGCTCGCACCACTTCTTGTAGTCCTCGTCCTTTACTCCTTCTTTCAAATTGTAAAGAATGATTTCCTTCGGCATGTCTTTCCTCCTTGTAATTTTTGCAGAAATTGTCTTGATATCCGCCTTTTGCATTCTCTTCACGTTCCAAGGCGGTGCCCAATTCAACGAGGATAAGATAAGAGGATGAGAATTAATTTTTCGGCTCGCAGTGTAGGTGACTTCACCCTCTAGGTCAAGGGCAAAGACGATGCCCGCCCCTCCGTTAACTACGCCCTTGTCAAGTGGCGGTACTTGATGCGGTGGGGCCGGGATGCCGCGTCACCGAGCCTTCTGCGTTTATCTTCTTCATACTCGGTGTAGTTGCCGTCAAACCAGACAACCCTGCTTTCCCCTTCGAAGGCAAGAAGGTGTGTTACAATCCTGTCTAGGAACCACCGATCATGACTGATCACAAGAGCGCATCCGCCGAAGTTCTCAAGGGCTTCTTCAAGGGCTCTCATGGTATTCACGTCCAGATCGTTGGTAGGTTCATCAAGGAGAAGCACATTGGCGCCTGATTTAAGCATTCTGGCCAGGTGAACCCGGTTTCGCTCTCCGCCGGAAAGAAGGCCGACCTTTTTTTGCTGATCCGTTCCGGAGAAGTTGAAACGGGCTACATAGGCCCGGGAGTTTACCTGTCGGGTTCCCAGTTGGACGATGTCATGCCCCTCGGAAATCGCTTCCCAAATGGTTTGTTCGGGCTTCAAAACCTCGCGGCTCTGGTCAACGTAGGCCGTCCGGACCGTATCACCGATTCTTAATAGGCCGGAGGTAGGTTCCTCCTGTCCGGTGATCATCTTAAACAGGGTGGTCTTGCCCGCGCCGTTTGGTCCGACCAGGCCCACAATGGCGCCCGGAGGGAGGGAAAAAGAGAGGTCATCAAGCAAGAGACGATCACCGTATGCCTTGGTGAGGTGTTCGGTTTCAATGACAACTGTTCCAAGCCGTGGGCCCGGGGGAATGTAGATCTCCAACTCTCTTTCCCTTTTCTCTCCCTCCTGTCCCATCAGCGTTTCATAAGCGTTAATGCGGGCTTTTGATTTGGCATGTCTTCCCTTGGGCGTCATCCTGATCCATTCCAGCTCACGCTGGAGGGTCTTTTGTTTCTTGCTCTCGCTTTTTTCCTCCACTCTGAGCCTGGTCTGCTTCTGTTCCAGCCATGAACTATAGTTTCCCTTCCATGGTATGCCTTCACCTCGATCCAGTTCTAGGATCCATTCAGCCACATTGTCGAGAAAATAGCGGTCGTGGGTGACCGCGATGACCGTGCCGGGGTAGCGTTTAAGATGCTGTTCCATCCAGGCCACGGACTCGGCGTCGAGGTGATTGGTAGGTTCATCGAGGAGAAGGATGTCCGGTTTTTGGAGAAGGAGACGGCACAAGGCAAGCCGCCGCTTTTCTCCTCCCGAGAGAATTTTGACCTCTGTCTCTCCGGCCGGGCAGCGGAGAGCATCCAGAGCCATTTCGAGGCGTGAGTCCAGGTCCCAGGCATCCAAGGCGTCGATTTCTTCCTGCACCTCTCCCTGGCGCTCTATGAGGCGGTTCATTTCCTCTTCGGAAAGGGGATCCGCCAACGTCTCATTGATGCGGTTCCATTCGCTGAGGAGATCGACCGAATGCCGCACTCCCTCTTGCACGATCTCCCTGACCGTCTTGCTATTGTCCAACCGAGGCTCCTGCTCCAGGAACCCGACCGAGTAACCGGGAGAAAGAATTGTTTGGCCGTTGAATTCCTTGTCCACCCCTGCAAAAATGCGTAGCAGAGAGCTTTTGCCCGAGCCGTTTAGACCCAGGACTCCGATTTTTGCACCGTAGAAATAAGAAATGGAAATATCCTTGAGCACGGGTTTTTTATCATAGTACTTGCTGACCCGGATCATCGAATAAATCACTTTGTCGGGCTCTGCTGTCATAGATCAGAAAACCTTCCTTGTTGGAAGCGTAAAGAGGTTTTTCCCGGAGAAGTCTCCGCAGGTGCTTTCCCACAATCTTCTGCATGCTCTCTTGAGCATGTGTAGGCCCAATCGCCAGAATCGAATTTTTGTGTCATTAAAGGTCGCGGATCGAAGTCATTCATCCTCGGCATTAAGCCTCGGCCGGAACTTCGGCAGGGCAAAATCTTCCGTGATATCTTGCCATGTCACCATGACCGGCATGTCAACCTTCACCTCTTCAACAAGACAGTCCACAATGTTTGTGAGCAGATGCGGCCCTTCTTCAAGGGCGACCAAGGCGACAACATAAGGCAGATCATCTTTGAAACCGGGATGGTAGGCAACATGGTACACGGCGAAAGTGTAAACCTTGCCTTTTCCGCTTGCAATCACCCAATCCGTCTCTTTAGAATGGCACAAAGGACAAATGATGGAAGCAGGCCAGCGAATGTGGGCGCATATCCTACACTTCTGGAATCTCAGTTCATGGGCCTTGCATCCGTTCCAGAACTCGCGGTTGTCTTCAGTGACGTGGGGCAGAGGCTTATGATAATCCACCGTTCAAGACCTCCTCAAGATAACACAACTGTGGGTTTGAAGGATGCCGCCGTTGTCGCTGCAAAGGATGACTTCAGGCGGTTTTGTTTGGGTCTCCGGACCCAGTTGTCTTTTTCCGCATCTCCCCATCAGTTGCATGGCCGCCTCACTCAGCGGCGTAAGCCCCATGTAGTAGGCTTCGGAAAGCTGTCCTCCGGATGTGTTGACCGGCAATCTCCCTCCCGGCTCAATCGTGCCGTCTTTGAACCAATCGTCACCCTCTCCAGGCGAAAAAAAACCGTAATCCTGTAAGGTAATCTCCACCGTATAGGTAAAGCAGTCATAAATCTCGCATGCATCGATATCGGCCAAGGTGATATCTGCTGTTTCCAAAGCCTTTTTGATGCTCCTTTTGGCGCCTGTCGGGCCGGCAAGATGAACTGCCTGGTGGATGTCGCAGGAAGGGTTATCTTGCCCCATTCCCATAATCAGAACAGGCGGATGTTTCAGATCCCGAGCTCTTTCTGCAGAGGTGATGACAATCGCCCGGCCCCCGTCCGTCATCAGACAGCAGTCCAGGAGACGAAGGGGCTCCGCTAACCATCCGGAACGATCATAGTCTTCTGAGGTCATCGGCCGGTCCGTCATCGCTGCCGCCGGATTCAAATTGGCCCATTTACGCTGCCCCACAGCAATCTGCTTCCACGTTTCAGGACCGGTATGGAAGATATGCATGGCTCTTCTTGCAGCAAGGGCATACCCTCCTACAGCGTCGAAGTGGCCGAACACCGCGTCTTGGGCGCTCAACTCAAATAGCGTGCGGCGCATGCTTTCAGTGGATAAGGCATTATGCCCATAGGAAATCAATACATACTTGCAGAGCCCTGAATCGAGCGCGCCAACTGCGTGCTGGATTTGGCTCCTGGATCAGTTCGCATCCTGACTCATATAGGTGGGAGACAAACCTAAGCTTTGAGAAACCAAGTAAGGGGTCACAGGGTATTCTCCCGGGGCGGGCGGAAAGGAACGATAACAGATGAGGCCGTCTATATCTTGTCTTCTCAACCCCGCGTCTGAGACGGCGTTTGCAGAAGCTTCGATATGGAAACTCAGGGCGGTTCTGCCGGGAACGCGACCCTGAGGCGTGTAGCCGACGCCCACAATGGCGTACTTATCCTTTAAGCTCATGTAGGAAACTCCCTCTAAAATATTTGCCTTGCCTCTTTTTTTTGCTATGATCGCAGCGTGGGATCCGCGAAGCCTAATAAAATATCGTTATGCCTATCACGGTAAAGACAAATCGTCAAGTTCCCTCAAATAGGATTTTAACCCTCCGATCGGGTCTATGAAAAAGGCATTCACACAATCCACCTATGGGTAGACGCATCAGAAGACATGCAGACCCCTTTCAGTGCAGAATTGTCATTTCCGCAGATGAGTGGCTGGGTCCTTATCGCCGGCATGGAGCAGGCCATATCTGGCTGGATCTCGGTTGCGGAAAGGGAGAGTTTCTTGCCGGATTGGCAGGGCTTTATCCCGACGTTTTTTTGATAGGCATTGAAATCCGCGGCAAAATCGCGGAAGCCTATTTCCCGAAATACAAACACATCCCCAACCTTCTCCTCCTTCACGGCAATGTGAACCTTTCCATCCCTTCCATGATGGATCACCTAAAGGTTCAAAGGGTATTCATCCACTTTCCGGATCCTTATACCCATAAAGATCGTTACAAGAAAAGGAGAATGGTTAACAGGGGGCTTGTTAAAGGCCTTTGCGAAATCCTGGCGCCCGGCGGCACCGTCTCCGTAAAAACCGATGATGGAACCCTCTTCGATGAGATGGACGCCGTCCTCAAAACACGGTTAGCGCCTCTTCCGGAGGGTTTTCTTCGTCCGTGCTTCGAAAAGGTCCTGAGTGAATGGGAAGGTGAATGTAAAGGAAAACACGTCCCCGTATATTCAAGAATCTACGGACTGACGGCAGGCGCCATAGGGGAAGATTCGTCTTTTACCGAATTGGCGGATTTTCTTGAGTCCTGATCTCACTGTTTTTCATTTGAGACTCGCGTAAGGCAAACAAATAATCATTCGGAAAAGCTAAAGGAATAAATCACAGAGAGCCATAAAAAAGGGACATATTCTAAGCAAACAAGAATACATCCCTTCCCAATCGGGTTTTTTACATCATTTCAGTCTTTGAAATTCAAGTCTGAGGCATTCAAACACTAGAGTCCACTCTTCAAGAGAGTCTACAAATCCACCCCCAGGCTTTTAGCGGTCTCATATGTGATGCCTCCCATGGCCAGTCCTTTCTTTTGCTGATACTCCCGTAATGCCCGCATGGTCTGCTCTCCGACCACGCCGTCGATGGGCCCCGGGTTGTGACCCGCCTTTTTTAGGGCTTCCTGGATCGATTGGATAACGCCCTTGCTCATGCTCGTCTCAGTGTTCGTTTCACACAGGATCCGGCGCCACTCCATACGTCCATCAGAAATTTTCTCGACCTTCGTGACCATCTGGTACTCAGCCGGTATTTGGATTCGTTTCACCTCTGCAGGACTCACGAGCTTGCGGACCTTAACGGTGGTGTATTCGGCCGGGATCTCCACGGGTCGGGTCGTGGGAGGTGTAAGCATGACCTGTTTGCGAACTATTTTGTACTCCGCAGGGATTTTTACTTCCTTTGTTGTGGCGGGTTTTTCCAGCACGGTCTTTGTGACTTTCTTATACTTCGCCGGAACCTGCACAAGGCACATGATCTCTCCCGTAGCGTTGTCTAGTTTCTCAACGGGGCCCCTTCCCTTTTTCCACATGGTTTGCGCCGGACTCTCGAGGATTTCTTCAGTCTTGGTTTCGTAAACCGCAGGCACCGTCTCCATGCGGGTGGACTCCGGTTGCACAAGGACCTTTTCTTCCTTCCAACCGTACGTGGCTGGGACCAATTCCAACCGCGCCGACGCTTCCTTTACGAGGACTCGCTCCTCCACCCATTCGTATTTCGCGGGGATTATTTCCAGCCTTTCTGATGCTTCCTTCTTCAGCAACTTTTCCTGCGTGGTCTTGTATGCGGGCGGTACGTAGACGCGAGCATAGCACTCGCCCGGCTTCGCGTCAGGTGGTAGCATATCCTGAGCAGCCACGACCTTATCGGCGTTCGCGGCCATCACGGGCGCAGCCCAATCGGGACCCACGACCATGGACATGATTGCAAATGCAATTAATGCAAAAAAACTTAATTTATTTGTTGTCTTCATTAATTTAACCTCCTTTTAAAATATGTTTTTGATTTGCAAAAAGGAATCGAAAGTCTCTTTGATCTTTAGAAAATTGGTTTTACCTCCTTTCCGTTTTTTAAAGCCTGCTGCTTCTCTTAGTCACTTTTAAACGAGCGCTTTTCATGGAGAAACCCTGCATGCGGTGCCATGACGGATAACGTGACACTACCATAACCCTACACCGCTGAAGATTTCTAATCGGATTTTACTTCCTATACCCCCACTCGTTGAGCCTCTGGTTCGCGTATTGGGCCTGTTGTCCCTGTTGCACCTGTTGCAGATATGTCTGGTAGGCGAGGGCGGCATCCTCGATTTTTTCCATGCCTTCCAGCGAGAGTCCCTTAAAAAACACTGTATTGGGATTACCTGGTAGGCGCCGCTCGTAAACGGAGAAATCTTCATAGGCCTTCTGGTACTTTTTGTTGTGTATCCCGGTGATCCCACTGATGTGATAAGCTTGGGGTTCATTGGGGTAAACCTGCTTAGCCCGTTCCACATAGCGCTCGGCCTCTCCAGGTTTCTTCCGGACCAGCTGGCACTTGGCCATAAGAAGCAGCCCTACGTAGTCGTTAGGGACTTCGGCTAGGGCTTGGTTGAGAAGCGCTTCCGCATCATCATATTTTTCCTTGCCCATTGCCTCCTCGCCGCTCTGCATCTTTTTGACGGCCCCTCTTATCCTTCTCAAGCCGGCCGTGTTGTCCATGTAGCGATCCCGGTGAAGAGCCTGACCCTTGTACTTACGGAAATCGTTGGTCGCCTCGTTCACGGCGGTCTTGTACCGCTCGGAAGACATAGGATGAGTCGCAAAAAGAAGGTCGGTGGCGCCGGCCTTGTGCCGACTCATGCTGTTTAGCATATCCATGAGCCCCACCATTCCCTCGGGTCCATAGCCCGATCGAGTTATGTATTCCATCCCCAAGTGGTCGGCCTGGCGCTCGTTGTCACGGCTGTAGGAAGCCAACAGGGCGCCTGAGCCAAGCTGGCCGAGCTGGCCGGCAAGGTTGCCGACAGTGGAACCGACGGCCACGCTGGTCAGGATGGCAAGCCCACCCACCGCTATGTTTGCAAGTTGGGCCTTGGACATGCTCGCGGCGGTGTGGCGGGCGTTGACGTGGCCCAGTTCATGTCCCAAAAGGGCTGCCAATTGAGCCTCGTTGTCCAATTCGAGCAGAATGCCCCGTGTGCAGGCAATGCTGCCGCCCGGAAAGGCATAGGCATTAACATAATTGGCGTTTACACAGTTGAAGTTATAAGGCATCTGGGTGCGGTGAGTATTGGAAGCCAGTTTTTTTCCGGTGGTCTGGATATAGTCCTGCAGGTTACGATTCTGGACCGTCCCATAGTCTGACGAGAATTGATGGGGAGAGTGCTGGCGATCAATGGCGATCTCCTGTTTTTCATCCATTATCATGAACTGGGATTTTCCAGTGACCGGATTGGTGGCACAGCCCAATGCGAGGCCGGTGGCCGCCATGGAGGTCATGATGAGAAACTGACGACGGCTCACCCCGTTTACAGCCCTTTTTGGAATCCTCATAATCGCCTCAACTCTTTAATCGTCGGTCTTGGTTCAGGCAGGGACGTCATCACACGTGACACCTCGGGTATAACGGCGCCCCCCCGGAAGGGCATCATCTTTTTGAGAACCCAGGTGAGGGCGTAAAAACGCGGCTTATTTTGATAGCCGCTCATCAAGCACGCTGCCCACAATGGGGGCAGTACTTGAACGAACGATCGAATCTCCGTTTACAGGCCGCGCAGAGGGTTGTCGCTCCGGACAACGGCAACTCCTGCGTTGAAGCCCGATAGCCATCCACCGGGCAGCGGCAGTTTTCACAGAATAAGAACGGCTCTCCCTTTTTAACCCGGATCAGAGGTATAAAAAAGATACTCAGGTAGTGGTCCACCCGAGTGGTATAGGCCTGGACCAGCCCGCAGGCGGGGCATTGCTCCGGGTTTTCATCCAGCCTCTTGGTTTTGGGTTGAACCCCGGCAATCAGGAACATGGGACCCTTACATAGTCGCCGCTCGAGACATTTACGGGATCGGCAGGCGTTCAGCCATTGCAAACATAAACTGCATTATAGAAAAGACCCCCCCCAAGTCAATACGCAAAATGTCTTTCAAGGAGCAAGGAAATGATACGATGCGAGCTCCCTTTTATGAGAAAAGTCTTTAGAGGAATTCCGATTGGTTGTAAAGAAAAAATTTACTTAAAGGGATACGACATCAGCTTTGATTGCAGCAACGTTCTGTTAGAGAATATTTTGTGCCTTCCGGGTTTGGTAGAAACGAAATGGGATAGATCACGGACCCGAGCACCGACTTTACTCTTGACACAATAGAGCACGTTCCACTACACTCCCTCTAACTCAAAGCGCGTTCTTGTCACCTTCCTCAAGATTTGTGTTCATAAATGAGCACCAACTGTTTTCTCTGCTGAGTAGCAGCTTCAACGCGTGAAATCCTTTAAGGAAAAGAACAACGACGTGGGGGGGGGAGTCAAGAAGCGAAGCAAAATGGAGAAGTATTAAAACCGATACTATGTAAACCTATTTTACTATGAAAGGAGGTTGCGGCCTATGCCTGAGGAATTCAAAGCGGGTTGTGCAAGGCCGACAGGCGGTCCTGTCGGCGAACCCGAAGCTAAAGTCAAGGCGAAACCGGACGAAACAGTGGAAAAGGAGGTGAAATCCATGGTGATGATCGGAAGAAAGGCGCCGGATTTTGTGGCTCCGGCCTATCTTGAAGGGAAATTCGTGAACGTGAAACTCTCTGAGTATCTGGGCAAATGGGTCCTATTGTGCTTCTACCCCGGAGATTTTACCTTTGTGTGAGCGACGGAGATTTCAGCAGTTGCTGAAAAATTTCCGGAGTTCCAAAAGCTTGGCGCTCAGGTCCTTTCCATGAGCATTGACAGTGTCTTTGTCCATAAAATGTGGAATGACAATGAACTCTCAAAAATGGTCAAAGGAGGAGTGCCTTTCCCCATGCTTTCGGATGCGGGCGGCAAGGTGGGAAGCATCTTCGGTGTTTATGACGACCAGGCCGGCGTGGAGACAAGAGGGAGATTTATCATCGATCCCGATGGTGTGATTCAGGGTTACGAGATTCTGACGCCTCCGGTGGGGAGAAACATCGCGGAATCCCTGAGACAGCTTCAGGCTTTCCAACTTGTCCGCAAGAGCCAGGGCGCAGAGGCAACCCCTTCTGGATGGAGACCGGGGAAAATGACTCTAAAACCAGGGCCGGACCTTGTTGGGAAGGTCTGGGAGGTCTGGAAAACAGAAATGGCTTTTGATTGATCCTGCTCTCAATCGCCTTTCCATCTCCAAGGCCGCCGGGGAAAGATTACCGCGCAAATGAAGCGATGGAAAGGCGAAGACATTTTAGCCGCATAATCAATCACAATCCTCTATCCGTTGAAAAATCCGAAATAAGGCCAACAGGATCTCCTCAGGGCAGAAGAAATAGAGGAATGATGAGCAAGTCCGGCGCCGGCTTATAAACCCTATCGCTCTAATTTGAACCCGAGTGGCATTTACCCGGCGTCACAGATCAGGTCTGGGATACCCAAAGAGAAGTTGGAATTCCCTTCAGGCATTGATAAAAATACAGAAGCAAATAAAAAGGTGAAACAGGCTTTCGTATGGATCCGATTTCAAAAACCGGTAAGGAGGTGCGCATGCAGTTCGCGAGCTTAGAGGCGATTTTGGATTTTGCCATTGAAAAGGAAGGGGAGGCCGTGGAGTTTTACACCGGCCTGAGTGAAGAAGCTTCTTCAGGCGCAGGCAAGATGTTTGGGGAGTTTGCCGCAGAAGAAAAAAAACACCGTAACATGCTGGAGGAATTCAAGTCCAAAGGGGTAACCGCCGGCATCCGGGACTATCGCTTCAAGTGGATCTCCGACATCAAGCGCAGCGATTACGTCGTGGATCTCGAATATCGCCCCGGCATGACCTATAATGAAATCCTTATGGTCGCCATTAAACGGGAAGAAAAAGCCCTGAAGCTTTACAATGACTTTCTTTCTCACGAGGAGAGTGATGCAGGGAAGAACCTCTTCAGGATGCTCTCCCAAGAAGAAGCAAAGCACAAATTAGCCCTGGAAACCCTGTATGACGACTACATGGCGAAGATGGGAGATTGAGCGACTTTATATGATTGTGGAAATTTCCATGGCACCAAATCCATAGAGCAATCAATTCAGTGAGTCCACACAAGAATCGCGCCGCCCAACAAAAACTGAATTCTCGCATCCGCAAGCTTTTTTATTGCTCAAAATCAAAAAGTGTGTTAGAAGGCACCAAATCAAAAATTCATCTATTTTCTCCATCACAGATCAAACGATGGTATAATTCCACTTTTATTGTTGTGCTGAGTTCCGATCACTTGTCTCTCGCGCCTGAAAAGCTGACGACCCTACGTCAACTAACGATAATAATAAGACTTGGGTTTTCCCTGACCTTCATGGGGATATAAACTTGATGGCCTTATAAAAAGTAGGAAAACGCTCTTTTTTGTCATTCCCGCGGAGGCGGAAATCTAGTCTTTTCAAGCAGTTCTGGACTCCAGCCTGCGCGGGAGTGACGGTTGGGGGGAGTTTATTACGGGATCATCAAACTTGAAAACCCAAGCAGTGAGTAAAGCAACTTTGCTCAATTCCAGGTGTCGGCAAAGCCTTTTCGCTTGGTTATAAGGTGTGCTAGCGGAAGGGCGCCAACTTAAATTTCTGGCAACAATTTAGCTGTTTGAAATACTGAAGCCGGCGGCCCCGAGCATGGGGGTCTCTCTTAAAACTGCAAAACGAAGAAGCCACATCGCTATATTATGCTTCGGGCAACGGGTGAGGCGGGCGGAGCTCTTCCTGGGTATCGCCTAAAGAGGTCAATCCTCGAAGTTTCCGTGAAGCCTCGCCGCCCGCCTTTGCTACCCCTGGTATTTTCATGCTCCACCCCGAATACTCTTCGGTTTTCAGTTTTAAGAGAGACCCCCATGCCTGATGCTTGCGATTTTTCAAACAGCTAAATTGTTACAATTTTTGCACATATCCTGAAAATGCTTCTTAGTGCCGAACGATGCAATCACAGTAAGCATTATCGGTCTCGCAAAGTGGCAAAGGAGGTGGTGCTTATGGATGTAAATCGTTGGGAGTTCTAGGATACCAAACCAAGAGTAAATTAATAAGGAATAAATGAAAAGGAGGGAAAAATGAAGAAGCTTACGTTGGGATTGGTTTTGGGATTGATCATTGTTTTAGTATCGGTATTTGCCCTTCCTGGCCATGTGGCAGCCCAAAAAAAAATGTTGAGATGGGGAACGGCTGATCCGGTAAGCTATTATTATAAAGCGTCCGCGTTCATCGCAGATTTTCTGAGAAGGGGCATGCCTGATTACGATCTTACCATTTACCCATACGTATCAACTACCGCTAACGTCAAGAGTTTTTTAGTGGGTGATCTTGAAGCCGTATACGTGGCCGAGCCGGGATTTAGAGACTTGTACTCTTTCATAAAGGCATACAAGGGTTTTGAACCCAACGTGAAGAAGATGCCGGTCCAGGGTGTTTGGCTCTACACCATGGAAACCCATATTTTGACGTTGCCGGACAACAAAGACAAATTTCGCACCTGGGAGGATTTAAACGGCAAGAAGATCTTCATGACTACAGCAGGATATATGAATCACATTAACATCTTCCGGGCCATGAAGGACATTTGCGGCCTGAACATTACCCATGTGGAGGTGGATGCATCAAAGGTTGCCGATGCTCTAAGAGCGGGAACCATAGACGCTACGGCAAGTTACACAACGGCTTTGGTATCGGTGGCCAGTTGGATTAAGATGCTTGATGTCGCCAGTCCCCTTCAGGGAGTTAACCCAACCCAGGAACAAATCAAGAAACTGACAGCGGCAGGTTTTACCCCCGCTAAGATCGACATGAAGAAAGCGTATACCAAAGACCTCGGAGTGGAGGAACTCTATGGCGTGCCTTTTTACTTCGGTCAAGGTCTGGGGCTCGATTTCCCGGAAGACGCCGCCTACAGAATGCTCAAAGTACTTGAAGAGTCGGCAGGCGCCCTGGCCAAGCTGGAAGCCGGATTTGGACCCCTTGCCAAAGACTTCGCCGGGTTTCAAGTGCTTGGTATCAGGAGCATACCCGAGGTTCCGGTCCATCCCGGATTGGCGAAATATCTGAAGGAGAAGGGCTTATGGGATTCATCATGGAAAATAGCTGATGACATGACGATCAAAGCAGCGGTAGAGGCGATGAAAGCTAAGTAGCGCCGAGCCTCTTGGGCAGCAATAATAAAGAATTAAATTTCCTTATTGTGGGCTCACCCCTCGGAGAGCTCAATTGGGGGTGAGCTCCTGGTTCTTCTCCAGTCAAACTTTGGTGGGTGAAAAGATGAAAGAAAATCCCGTGCAAGATGCAGGGTATTTAATGGCTAAAATGCGGAGATTGGTAACCCCCTGCTTTCTCATCGCAACCATCGTATATCTGGCTTTTTCGCTCCATTATTTCACAACCGGCATGGGAGGAGCGATGCTCCTTTCCATAACGTTGGTGCCGATTGCGTACGTGATGTATGTACTCAATTCTCTTGCCACCGGAGAGCTGCTCTACCCCCGGCTGGGACTAAAACTCAACATGGCCATAGCCGCCCTGTACATCGCGATATGCGTTTTTTCCCTCATCTACATGAGGGTGGAGTTTGAAGAACTCATTTATTTAAGGGCCGGTTTCTTTAACCTCCCCGACAAAATCGTTGCCGTGATGATGCTTGGTCTTGTGCTTGAATATACCAGGAGGGAACATATCGTCCTCCTTTACCTTCTCCTGTTTCTCATGCTTTATTCCGTATACGGGTGGGTTTTTCCCGGTATATTCGGACATCCCGGCGTTTCCTGGACAAGGGTTATAACATCGTCTTCCGTCGAGATTAAATTGGGCCTCTTCGGAACCTATGCGCAAACGGGCGTAGGCGTTATCGCGGCATTTTTCATGTTTTTGGGTATCGCGCAGGGATTCGGCGTTCAAGAATCCATTGTCAGAACTTTCGTCGGCGTCCTGGGTAAACGCAGAACCCTCATACCGCAAACAGCGGTGGTTACTTCCATGGCTATTTCTACCTGCAGCGGATCGGGAGCGGCGAATGCAGCCATAACCGGACAGTACACCATCCCGTTGATGAAAAGGGCGGGGTTCCCTCCTGTTTATGCCGGCGCTGTGGAAGCTTCAGCCTCGCTGGGAGGCTTGCTCATGCCGCCGGTCATGGCCATAGCCGGCTTTCTTATGGCCGATTTTATGGGGGTTACCTATTTCGAGGTTATTGCAAGAGGATATGCGCCGGCGCTCATCTTCTATGTCATCATCGCCGGATCGGTCTACCTTTTTACAACGCGCTTTGTGCGAAAAGAGAAAAGCGGATCGGATTTAGCGGCGCTTAAACTGATTGAAAGAGTCTCGAGAGTGGACGTGGTCAACACGGTCATTTTCTTCACCTTCATCGTGGTTTTAATCTATCTGATGGGTGTGCTTTGGTATGACGCATCAAGGGCCGCCCTCGACATTGCGATCGGTTTCTTTATCACCGTGTCTATAATCCGCATGTATCTCCATCCCGGAACAATCTCGGATAAGATAAAGGAATGGGGCAGGTGTTTGCTTCGAGCCGTCGAATCATTTGCCGCCGTCACGGCTCCGCTCATTCTCTTGCTTGCCATGCTCGGTGTGATGATAAACCTGTTTGTGGTCAGCGGATGGATGCTCAAGCTCATGGGGGTAATGGTAGGGATCGGAGAATTTCATGTCTTAGCCCTTATCGGAATGGGGTTTCTCATCGGCGTCTTCTTAGGGCTGGGAATCCCTCCATCGGCATGTTACATTATCTCAGCCGTGATCGTGATCCCGCCTATGACAAAATTCGGGATCAACCCCTGGATCGCGCATTTCTTCCTGTTTTTCATAGCGGTCATATCCGAATATTCGCCGCCGACCTCACTCGTAGCCGCAGTTGCTTCCCGTATTTCAGGCGGCTCCTTTATGAAGACGATGATGGTAACGCTTGAAATATCGCTTCCATTTTTCTTCCTCACCTTCGCGATTTTTAATTGGGATATTTTGCTGTTGGAGCCCGGTTTAAAACAAATGGGCGCGATAGGAGCGCTGAGCGTTGGATGTTTGACGGCGGCCGTCGCCATTCACGGTAGAATCTTTGAGAATAAAGCACACGATCTTCCCTCAAGGCTTGTGGTTCTCCTCGTGGCGCTCTTTATCCTGTTTTACCCTAGGGGGATCCTTTCGGAAGCAGCCTTGATCCCGGCCTTGGCCATGATCGTCTTCGTGATCCGCCGGAGCCAAAAAATATCGTCATCTCTTTAGGGTAAGGCAATAGCCCCGCGAGGATCGTCCCCTAAAGGAACGGGCCGCCGATTTGGTGAACAGAACCCGTTCATCCCATTTGAAAGGGGAGGCGACATGAGGGTGAGGGCGATTTCCGCTGAAAAAATAACCGCCGTCGTTCGCCGACTCTGTATGGAAGCCAACACGCTCCTGGGTGAGGATGTGGTAGCCGTGTTGGAAACATCCCTCACCGTCGAAGAATCCCCGGTCGGTCGAGATGTCTTGCGCCAGTTGATCCGCAATGCGGAAATCGCCCGGGCGGAAAGCATCCCCTTGTGCCAGGACACGGGCATGGCCGTGGTCTTTCTGGAAATCGGGCAGGATGTCCATATAACGGGCGGGGACCTTGAAACCGCCGTCAATGAAGGGGTGCGCCGGAGGTACCGGGACGGCTACCTGCGCGCCTCCACCCCGGACCCCTTGACCCGGAAGAATCCCCCGCCATCGTCGTCTGCGATGTGGGCGGGAATGACCTTTAACGAGAAGGTAGAATGAAATACCGGCGGCCCTATTTGATCAAAGAGACCCGACAAGGCATGCTCCCCGCTAAGGGTCCAACTTTTATTGAAGGAACAATCCAGGAGTGAAATTTCACACACCTAGCGCTACGATAAGGTCACTTTCGTAAGGAAAGGAGGATGGGCATCGGCGATTGCGTAGACCGGATCGATGATGATGCCCCCGTTTATGGAAATTACAAAAACATTGGCTGAATTCGTGCATGAAACCCGCTTCAAGGACATGCCTGAACCTGTGATCCAAAAAGCCAAAGAATGCTTTCTGGACTGGTTGGGGGTTACCCTCGCCGGAACCACCGACCCGGCTGCGGCCGTCATCATACACTACTGTCAATCCTTCGGGGGACGACCCGAAGCCGGCATCATCGGATCCGACATCCGCACGGATTGCGCTTCAGCATCCCTGGCCAACGGCGTCATTGGACACGCGCTCGACTTCGACGATTACCATGACGAAACGGTCATTCATGCATCCGCTGCTTGCGTTCCGGCGATCCTAGCCGTCGCCGAACGAAACAGCCTGAGCGGTCAGGACCTTTTGGAGGCCATGGTCCTCGGAATCGACGTCTGCATTCGCATTGGCCTCGGCCTGGGCGACTACCATTACCAACGCGGGTGGCACACCACGGCCACGGCCGGGACGTTCGGGGCCACAGCCGGGGTTGCGAAACTCCTGAACCTGGATGTGGGTCAGATCATCAATGCCTTCGGGATCTGCGGCACCCAGGCGAGCGGTCTCCGCCAAGTTTTCGGGACGATGTGCAAGCCCTTCCATGCCGGGAAAGTCTCTTTGGAAGGGGTCATGTCCGGCTTTCTGGCGCAGGGCGGCTTCACGTCTTCCAAAAGCATCATCGAGGGAGAACTCGGGCTTTTCGAGGTTCTTACGGAAAACGCGAATGAAGGGATCGTCTTGGATCGTCTTGGGGCTCACTGGTACGTGATGGATCTGAGCATCAAGCCTTACCCCACCTGAGCGTGAACCCATTCGACAATGAATCTCCTGGAGGAGATTGGGACCCGGCTAAAGCTTGATATCGAAGAAGTGGAAAAGATCGAACTGGAAATAGGCCCCGTTGCATCGACCGCTGCGGCGATCAGGGAGCCCAAGATCGGCGTGGAGGGCAAATTCAGCGTTTGGTTCCTTGCTGCCCTGGCTTTGGCCGAGGGCGGCGTAACGTTGGAAAAGTTCACGGATGAAAAGGTCAACGACCCGCGGCTGGTTCGGTTGCGGAAAAAAATCGAGACCCGCCTCGATCCGCGCATCGGCTTTGGTGCGCGGCTTCGAATCCTCATGAAGGACGGAAGCGAGCACAAGGCCTTTCTATCCAAACCTAAGGGGGATCCTGAAAATCAACTGACTTTTAATGAACTGGCAGCTAAATATCGAAATGCAGCGAAGTTAGCTATTTCGAAGGAAGCCGTGGAAAGTCTGGTCAAGGAGGTGGAACAGCTCGAAACAGTGCGTGACATGCGTGATATTGTCAAATGGGCGATGAAGGACTGAACGCCTGTATACTCGACGAAATTCTCGGCGAAGAGGCGCCTTTCCGGATCAATGGACCCGGACGCTTTTGGGTTCTTTCGCATTCTCTTTGCGATGGCTGCTTTTATAGCACCACGGATCCGGGTGCCCACGGCTGCGGGCAGGACCCGCAGCTAAGCACAGCAGCGGAGAAGCAAATGTTATCGCCACCGGGGGCCACCTTCCGGTTCATCTGAGCTCCGGCGGCACACTTGCCCGGCGCTTTAGACCCATGGCCGGAGATGGTAAACTCGGGGCTGCCGGGCCGATCCAGCCCGCGTGGCAAGCATTTGAAGAAGGATGAAAAAATTGACTCAAGAACACTTTCATGGCGTCTTTCCGTATCTAGTCTCCCCCATTGATTTTTCCGGCGAAATAAAGGCGGACGTGCTTGAGCGCCTCTGCGAGGATCTCATCCAAGCAGGCGTGCACGGCCTGACGCCCCTGGGTTCGACCGGCGAGTTTGCCTACCTCTCGTGGTCGCAACGCCGGCGCATCGTGGAAATCGTCATCCAGTCGGCGCGAGGCCGCGTTCCGGTTATCGCCGGAGTGGCATCAACCACTACGGCCGATGCAGTCTCTCAGGCTCGCGAATTCGAGCGCCTTGGCTGCGACGGCATCCTGGCTATTCTTGAGGCCTATTTCCCCATATCCGATGAAGGCGTATTCGCGTACTTCAGCGCGATTGCAGAATCTGTATCAGTTCCGCTGGTGCTTTACACAAATCCGAATTTCCAGCGTTCTGATCTAAGTCTTCCGATTTTGGATCGGCTGAGCCGCATTTCAAACATCAATTACATTAAGGATGCCTCCTCCAATACAGGGCGACTCCTTTCAATCCTAAACCGCATGGGTGATCGGATGAAGGTGTTTTCCGCTTCTGCTCATATTCCGGCATGTGTCATGCTGATCGGCGGCGTGGGTTGGATGGCCGGTCCCGCTTGTGTCGCCCCTCGGCAAAGCATCCAACTCTATGAACTCTGCCGCCTTGGGGCCTGGGATGCAGCTATGAATCTTCAACGGCGATTGTGGGTCCTAAACCAAGTCTTCGGCAAATACAATCTTGCAGCATGCATCAAAGGAGGACTCGAGCTTCAAGGGTATCCTGTTGGGTCTCCCCTGCCGCCTCAGGCCCCTCTGCCCCCTGAGGGAATCGCTGAAGTCAAGCGGGCGTTGATTGACATTGGAGCGCTATGAAGAAACGACCATCCCCTCCAACGCTCAGCTAAAAAGGCCCTCTTTCACCATGCCGATGAAGTGAGCCACATCGATCTTCTTGGGGCATACACTGGAACAAGCCATAGAGGTGTGGCAGCGGTAGACTCCCTCGCCACTGTAAAGAAGTTTCAGGCGCTCTTCCGTAGCATCTTCCCGAGGGTCCATGATTCGAACCAAACTGGCGAGCACTGCATTGGGTCCGATGAAGCCTTTTTGCGAGCTGATGCAGGCCGTGGCGCAGCAAAAACAGTTGACGCACCGGGTGGCTTCCAGATATTTTTCCATCACACGGGGCGAGATCCTGTATTCTTCCCCTTGGTGCGGATTCTTGGAAGGCTTGATGATGAAGGGTTGAATACTGTGAACCCGGTCGTATGCTTTCTCTAGATCCACGATCAGATCGCGCAGCACCGGGGCGACGGTGATGGGTCCGATAGTGAATGTTTCGGTTTTAAACTGTTCCACCGAGTTTTCAACCAGCAACTCACAGGCCAACATGGGTTTGCCGTTGATGACCACGGAGCAGGATCCACATTGGGCATGCTCGCATGACGAATTCCATGCAAAGGTCGGATCCAATTCCTTGTTGATCTTGCGAAATACGTCGGTGAAGCGCAAAATGCGGCCCGCCTCTATGCGGTATTCTTGGACCCACGATTTCCGAGTGGCGGGATCATACCTCGATATGTTGAGGGTCAATGCATATCTTTCCTTCATAGGGTTGCTCCATAGCCGGCTATGTTTCGATATTGATCAATCAGTACTTTCGTTCGATCATTCCGAATTTTTCGCAATTTTCGCCTCCCGCTTCGAAAATACTCATGTTAACGCTGCGATGGGAGAAGCTAATTTTTCCGAAATCCCTCATGTAAGCCAAGGTGTGATCATTGAATTCGTTCTTACGCTCCGGATAGTCAATGCGTGCGTGTCCTCCTCTCGATTCCCGGCGCCGGAGGGCGCCTTGGGCTATCACCAGGGATACCCTTAAAAGATTGTCGAGTTCCCAAAGTTGAATCAACTCCTGATTCATTCGCATGTCCCTGCACCGCAGGCCGGCTTCATTGAGCTTTTCTTTGGAGGCGGCGAGCGTCTGAATTGCCTTTTTCAATCCATCCTCGGTTCTGAAGACCCCGACGTTTTCCGTCATCACATGACGAATCTCTTCTCGGATCTGTTCGACATTTTCCTTTTCTTTAAGTTCCAGGTATGCGGCAAATTGAGAAAAGCTTTTGTCGCCCGCATCCGTTGGAATAGGGGCCGGGGCTTCATCCAATTGCAGGATCACCCGCTCCCCGACAAAGCGCCCCATGGTGATCAGTTCCAAGATGGAATTTGTCCCCAAGCGGTTGAAGCCGTGAAAGCTGGCGCACCCGCATTCGCCGGCCGCGAAAAGCCCCAAGACGATCGTTTCAGGGGATTTCTGCACCTCCCCGAACGCGGTGGTGGGGATCCCTCCCATCTGATAATGGTTGCTTGGCCGCACAGGGCATAGCTGCTCTCGTGGGTTCAGATTCATGAACTGCTTGAAAAATCCGCTCACCTCGGGGATCTGAACGTCGTGTATGTAATCGGACAGATGCCGCAGGTCGATCCAAACGTGCTCGATGTTGTGATCCGGATTCAGGATGCCCCTCCCTTCCCGGATTTCCGTCTCAATGGCGCGGGCCACCAGATCGCGGGGAGCCAGTTCTTTCATTTTGGGGGCATATTTCTCCATGAAAGGCTCCAGGTTTTTATTTCTTAGAATCCCGCCCACCGAGCGAAGGGTTTCGCTGGCCAGAATTCCCGGTCCGACTATTCCAGTGGGATGAAACTGGACCGCCTCCATGTCCATCAGGGGCAGATCGGCTTGCAAAGCGACGGCGTGGGCATCGCCCGTATTTTGGCGGCAGTTGGTGGTCACACGGAAAACTTGGCCGCAGCCGCCGGTGGCCAGTACTGTGGCCTTGGCCGAAACCGCCACAAATTCCCCCGGTTTTTCCATGAATAGCACGGCGCCGATGCATCGGTCTCCTTGAAGAAGGAGTTCGGTCAGGATCGTCTGGTTCAGAAAGGTGACGCCGCTCTTTAGCGCTTCCCCCCAGGTGTTGTCCATAATGCCTTTTCCGGTTCGGTCGGCTTCGAACACGGCCCGAAATGCAGAGGCCTCGCCGAAACGGACGGTATGACCGCCGAAGGTGCGCTTACTCAACCGGCCCTCTTCGTCCCTGGTGAAATGCATGCCTTTGTTTTCCAGCCAAACGATTTCCTCCCAGGCCGCATCGACGATTTTGCGGACAACGTCCTGGTCGGCCATGCAATCCGACCCTTTCCAGGTATCGAACATATGGTAGATCGGTTTGTCCATGACGTCTCTTGGGTCAACAGCGGCAAGCCCGCCCTGGGCTGTGCTGGTATGCGACTTCTGGGGGTGTGACACCTTGGTTACGGCGATGATGTTGGTTCCGGGGCGTTTTTCCAAAATGTGAGCCGCACAACGGAGACCTGCGCCTCCGGCTCCCACAATGAGAACGTCGCATTGAATCCTGGAAGACAACTTGAGCATCTTTGCCATCTAAAAATCTCCGGCATGCAGAAAAGGTTTCGGACCAAATGGGCCAGAACACATCATCCATAACGCCCTCGCCAAGAAACTCCTGTCGAAGGCTGGTTTAAATAGAAAAAAGGTAACAATTTAGCTGTTTGAAATGCTGAAGTCGGCAGCTGTGAGCATGGGGGTTCCTCTTAAAACTCAAAAACGAAGAAGCCACATTGTCGTGTTATGCTTTGGGCAACGGGTGAGGCGGGCGGAGGTCTTCCGGGGTATCGCCGAAAGAGGTCGATGCTCGAAGTCCCCGTGAAGCCTCGCCGCCCGCCTTTGCTACCCCCGGTGTTCTAATGCTCCGCCCCGAATACTCTTCGTTTTGCAGTT
>JAFGDM010000313.1 GCA_016932115.1 Deltaproteobacteria bacterium | reverse complement strand
TTAGCCACCTCTCCAAAGCGGAAATTCTTCACCGATTCTCCTCCGGTAAACGCGCCGTCAAGAACTCCTTTGGCAAGCGCATCATAGGTCTCCATCACAGGGGTCGGAGCAGGTGTCGCCCCAAGGGCGCTGATCACCTCCGCCATGCGACCCGGCGCCCGAATGGTCAATCCTTTCAGGTCCTCCAGGGTACGCACCGGTTTCTTGGTGATGAGCTGACTGGGACCGTTGCCGTGCATCCAGAGGATCTGAAATTTATCCCACTCCTTGAATTTGAATTCATTGACAAAATCATTCATGATCTGATTTGCGACCCACGCGGTTGGATAGCCCAGAGGCATTTCCGCCACCTCGGTGGCCGGAAACCGACCAGGCGTGTATTCGATGTGAGAGAAGCCGATGTCGGTCACCCCTGTTTCTATTCCTTTTGCGATTGCGGGGGCCTTGAGAAGGGAGCCGCCGGGAAAATAGCTGACCTTAATTCTTCCTCCCGTGCGTTTTTCGAGTTCAAGATTGAACTCTTCGCAAGCCTTGGATTGGGCTGAAGGAGGCGGAAAATAGTTGGCAAACTTCAGGTTGATGACCTCGGATGCCGCAAAGACTCCATGTAAAGGGAAAAGGGTGAACATCAAAAAAACGATTGCAGCCGGAGTGATGCAATTTCTCAGCTTCATGGTAATCCTCCTTTGTTGTGCGGTTCATCCTCCTGACCACCACAGTGGCCTTTCCACATGCCGCTTTAATCAAGCATGCGCCCCATACTCTTTTGCAAAATCAATCATGGCCTTCACGTTTTCCGGTTTTGCTCCCTGGATGCCTGCGCCGCTCGAGAGGATAAAACCTCCGCCCTTTCCGGCCACATCAATGAGTTCCTTGCAATAAACTCTGACTTCACCAGGTGTTCCCGTACAGAGCAGATCCAACGGCACATTCCCGGCCACGCAGGCACCTTGCCCCACCGTCTTTTTCGCCCGTTTCATGTCGGTTCGATCGAACCACCATACGACTTTGCCCTTGGGAACGTCACTGATGATGTCAAGACGGGTGTTGTAGCTCCCTTCTGCGAAAAGCTGGGGAACCAATCCCTCATTGACCAAACCGATAATAAGTTTTCTCAGGCTGGGCCAGTAAAAGGCCCGGAACTGTTCTTGAGACATGAAGCCGTCCGCACCCTTATGCAGAGGGATAAATGGCATGATGTGTCCGCCGGCTCCGCAGGCTGCCGCCGCGCATTTGATCATGCTGGGTATGAGTCGCTCGCAGGCCTCCCTCAGTTCATCCTGATGACGGAACATATCCAACATGACACCCTTTGTCCCGCGAAGGCTGTCGCCGATCACGTCAAAAGGGGCTTTCGTGAACCCGCCGGAAAAGGCAGGATATCCTCTCCCCATAATGTGCATCCCAATCTCCCGCACAACCGCCCGCCATTGGAGGGCCTCCTCCCCTGCCCGGCTGAGGGCGTCCAGAGCGGCCTTCATGTTTTCCGACCCGAAAGGCATAGCCATCAGGGGCACCAGAGGAATTTCGTTGATTGGAGGAAGAAGGGGAAAAGCAGAAAAAGGCTTCAAACCGCCAAAGACTCGTGGGAGGTAAACGTTCATAAAGAACGCCGTGGGATCGTCGATCAGGTCCTGATAATCCTCAGCCTTCATGTACTCACCCTCGACATATTGGTATTCCCGTTCCTTAGAAAGGCCGTGTCCCGGCCACTGATAGATTTTCAGGTCCAGGATATCCAATACCCTGCCGGGAACGATCGTGGTGGGGCTGTTGTAGGCATCCGGTTGAAATGCCTGATGGTAAGAATCCCACGCTCTGCTGAGGGCCCGGTAGTCGTACATGGCGTCAAACATGGTGATTCGGGCATATTCCATGGGGAAAAACCCGGCCGAAGGGCAAACCGGAATGCGCTTTGGGGTCTTCCTGAGCTGGATAGCATCCTTGAGCAAAGTCACCCTCGCCTTATAGGCCGCCTCGGCTTCCCCATCTACAAAGGGGATGCCCTCTCCTTGAAGCCAGATCTGGAAACGTTCGTCCTGTTTCTTTTCCGCCTCCGCCGCCAATTCGACGAATCGCTCCTTCATCCTATCCCCTCTCAGTCCATTGTTTGGCGAGTCTTAAGCCTGCGACGGCATCCGGACCCCAGGCATCGGCTCCGCTATACTCCCTCACTTTCTCGGTCACCTGCCCGCCGCCGATCATTATCCGCACTCTATCGCGAAGTCCCGCATCGTCAACCGCCTTTATCGTCTTCCGCATTGAATCAAAGGCAAGGGTGAGCAATCCGCTCATACCCACAACCCGAGGTTGAAAATCCCTGATGGCCTCGACGAAATTTTCGGGAGGCTGATCAATACCGATATCCCGCACCTCAAAACCGTTTGCCTCGAGTAGAAAGATCACGATATTCTTTCCGATGTCATGGATGTCTCCCTTGACGGTGCCTATCAATACTCTGCCCCGTCCCGCACCACCCTTTTCTTCCCGCATCAAAGGTTTGATCGTGTCGGAAATCTGTTTGAGCATTTCACCGGCCATCATGAGATGAGGGAGAAAGTACTCGCCCCTTTCAAATCTCGCTCCCACGGTCTCCATCGCTGCGGAGCAGGCCTCCAGGATACGTATTGGATCGGTTCCGCCATCGAGCATTTGTCGCGCCTGCTCCAGTGCATCCGCCTCCTGCATTTCCACCAGCGCATGAACCAGCAAATTCGTCATGGGGATTCCCTACTCCTATAAAACCAAGAAGATTTTCATCCGGTTACCAATTCATCAATACTGAAACCATGTTAGCATGTCAATAGAAAGTCTCGCTGCGCTTTAGTCCTTAGGATCGTTCGGCTTAACATCCAAATCAACACAAACCGTTTGACCTTAAGCATAAATCATCATATGAGGATGCTATGGTATAAGAAGGAGCCGATAGGAGCGGGATCACAATTTGATTGGCGACTTAAGCCTTGGTTTCAGCCTTATGCTCCTTTAGAAATCGGCATCGGAATCTCAGGGAGTTGGGGCTCTCCGGAAACTGATACCGGCAAGGCCGGACAAACCGGCGCACGGATCAAAAGGCAAAACAACCAAACCGAGCAAGAAAGGAGAAGCGGAAATGATGGATCAACCTGATCAAGTTACCATCTTTAAAAAGAGCAAACGACTCATCAAAATTCCAAAATTGAATCTGAAGCTTTCCCGCGGAATGAGACTGCTGGTTTTTGCCTTTCTAATCATCTTGGCAGCCTACAATCTTTTCTTCGTGTATGTGCACCCTAATGAATTCGGTATCAAGGTGGTTCGTATCGGTATGAATCGCGGTGTTCAAAAAGATTTTTACACTGCCGGATTGCATTGGGTAACACCGGGACTCCAACAAATGCACAAGTTGCCTCGTGATGTCCAAGTATTGGAGCTGACTGCTTTTCCCGGCACGGCGGCAGATTCGGCCCGCAAAGAGCGCGCCGCCCACATCCAGACCTCGGACGGTTTCTTTGTGGATGTGGATACATCGATTGTTTATCGGATCGAAGATCCTTACCTGGTATTCACCAAGATCGGCCCCGGCATGTTGTTTGAAGACAACGGTATTATCCCGAAGGCGGAACCGGCGCTAAAGGAAACCTTGGGCAAGCTAACCACAGAGGATTTTTACAACAGCCCCAAGCGGGTAAAAAAAACCCAGGAGGCATGTGATCGACTCAATGAAGAATTGACTACTAAAGGAATTCGGGTAGAGCACGTTCTGGTGCGGTATTTTAAGTACAGTCAGGAGATCCAGAAGAATATCGAGGAAAAGAAATTAAAAGATCAAATGGTATTCACCAACCAGGCGGCTGCGCGAGCGGCTACAGAGGAGGCCGAGCTCAAAAAGATCACTCAGGAAGGCCGGGTGGCTGTAGAGGTGGAATTTGAGAAAGGGCAAGCGTATGTAACTCGAAAATTGGCGGAAAAAGATCTCTATGTGCGCACAAAAAAAGCTGAGGCTGACCTACTGGTCAAATTGGCGGAAGCTGAGAAAGTACGACTGAAAAATGAAGCTTTAAAAGGAATCGGCTCGGAACGTATGGTCGGTTTGAAGATGGCAGACGTGTATAAGGGATTGAAGGTGATCATT
>JAFGDM010000312.1 GCA_016932115.1 Deltaproteobacteria bacterium | reverse complement strand
TTATTCTCGGGGGGCAGGTTTCCGGTGGCTCTTCCGTTGGTGAGTTGATTAATGTTATTGCTCTGGCGATTCAAAAAAAGGTCACGGTGCGTGAACTGGACATGATGCAGATAGCAACCCACCCGTTGCTGACATCCGCTCCCACTGTGCATCCATTGATCAACGCTGCATACCAGGCGCTGGCCAAGCTGCGCTCACCGATCAAGTAGAAACCGGAAGCCACATTAAACATATCGTTGCTGAAACCTGACAACTTGACCGGGCCTAGGGGAGCAAAAGTGATCATCGATGTTTCGGGTGAAGCCCTGGCGGAGGCCCTCAAGGAAGGCGTGTATCTGATCAAGCTCAATGTCCGTGAATTCAGGGAGTTGGTCGGGGAGGATATCAAAGAGGAATCACAGATCAAGGCGGAGGCACAAAGGATGGTCAAGAACGGTTGGTGCGAGGTGCTGGTCATCTCCCTGTTTCAGGGTCCTGATAAATCCCATTTATTTCGACCTAGGAAATCACGTCCTGTAGGCGCGGTCATGTTTCAGCCGCCTGATCCGGGGGTGGTGATTTTTAGAATAAGATCTCTCCAGTTAAAAAATACATGTTTCACCTTATTGATTCATTCATGCCAGGCGGCTAACCTGAACATAGTATGGGGAAGTGTGCGACTGAAGGTAGTTTGGATCGATATCACAGAACCGGCAACGGCGGATAGCGGATAAAGGAGGCAGGTCCCCAGTGGATTTTTGTCTTTGCCTGTCACGGAAAAAGAGTAACTTTGCAATCTAATGCAACACGTTATTTTTCACCTCAAATCCGCTGCCAAATTCTCGCTTCTTCGGTGAATCGGGGCACCACACAAAAAAACCATGGGCGTTATGCACCATACAACTGCGTGCTTTCGAGATGCACGTTGAAGCAGCAGTCTGCAAAGATACGCGAGCAATCAATCGGATCTTTCCAAAAAAAAGCAAGCCAGGGCTAAACGAACCATCAACGCGTTTCACAACCAAATTACAACATTTCAGCAGGGAAAAGCGCTCCGATAAAAGCGAAAACCGGGGCATTTGCTTATCCATGGACCAAGAGCCGGACTATGATATGAGCGTCGAGTTTCAGGATCTTTTCCTGTTCCACGGGAATTTCTCCCTGGAGAATGAGCGATTGTCCTATAGACATTCTGAAGAAAAAATTGAATTCTTTAACCAGAATAGGGGGGAGGCTTGATGATGACATCCAACTTCACGATGCGTTTTCAGAGAATCAATGGGCGGCTGGATATCATTAAGGAACGTCTATGGTCAGAGTTTGGAATGTAAGACCGGGAACGTGATGATTTTCCGGGGCAAAGTTTTCAGATTGACTCAGGGAGGAGAGAAATGGAGAACGCTCACGGCCATCAGTGGGAGAGGTCTGCGCAGAAAAGCATAATGCCCCAGGAAATTCCCAAACTCTTCCGGGATGTTTTGATTGTTCTTCATGACAAAGGTGAATTTTCCGTGGAAGGCGTCAACCGGAAGTTGTTGAACCTGGGGTGGAATGAAGATGCTGTTGATGAGGGGACTTTTAAACTCATCGTATCCCTTTACAGGAGAATGAGGAACTTTTGAAATACTATAGGCGTGGTTTCGTGAACTACCTCGGTCACCTCTCCCAGTCGGATCCGCTTTTCGGGTGTTCAAAATTGCAGCAGGTTGCTATTGAAATAATCCAGCGTTTATGGCTCAACAAGCAGCAAGGGCAAGGAAAGGAGGTGAAAAAGAGGGCCCAAGATCCGGTTTGCGGAATGAAAATGGATGAGAAGAAGGCGCCGGTCAAATCCCGGCATATGGAGGGACAAGAGACAAAAAGTTCTTCATGCCGACATTCGATGTGGGATTGGGCGGATAAAATTGTAGGTCAAGGGTGTCGTTGATCGAATAAGAAAAAACCTAAAAAGGAGGAATACAAAATGAGAAGGCATCTGGTAATCGTTCTTTTGGCTATAGTCGGTCTATTTCTTGGGACGAATGGCTTTACTCAAGAGAAAAAAGTGCCGGGGGCAGGAGATATCGCTGGCAAAACGGCAGAAGGTCAGCGAATTAATGCCTTTATGGTGGAAAAAATCATAGGCTCCAAGGTGATTAATGTGAAAGGGGAGACGTTAGGAAACATTGCGAATTTAGTCGTCGATATCGATACGGGAACAATTCTGTACGCTATCCTTGACTTCGGTGGTTTTTTGGGCATCGGTGATAAGCTCTTTCCCGTCCCTTGGGAATCCCTTGCAGCGCTTCCATCAGAAGGCATATTCTTCCTCAATCAATCGAAAGAACAAATGGAAAAAGCACCTGCTTTTGACAAGGACAAGCTGCCAAACATGGCGGATGCGCAGTGGGGCGAGGGTATTTTCAAACATTATGGTGCCCCCGAATATAGATATCGGGGACGAATGGGCTACGGTTACGGTTACGGCTATGGTGGTTATGGTTATGGCGGTTATTACGGTTCCCCGATGCATCCGGGGACAGGGAGAGGAGAACCTTCCAAAAAGATCTTTGACTCTAAAACAATTAAAACCATCTCAGGACAAGTAATAAAAGTAGACCAAGTTCCCGAACCGGGATCCGGCATGGAAATGCGATTGACTGTCTTTATTGACAAAAAAGAGGTCCTGCCGGTTTACCTGGGTCCTGCCTTCTACATTGTAGGCTCTGAGGAAGTAGAACATTTTAAAATAGGCGATCAGGTCACCGTGAGCGGCTCAGAGGTTACAGTTAATGGTGAGCCTTTGATGATTGCCATGACTGTGAAGCGAGGAAATCAAGTCTTGCGATTGAGAGACAAGGACGGAAATCCGGAATGGATTGGATGGAAAAAAGCGAGTGAGTGATCGTTACAAAATCCGATAGATTCAATGGGGACATTTTTCTTGTCCTTATATTATGCACTGAATACCCCGACCGGCAAGTCGGGGTATTCAGGCTAAATTCCGGGGCCTGACGCCCCGGATGCTGAAGATACTCATCGGATTGGAATGGGTCCTTGGAAGATATATCGAAATGGCGGGGAAGCCGTCCGATTTCATCAACTATTCCCGGGAATCTTGGGACCGCTCAATTACGGTTTACCTGCGTTGCTCGGCGCCTTCAAAGTCGACCACGTGCAATAGGAGGAATCATGAAAGCGACATAACGGCTGCATGATCTCGGTCAGAGCCTTTGGCTCGACAACATCACCCGCGGGCTCCTGACAAAGGGGACTCTCCGCCATTATATCGCCGAACTGTCGGTGACGGGGCTTACCTCTAACCCCACGATCTACGATCATGCCATTAAAAATACCGGGTTCTACAACGATGCCATCCAGCAAAAGGTGCGTGAGGGAAAATCGGGGGAAGCGTTGTTCTTCGAACTTGCCCTGGAGGATCTGACCCGGGCTGCCGATCTCTTTCGGCCGATCTCCGACGCAACGGGCGGGACTGACGACGCTGAAGAAATACTCGCCGGATTCGCAAAGGTCGGGGTGGACAATGCGGCGCTCGCCGCACAGCTCCGGAGGGAGGGGGCCCAATCTTTCGGCAAGTCCTGGAACGACCTGATCGATGCCATTGCATCAAAGAGCCATGTGCTTGGAAAAACGACTCAGACGGGAGGAAAACGGTGAAGGCAACGACCGCAACATCCAAGACGCGGCCACGGATGGGGACGATCATGAACATCGGGTGTGATAGGCCGCCCCATATTCTGCTTTTCGATCCTGTTTGGCAACGCTTAAGCCCCGAGGAGATATGGCAATGAAAGTGAGTCCTTTTGCAGGAAAGCCGGCCGAAGCATCGATGCTGGTGAACGTACCCAAACTTGTCACGGCCTATTATACCGACGTTCCTGATCCTTCGGTGCCGGAGCAACGGGTTGCGTTCGGTACCTCGGGACATCGCGGCTCGGCCTTCGAGAAAGCTTTCAACGAATGGCATATTCTCGCCATCAGTCAGGCCATTTGCCTGTATCGCGGGCAGCAGAAGATCGATGGCCCGCTGTTTCTCGGCATGGACACGCACGCCCTTTCCGTGCCGGCTCTTGCCGGCGCGCTGGAGGTGCTGGGGGCAAACGGGGTGGAAGTGATGATCGCGGAGAAGGATGAGTATACCCCGACTCCTGTCGTATCTCATGCGATTCTCACTTACAACCGCGGGCGCAAGACAGGGCTCGCCGACGGCATCGTGATCACGCCGTCACACAATCCGCCCCATGACGGCGGCTTTAAGTATAACCCGCCAAACGGCGGGCCGGCGGAATCCGCCGTCACCGCCTGGATCGAGGCAAAGGCAAACGGGTTTCTCGAGAACGGCTTGCGAGGTGTGAAACGGATTCCATTCGAAAAGGCGCTTCACGCCTCCACGACGCACCGGCATGACTTCCTTAATGCCTACATTAGCGACCTCGGCAATGTGATCGACATGGACGCCGTTCGCGGCGCGAAGA
>JAFGDM010000311.1 GCA_016932115.1 Deltaproteobacteria bacterium | reverse complement strand
TTGACTCATCTTTTCTCACCCTTTCAAATAAAGGGTTGTCATCTCGCAAACAGGATTGTCATGCCCGGACTGGCATCCTTTCTCATTGAAGACGACGGCTCCATCACAGACAAGACGATCGAGCATTACCGCATGCGCGCTTCAGGCGGCCTTGCTATGGTCATCGTAGAAGCCTGTGCCGTTTCATCGGAAGGAATTGTCTCTCCGCACCAGGCAAGAATTTATGACGATCGTTTTGTGGACGGTCTCAGCCGAATTGCTCAGGTGATTAGAGCCGAAGGCGTCGTGCCCGCGGTTCAGCTCCACCATGGAGGCAGGCAGACATCGTCAAAGATCATTAAGCGCAAACCCCTTTCCCCTTCCAACCTTCCCTGCCCCACCATAAGCGGCGAGGTGGAACCTTTGACCATTGGGGGAATTCAGGAAATTATCTTCAAGTTCGGCGAAGCGGCTCGAAGAGCGGTGGAAGCCGGGTTTGATCTTATTGAGATCCACGGTGCACACGGCTATCTCGTCAATCAGTTTCTCTCCCCCTTTTCCAATATACGTAAAGACGAGTATGGAGGCGACAGGACGGGACGGGCTCGCTTTGCCGTTGAAATCGTGCAGGAACTGCGCAAACGTCTCGGCAAGGCATACCCCATATCCTTCAAGATCAGCGCTCAGGAGTTTGTACCCAACGGGCTCACCGTGGAGGAAAGCATCGAACTGCTCAAAATAATCGTGGATGCAGGCGTGGACATCATTCAAGTCTCAGCCGGGAACGACGCCACCCCTGAATGGATCTGCCAACCCATGTTTATGGAAAAAGCCTGTCTTTCCGATTCTGCGGCAAAGATCAGAAAATCGATTAATGTGCCTGTCATGGCGGTGGGCAGGATCAACGATCCGCTTGTTGCCGAGGATATCATCCGGCTGGGCCAGGCGGATTTGGTCTGCATAGGTCGAGGCATGCTTGCAGATCCGGAGATGCCAAGGAAAGCCAAAGAAGGCCGCCTCGACGATATCAGAACCTGTATAGCCTGCAACACTTGTATGGAATCCATTTTCCGTAGGGGAAGAGTGGAATGCTTGGTCAATCCCACTCTGGGCCGCGAAAAAGAGATGGTATTGAAACCCGCCGAGAAGCAAAAGAGGGTCATGGTCGTAGGTGGCGGACCCGGCGGACTCCACGTGGCTTTGGTTGCGGCCGCAAGAGGACATGAGGTCCTCCTGTTTGAAAGGCAACCCCTCCTTGGCGGACAGCTAGTGATGGGCAGTGTCACAAGGTACAAGAAGGAGATCTTGAGCCTGATCAATTTTCATAAGGCACAGGTCGCCAAAATGGGCGTTAAGACCTATCTCAACAGCGAGGTGACTCCTGAAACCGTGCAGAAAATTAAGCCCGATGTAATAGTACTTTGCACAGGGGCCACACCCATTCACCCGCTAATTTCAGGAATCGACAAATCCATTGTTTTCTCCCTCCCCGAGATATTAGATACCAACAAGCTCACGCCCAGGAAAACAGTAGTCGTGGGCGGAGGAGCTACGGGGTGCGAGGTGGCCCATCATTTGGCGGAAAACGGCTGCCAAGTCACGATTGTGGAACAACTGCAAAAGATTGCAGCACAGATGGAGTCGATCACAAGGAAAGTACTGCTGAAGCAACTGCGGCAAAGGAATGTTCAGTTTGTCACCGGGCACAGGCTTTCCCGAATTGAGGATCAGGGGGTCTATACCGTTTCTGAGGAGGGTCTGGAAACCTTTATCCAAGCTGAAGCGGTGGTTATCGCCATCGGGAACAAACCGGACAATCTTCTTTACACCCAGATCAAGTCCATGGGTTTGGACATTCCAATCTATCAGATAGGCGATTGCCTTGAGCCGAGAAGCGCGAAGGCGGCCATATCGGAGGCTGCCGAGATCGGTCGCGCCATTTAGCGCTTCATTCACCTACCTCTTGGCGCTATCCTTTGCCTGTTTGAGTAGATCTTCACCGGAGCGCTCAAGAAATTCGGAGAGGTCTTCCTGCCAATTACGCATCATGTTGGTGGCGTTCTTCTTGAGCGCTCGATTCTCAAGGATACAGTTGGACGGCCTTTTCGCTTTCTTGTGGTATTCCTTCAATGCGCAGGGCTCGATGGGGACCTTGAGTTTAAGCTCATCTAACACAAACCGGGCGGCCTCGTACAAGCTACAATATCCCTCGGCCGTTGCATGAACGGTTCCCTTGGCGTCCGCTTTGATGAGTTCTCTGATTTGTAGAGCCAGGCGGTAGGACCAGGTAGGGGATCCAAAATGATCCTCCGGGGCTTTTATCTTCTTATTTTTTTTCTTGCTAACTACATCAGCGACCAGAGAGTTTACGAAATTTCTCCCCTTCATACCGTAGAGCCAACCGGTACGAATGATCATGTAATCGGACGCATTCTCCCTCACCGCCATTTCGCTCTCCATCTTGGCTCTGCCATACTCTGAGAGAGGATCCAAAGGATCATCTTCGAAATAAGGCTGAGGGAAAGCCTTGTCCCCGCCGAACACGTAGTCGGAGGAGACATGAACGATCTTGGAACCGAATCTGGCCGATCCTTGGGCAAGATTCCTGGGTCCTTCCACATTAATCTTCCTGCAAAGAAAGGTCATCTTGTGTTCTTCGCAGGTATTGACCCTGGTGAAAGCGGCGCAGTTAAGAATGACATCCGGGCGAATGTGTTGCAACCTGTCGATGACTTTGTCCCAGCTCGTAATGTCCAACTCTTTCTTGTCCGGCGCGACGATTTCCTCATCCCCTCCGAGCACCTTCCTGCATTCGCTGCCAAGCATGCCCTTACCACCCAACAGTAATATTTTCATCCTTCCCATATCTCCCGCTTATAACCCAAAATTGACGACTTCGTAACAATTTCCAATTTTAAGAGAGACCCCCCATGCCTGATGCTTGCGATCTTTCAAACAGCTGAATTGTTATCAAAAAGCTTAATTTTTATAGAGTTGCCAATTCAATAAAAATTTCCTATAGTATACAACATCAATCTCGATTTTGCCAAAAGTCAGCCTTACAGGAAAGAATTGTGAAAATCCCTGCTCCCTTCTCTAAAGCTCCGGCTCCCCGCCTCAGGTTTCCAGGTGAGGCGGCGGCTTGTCTGCTCCTCTTTTTTTTGTTCATTTTTGTTCCTCAACACTCTCTGGGAAACAATAAGCCATTATCGACACCTGAGAAAAAAGCTATTAATCTAGATATGTTACGAGGCATTGAACTGCTCTATGATCTAAATTTTGATGAGGCCGAGCGGATATTTAAAAAACTGGTTTCTGAAGAACCCGAAAAACCGGCCGGCTATTTCTATATGGCCATGGTTTCCTGGTCTAGGCTTTCCATCGGGTTCTGGACCCCGGAAGTCCTCAAAGAGTATGTGGATCGTATTGATTTTGCCATTTCCATAGCGAAAGAGAGAATCGGGAACCTGAAAGCGGATAGTTTTGACTATTTTTATCTGGGCGGCGCCCTGGGTTTTAAGGGCCGCTTCGAACTCATGCAACACAACTGGTTTTCCTCTTATATGCTCGCTTATGAAGCTATAGCCGCACTTCAGAAGTGCGCCAAAATGGATCCTTCCAACATGGATGTTCTTTTAGGCTTGGGCATCTATGATTATTATACCGCCAAGCTTTCAGGGGTTCTCAAATTTCTCACCTATCTCTTCCTGCACAAAGGGAACAAGGAAGAAGGCATCAGAAAACTGCATACAGCCGCGGATCAAGCCGTTTATTCCAAGCTTGAAGCAAAAAGCATGCTTTTGTATATTTATCTTTTCCTTGAGGAGGCGAACTTTCACAAAGCCCTGCCCTTTGCACGGGAACTGGCGTCAGCCTTTCCGAACAACCCTCGACACAAGTTTTTTGAGGGACTTGTTTACATTCGCGCAGGGAGGGACGACCGCTATGCCGAAGTAGTCGATTTCATTCGGTCAAACATCCCAAAACAAAGCTCGGAAGCAAGCGCCAAAATGTGGGTCGGCCAGGCCCTCTACCTGGAAGCGAGCTATCACCTTTTTCGCAATCAGCCGGAGCAGGCCAGAGCGAAACTGGATGCCATCCTCGCCCAGGTCGATCCCGCCACCGACCCTGCCATGGTCGCCTGGCCCATACTCAAAAAAGGCATGAGCTACGATCTCGAAGGCAATAGGGAAAAGGCCCTTCAGGCTTACAAACAGGTCTTTGCCATGGAAAACGGCGCGGGTGCGCAGTTCCTGGCGGAAAAGTGCATATCTGAAGCACCGGGACAGGGGGATCCATTTTTTGGGTTTTAACGTTTACGGTCCGAGAAAGAAGCCTTAGAAATTGAGGAAATTTAAAATTATTTTCTGCATTGCCTTTGCCGGGGCTCTTGCCTCAGCTTGCACGCAACTCATCCTGCGAACCGTGGCTCCCTCTTTTATCCGAGATATTACAGCATCCTTTTTAGAGGAGTGCGATCCCGACCTTGCGAGAAATGCCATTCCCTCCAATCTCAAGCTCATGGAAGGGTTGCTCAAAAAGGACCCGCAGAACAGGGAAATCCTCGTTTCCCTCGCAACGGGTTTTGCCGGATACAGCCTGCTCTTTGTAGAAACAGAAGACCCGGTCCGGGCGTCCCATTTGTACCTAAGGTCTATGGCTTACGGTTTTGAGGCACTCGGGGACAAAGGACGGGTTCTTGCCGACCCCGCAATTTCCCGGGAGGATCTCCAGGCTACGCTAAAAACCTTATCCGAGGCGGACTTTCGCGCCCTGTTGTGGACCACCCTATCCTGGAATGCCTGGATCAGTTTGAATCTTGATCAACCCAGCGCCCTATCTCAAATGGCTGCCGCAGAAGCTTGTCTGGCAAGACTCCTTGAAATCAATCCCTTTTACCTGCATGGCCTGCCTCAAATTTTGACGGGGGCGCTTCTAGCAGCGCGGCCGCCCATGCTGGGCGGCAACATTTCAAAGGCCGAAGAGCACTTCGAAAGGGCTCTCAATGAAAACGGCGGCAAATTCTTTTTGACCCAAGTCTATTTCGCAAGATATTACGCAGTCAGGGTTCAGGATAGGCATCTTTTTGAAAGGCTCCTGCAAGATGTCCTATCAAACGAGCCTGCGGATTTGAAAGATGTTTGTCTCATAAATCGGATGATGCAGCAGCGTGCCGCGTATCTGATGCAACACCTGGAAGATTTTTTTATTTAGAGGAAAACCGTTGCGCAAGCTTCTCCACCTTTTCATCCTTGACCTGCTTCTAATTAGCACAGCGCCGGCCTGGGGCGCTGAGGCCTTAATCATCAAGTTCGCGACCGTCGCGCCCGAAGGATCCGCCTGGATGAATAGCATGAAGCAGCTTGATAAATCCATCCGGGAGAAAAGCAAAGGACAGCTCGGTTTTAGAATTTACCCCGGCGGCGTGGCCGGCGATGAACTCGATGTTTTAAGAAAAATTAGGATCGGGCAAATACACGGCGCCGCCTTCTCTGGGGTTGGTTTCGGGCAGATCCTGTCCATGGTCAGGGTGCTGGACCTGCCTTTCCTTTTTAGGAATGAAGTTGAGGTGGATCTCGTCCACCGGGAGATGGAAAGCTTTTTTAGCCGACACTTCAGGGAAAAAGGTTTCGAGCTGGTAGCATGGGCCGAAGTGGGAAATGTCCATATTTTTTCACGGGTTCCAATCCGAAAAGTGAATGATCTGGAAAGACTCAGGGTATGGACTTGGTCGGGAGACCCTATTGCCCGAGAAACATTTTCCGCTATGGGAACCAACCCTATTCCCCTTGCTGTTACGGATGTCACTACGGCATTGAACACCGGAATGATCGATACGGTTTACGCTCCTCCTTTGGGCGCCATAGCTTTGCAGTGGGACCTGTATGTCAAAACCATGACTTCCCTCCCCCTCGCCCACTCAACCGGCGCCTTTCTTTTGGCTAGAGGTTTGGCGGAACAAATTCGCCCGGATCTCTTGAGTCTTTTGAAGGACGAGTCCCGTCGCGTCATGGCTGAACTGACCACTCAGCTTAGAAAACAAACGATCGAGGCCATCGACCTCTTGAAGAAGAAAGGTATCCAAATCCTGGCCCTGCCCGATGGGGAAGATCTCAAGGCCTTTTACGATGTTCATGAAGAGGTGGCACAAGCGCTTCAAGGCAAGGTTTATCCCAAAGAAGTCCTGAATCGCGTTTACGCCATCCTCAGGACGGCGTCCCGGCAACATGGAACTTCTCCAACGAATCGATAAGCTAATACGGCGCATAGAAAGCGGGCTGCTCATCCTGTTTCTCTCCCTCATGGTGAGCCTCACATTCCTGCGGATTTTATTGAGAGCTTCTCATGTTTACGGCCGCTTGCAGTGGGCCGATTTCCTGATGGGATATTTGGACTGGACCGAACCTATGGTTCGACTCCTCGTCCTATGGGTAGCCTTTCTGGGCGCCTCTTTGCTTACCGGTGAAAGCAAGCATATCAAGATTGATCTCATGTCCGAACTCTTGCCTTCACGATGCCTGGCTTACAGGGAGATGATTCTTTCCGCTGCCTGCGTTTTGGTTGCCGCTCTCATGGTGCAAGCCTCCCTCGGTTATGTTCGAATGGAATGGTCCTTTGGGGGCCGTTTGTTTCTGGGAATGCCCACGTGGATCGGCCAGGTCGTCATGCCTGTGGGGTTCTTACTGATTATGTTCCGCTTTCTTCTCAGAGGCCTAGGTCAAGCGCTTGTCCTCCTTGGGGAGCGAAGGCCGTGATGATTTTATTGATTATTCTCCTCATCGGTCTCGTCCTGCTCGGTTTGCCTCTCTTTATAGGCATCATGGCCGCCGCTATGCTTGGACTTTATCAAAGCGGCGTCGATTTTTCAGCGATAGCCATCGAAATCTTCCGCCTGGCCAATGCGCCTGTTCTGCTCGCCGTACCGCTCTTCACCTTCGCAGGATACTTGCTCGGCGAAGGGGGAACCTCTGCACGATTGGTGCGGTTTTCAAGAAGCGTCTTCGGCTGGTTCCCCGGCGGCCTGGGCGTGGTGGCTTTGGTCTCCTGTGCCTTTTTTACAGCCATTACCGGGGCTACCGGCGTAACAATCATCGCCCTGGGGGGGCTTCTGTTTCCAGCTCTGATTTCCGAGAGATACGGAGAGCAGTTCTCTCTTGGACTCATGACCACCTCCGGGAGTCTCGGCCTTCATTTCCCGCCAAGTCTCCCCCTTATCTTTTATGGTTTTGTTTCCGGAGTAAGCATTGAGAGGCTGTTTGTCGCCGGAATTCTGCCGGGTATGTTGATGGTGGGAATTCTTTGCCTCTTCTCCATTTTCATGGGCAAGAAATGGAAGCTTGAAAAACCCTCCTTTTCCTTTACCGAATTCCTGAACGCCCTTAAGGAAGGATCATGGGAGTTGTCTCTGCCTTTCCTCATCGTTGCAGCTATTTATAGCGGCTTTGCAACCGCCACCGAGACCGCTGCTTTAACTGTGGTCTACGTCCTCTTTGTCAAAACACTGGTTTTTCGAGAGCTGGGCTTCACGAGCGACATACCCCGGCTCATGATCGAGAGCATGAAAATGGTGGGATCCATCATGATCGTCCTGGGCGCAGCCCTTGGCTTGACCAATTACCTCGTCGACGCTTTTGTGCCCATGAAAATACTGGACCTCATGCAAGGCATGGTTCAGAGCAAAATCGGTTTTCTTGTCGTGCTCAACATCTTTCTCCTCCTGGTCGGCTGTATGATGGACATTTTCAGCGCTATTCTAGTGGTCGTCCCTCTTATTCTTCCCATGGCTGATAGATTTCAGGTGGACCCCATCCATCTTGGGGTAATTTTTCTTGCCAACCTTGGTATCGGTTACAACACACCGCCTGTGGGATTGAATCTTTTCATTGCCGGTGCCCGGTTCGACCGGCCCATTGTGACAGTTTACAAGGCAAGTCTTCCCTTTCTTTTTCTCCTGCTCCTCACCCTTGTCCTGATCACTTACTGGCCGGGACTCAGCCTTTTTCTGCCGTCGCTCCTCAAATGAACATTCCCGCTTGAAATCATGAACGGACAGCTTATATTATCAATTAATGAACAGGTTATGAGGAGGTGACCGGCCGATGCCCATTTATGAATTTCGATGTAAAAAGTGCGGCAAAATATTTGAACAGCTGTTTTTCCCTTCCGATAAGACCGAGAATATTCTCTGTCCCTTTTGCGGCGCCAATGGTCCTGATAAGCTGATGTCATCCTTTTCATGCAATTCAACCGCAGGGGGAAATGCTTCGGCATCGAGTTCATGCGCATCCCAAGGCGGCTTTTCCTGAGCGTAAGCGTCGGCAGCCGTGTGCTGTATTAAAAACAGCGGGATTTGCATTGAGAAACAAGCGTCTCATGCGGAAATTCGCGAGGACAAAATCAATGGGATTTTTATGGTTTGTCGCAATAGTGGGGATTTGGGTGCTTCTGCAGGCGGTTATACTGCCAAAATTCGGAGTTTCCACGTGACTTAGACCAAGCTGCCGGGTCAGCGACAGCAACACAACGGAGCAGTCTCAAGAGGAAAAGGCAAGATAGGAACCGTGAGCAAAGGATTAAGTCAAGGCCTGCCTGTAATGTTTCTTCGAGGTTTCCAACCCGGAAAGGAAATTTTGGATAAGTCGATCATTATCCTGAGCCGAGATCTCTCCGGATAGCTTTTCTGCGGCAATGGAGACAGCCAGTTCTGCAAGTTCGTCGGAGAGGGCTTTCTTTTCCATTGCCAGCCTGTAATTGGCATAATCTCCTGCGTTCTCGATCATTCTTTGGGCCGAAATCCTTCCATGCTCAACGATTCTCTCCTTTTCTGTCTGAGCGATCTTGAGTATTCTTTCTTGGATTTCTTCCAGGTGCCGGTCTATGGCTTGAAGCTTCGCCTTCTCCGCATCAAGCCTTGCCTGGGCTTCTTTGACTTGACGATCGGTCGTGTTCAAGGTCTCTTCTATTTTTCGGCACATGTTCCTGAGTAAATCCACCAGTGGTTTCCTGGCATATTTCATAAAAACAAAAACAAGTATCCCAAAATTTAGAAACAGCATAACATTGTTCCACACCTTGCGCCAAGCGGGCATAGCTTCCTGCGCAAAAGCAAAGGAACAATCAATCACGAGGAGCCCTGCAAAACAGAAAATCAAAAAGACAAAGAAAAACCATCGAGTCTTATTCTCTTTCAAGCCCCGAGCCTCCTTCCGAGCAATTTAATCACAATCTCTTCAGCCAGAATTTTTGCCTGCCCTCCCAGAAGAGGTTTTGTGGTTTCAACCTGTTTTTTCGCGATCTCCTCGGCTTCCGCCCGGATTGATGAAGCGGACTTCGCGGACTCATCCGTCAGCTTTTCCACTTCGTTTAATGCCGCACTCTTGATATCCATTCCCTGCCGTAAGGCCTTTTTTCTAGCATCCCCTTCCTGCGCGAGAAACACCCTCCTCAGTCTTTCTGCTTCGCTTTCCACATTTGTCATGTCAAGCTTGCTCTTTTCGAGAAAGGAATCTCGCTCGTTGATCAACTTAAGAATGGGCCGAAACATGAGGCGGTTCAAAATGAAGACCAGCACCAGAAGATGGACCACCTGTAAAACCAACGTTGCGTTAATGCTTACCATAGCTTAAATCCCGCAGAATTTTTTAAACCACAAAAAGCAGAAGTAAGGCAATGACAAGCGAATAGATCCCTGTGGATTCCGAGACCGCCTGGCCGACCAGCATGGTTCTGGTCAAAAGGCCGGCTTCTTCCGGATTCCTTCCTATCGCTTCACATGCCTTGCCTGCCGCGTAACCTTCGCCCACTCCCGGTCCGATAGCACCAAATCCCATAGCTAAACCCGCACCGATAAACGCTGCCGCTTTCATCAAATCCACGCCTTCAATAGCCATATTTCCCTCCTAAGACTTTAAGGTTCAAATTCATTCTTGACGGCTTCGTAAAAAGTCCGTCTGCGGCGTTGCCCTTCATCTTTCGTCACTGCGGCGTACTTCTATGTACGCCTCATTCCTCAAGATTCGCGCGCCTTGCATCCGGCACTTTTTACTGTGCCGTCTTGATTGACGACTTTTTACGAGGCCATCATTCTTAAACCACAAAAATAAGCACCAGGCTGATGACCATGGCATAAATGGCCGTAGATTGGGACACAGCCTGGCCGACCAACATGGTTCTCATCAATACACCCGTACTTTCTACATTCCTTGCAACCCAAGTCACTGCGCCTTCGGCGGTCATACCGTTTCCTATTCCCGGGCCTATGCCTCCAAAACCCGTGCAAATGCCGGCGCCGAGAAGTGCCATTGGCGCCGCAAGTGTCACGGTTTCAGGAAAAGCCTTAAAAATCAAAATGAAGCTGACCAACAACCCTAAAATCGAAGGCGTTTGCGCGACCGCCTGCCCAACCAGCATGGTTGTGGTCACTTGGCCGAAGGTTTCCGGGTTCCTGGCAATACCTTCGCAACTGGCCCCTGCCGCCATGCCGCCGCCCATCCCCGATCCAATGGCCGCCACACCGGTTGCAATCCCTGCGCCCAGCAAAGCCGCCCAGGTGGGCGATGCCGGAGCGTTGCTGAAATTCAGGAAAAGGAGCATCAGTGCGACCACCATGGAGAAAATGGCCGGCGTCTGGCACACGGCCGAACCGATGAGCATGTTCGTAGTCAGACGGCCTGAAACCGCAGGCTGTTTTGCCATGCCGAGGCACGCTTCTCCTCCGGGGTACCCTGATCCTATGCCGGAACCTACGGCGCCGAATCCCATGCATATCCCTCCGCCCAACAGGGCCGCCCAAGTGGGCGAAACAGCGCCTTTCCCAAAATCGAGAAAAAGAAGCATCATCGCAATGACGAGGGAGAAAATAGCCGGCGTTTGGCACACGGCCGAACCGATGAGCATGTTCGTGGTCATACGGCCCGAAAGCAAAGGCTGCCTGGAGATGCCCAGGCATGCTCCTCCTCCCGGGTACCCCGAACCGATTCCTGAACCAATGGCTCCAGCTCCCATGGACAAGCCTGCGCCGAGCAATGCTGCGGCCTTCAGCGTGGTGACCATGGGGAATTTTATGAAAATCAGGAGAATTGCAACGACCAGGGCAAAAATGCCCGCCGACTCCGCCACCGCCTGCCCCACAAGCATGTTCTTGATGATGTCGCCTGATCTCGATGGGTTTTCGGAGATGCCCTGGTTTGCCAGTCCGGCTGTGTATCCTTCTCCCAGGGCCGCGCCGATCGCGCCCAGACCTATGCAAAAACCGGCTCCGATGTAGGAAGCCATTTTCACCCATGTTTGAACATCAAAATCCATAACTATTTAACCTGCACTGAAATATAGACAACCGTGAGCATAGTGAAAACAAAAGCCTGAATTGTTCCGACAAAGAATCCGAAAAAACACATCAGAAACGGCGGGAGCATCAATCCGTAAACCAGGTGAGACACGATCAGGATGATAATGGAGCCGCCGAGAATATTCCCGTAAAGACGAAATGAGATGGATATGACTTTTGCGAATTCGCCGATCACGTTCAAAGGGGCCATGAAAAAAATAGGCTGAAAATACTCCGAGAGATACTGCTTGATGCCTTTCTTCTTAATCCCGGCGTAATGGGCTATAAAAAAGCCCATGATACCGAAACCGAGAGTCGTGTTCAAGTCCTTGGTCGGCTCGGAGAGCTTTGGAATGACGCCCAGCCAGTTGCTGAAAAGGAGGAACATGAAGAGACCGCACACGAGAGGGAAATAATTCTTCGCCATTCGGTCGTCCAATGCGTCCTTGGTTAAATCGTAAAAAGCTTTCACAAATAGTTCCGCCACTTGCTGAACGGGGTTGGGCATAAAGCTTGCTTTCCTGGTCGCCAGGAAGCCGAAAACAATCAGTGCGGCCATGACGATCCAGGTCATGAATATAGTCTCCGTATTGAAAACCAGATTCACGCCGAACAGCCGGATTACAAACTGCGGGATTGAGGTTAAATCATCCATACATCCACCCTAATAACATTTTTGCAATCATTTATAACCTTTTTGGATCGGTTTCATCACAAAATGATCAAGCAGAATCATCACCTGAACTGCAAAAACCCCGATGATCGCAGCAACAAAATCAAAAGAAGCCAATTTGAGCCCGATCACGATGGGGATAGCCAAAATTCCATATCGGGCCAACACGCAACCAAGGCCGATAACACTGGCTTTCCTACGCGATTGCCCCAGAAGCATAGGAATGGATTTTCCCAGAAGCACGAAGTTTATGATGCTGAAGCACGTCCCAAGAACCAGCCCCTTGGCTACCGGCTTTTGGCCCATGATAAGGAACAGGGCGGCAAGAACAAGAGCGCCGCCTATGGCCCATGAGCAGATTCTCTTTTGGAGTTCTTGAACTTCACGCGGTTGTGTGATCATTCCGTCCTTTTCTTTTTTCATCCGTCTTTGTGATTCCGACGATCTGGCGGTACGCAGTGTAGCCGCCTCCTGCGATGCCGAGGAGGATAAAAATCGTAATAAAAACACCTTTTGTTCCAAGCCAGCTATCGAGATAGTAGCCGACCGCAAAACAAAAAAGAATCGCGCCCGCCATCGTCAGGCCCAATTGACTGACCAGCGCGAGGTCCTCGATCCAGGCCTTGTCTTCCTTGAAATTAAAAAACTTCACATTCCCTGCACAATGGGTCAAATAACAACCAAGGATTGCTTATAAATCACACGTTTCTTCTCTGTCAAGGGGAAAAATCGGATGGGAAGCTAAGGAAAGAGGCTTTGTTCTGAAACCTTGCAGGCGCCGGAATTGCCCACTGAGCATCACCAAAAACCTTGGCACTTCCGAAGGAGGGTTCCATCCGCAATGAGCCCATCCTGTCGTAAAGCTTCCCCTGTATCCGGCTCATGTACCCATTTGTGAAGATTTCTGTGTGTAGCGCCAGAAACTCTTCCCCGGATGGATAAACGAGACGGAAATCTTCTGCTGATGACTGAATGAGACAGTTTCCGGGATTTTCAAGAATTTCTTTACCTTGGAGATGCAAAATCAACCCCCCTCTCCGGTCATAGAAGCGGCCCGAAAGATAGGGTGCTTTTTCGTCGGGCAAGACCACATCCGCCAAGAGCCAGAAGTCATCCAATGCGTCCAGGACCCCTAAGATGAAACCGGGGGTGAGCATTTGATTGACAAGATAATTGTGGTGGGCACTAATGAGGCTTTGCCGAAAATTCACAAGAAGCTCCTCCTCATAACCGCTTTCGCAATGTTTCAATTAAAAGCCTCAGAATGGACCTGCCGTCCCCTACCAAGCCAAGGTCCGAAATCTTAAAAATCGGGGCATTGGGGTCACGATTAACCGCTATAATCGTTTCTGCTCCCTGAATGCCCGTCGTGTACTGGAGCGCTCCCGACGTCCCAAAGGTGATGAGAAGTCTCGGCTTCACACTTCTTCCAGTCTGGCCGAGAAGACGCTCCTCTCCGACCCAACCTTCTGTCACTGCAGGCCGGGTCGCGCCCACTTCTCCTCCGAGGTGACGAGCCAATTCGAAAAGCATTTGGAAATTCTCCCCTGAACCCATGCCTCTACCTCCCACAACGACCACGGGTGCATTTTCCAGCTCGCCCCTACTGACCTGTTCAGGCTTGCTTCTCACAAGCTGAACCCGCTCATCGGCTTCAACCTTTATATCAGGATAAATGATGCGACCCACGGCACTTTTATCGTGCAGTCTTTCCGCAAACATTCCCGGGTGCACAGTGGCCATCTGGGGTCGGCTTTTAGGGGTTATCACGTCGGCGAGAAGGTGCCCTCCAAAAGAAGGAGTAGTCTGGATCAGCCAACCTTCTTCAACGTTCACATCCAAAGAAACACAATCCGCACTCAAGCCGGTCTTCAGACGTTTCGCAAGGCGCGGAAAGAACTCCCTTCCGAAAGCCGTCGCCCCTGCGAGAAAAATGTGCGGTGCCCAGGCTTTTACGAGTTCGGCGACCAGCCGGCTGTAGGTCTCGACTTGATAGTTCTTCAAAACCGGATGGTCTACAGCCATGATGACATCGGCGCCGTGGGCAACATACTCCATGACATATTGGTGGACCTGATAACCCAGAACAAGGACGGTTAAATCCGTCCCGAGTTTCCCCGCCAGCTCTTTGCCTTTTGAAATGAGCTGCAAGGTGACCCGGTTCTGGAAATAGTTCCGGTAGTCGCCGAAAACCCAAACACCCTTTGTGGGCTTACTCTGCTCCGCTTTCCTCATCAATGATCGTCAACGATTCAAGTCGATGTATGATGCTCTTCACCAGTTCCCCGGTCGACCCTGTCTTGACCTCTCCTCTTTTTTTCGGCGGTGGACGATATAGTCGCAACACTTTTGTCGCCGAACCGTCAAAGCCTACCTCGTCCTGTTTCAGTTTCAGATCCTCCAGCCCCCAGCGGAGAATTTTCCCCTTGCTGAATGCCCGCTCAATGCCGCTGAAGGACAAACATCGGGGAACGCACAGCTCACGGGACACCGTAAGAAGGGCTGGAAGGATCACGCGAAACGTGTTCATGAAACCGTCACTCACCTGTCTAACTATTAAAGCGCTTCCTTCTGCGTTAATTTCCATAACCCCGCAGGCCTGAGGGAGATCCAGTTCTTCGGCAATCTGAGGTCCGACTTGGCCCGTATCGCTGTCCATGCTTTGCCTTCCGCATAAAATGAGGTCCGGGAAAGGTTCAAGGAGCGAAATAGCCCTCGCCAAGGTGTGTGATGTAGCCAGTGTGTCCGCTCCTGCAAGGCGAGGGTCAGTTATCAGCACCCCCAGATCCGCACCGGCGGCGAGGGCTTCTAAAAGGGCTTCCTCACTGTGCGAAGGTCCCATGGTAAGAACCACAACCTTACCGCCCTCCTTTTCTCTCAAAGAGAGGGCGGCCTCCAGCGCCACGACATCCAAAGGGTTGATGATGCTTTCAACACCATCTCGAATAATGCTCATCCGCACGCCGTCTATGCGTATGCTAGGGGCATCCGGGATTTGCTTGATACAAACTGCAATGTGCATGAGCGATACTCCGCAGGAGAAAGGCCCGAAGTTCGAGGTCAACTCAGCAAACGATCCCCAGTCCCCCGGCCGGCATCTATGCGTTTCAAACAGCTAAATTGTTACCTTGGATGATATTTTTTTCTCCGCCATGGCGCTTTTGGCAATCACAAACCGCTGAATCTCCGAAGTCCCCTCGTAGATCTCGCAGACCTTGGCA
>JAFGDM010000310.1 GCA_016932115.1 Deltaproteobacteria bacterium | reverse complement strand
GCGGGCACCCTGCCGGGGGTATTCATCGGTGCCATTGTCCGCGTAAAATTTCTCCCCGATCCCAAGGCCTTCAAACTTTTTGCCGCTTGCGTCATGCTCTGCACCGGTGTAAAGATGGTTCGTGGTCTCTTAAAAAATCAGGCGCGCCTCACCCAGAAAAATGACATCGACCACCGCTTTCAGGAAGGGATGAGTCCCTATTGCAAAAGGTGTGTCAAACAGGACAGGCCGGGTAATGATCCCCTCTTCACCGTGAATGTCACGCATTTCAACCTGAAACGCCTTGAGTACGAGTTTTACGGGGGACGGTTCGACGTTTCCTTTTGGGGAATCTTTGCACTCAGCTTCATTGTCGGCATTGTGGGCGGCATTTACGGCATCGGCGGTGGGGCTGTCATCGCTCCTTTCTTTGTCACTGTCTTCAATCTGCCGATCTATACCGTGGCCGGAGCCGCTCTTATGGGAACCTTCGTCACTTCGCTTGGCGCCGTGGTCTTCTATCAGATTATCGCGCCGATCTACCCCGATATATCCATAGCCCCGGACTGGTTCCTCGGTTTCTTATTCGGTCTGGGAGGAATTGCGGGCATGTATCTCGGGGCACGTTGTCAGAAATTTGTCCCGGCCAAAGCGATCAAATGGATGCTGGCGGGGGTCATCGTCTTCACCGGCATAAAATATTTAGCCGCATTTTTTTCAGATTAGCAAAAGACCCGGCCCGCATTTTTCAGGATCTGCCGGAGGCTTGGTCGTGTGTTTTAATAAATTTTTCACAGACAGCAGAGAAGAGGAGGTAATGAAGATGCTTCAAATCGACCGAATGGGTAAGGAGCAGGTTTACAGCATCATGCTTGAACTCTTGTACAGTTTAAACTACATGTGGTTTCTCATGGAAGACTGGATAAAGACGAATTGCCCGGAAAAAATGGAAGGGGGAGATTTCCTGAACCTGTCGGAACAACTCGGAAGCTACGAGGCGAAGAGGCTGGAAAAGACCATAGAGGTGAAGCGTGAAGGGGTTGACAGGCTCATCCAGTTTCTGGAGCATTCCCACTGGTGCGCTTTTGAAGAAATTGAAATCATAAAGTTGTCCGATACCCGTATGACAATGAGGACGCTGAACTGTACCGCTCAAAAGGCCGCCAAGAAATGGGGGAAGGACTGCTACGAATGCGGCCCGGGTGCGTTGAAGCTGCGATCAGGTTTTTTCGGTTGGATCGATCCGGCGGCCAGGGTGATTCCTGTGTTCACGCCGCCTCAGAGGCCCGGAGAAGGAATGCCATCCAATGCCTCTTGCGAATGGCTTATTTCGATAGAGTGAGGAAGATTTTCTTTTTGGAATCGGGTCGCGTCGTTATAGAGGGCCTTGTAACAATTTGCTTTTTGAACAGGCTGTGTTGAATTGTTCAGGGCTGTCATTCTAATGGGGCATGCCCCATTCTCCGGACAACATCTTCCAGGGTGCCGCGGAACGGGCCCTGCGACTCCAGCTTGATCGATGTCAGCGCGGCCGCAAACCGAAGCGCGTCCTGAACAGAATGATTCAGCCTGCGCGCCAGGTACGATCCCATAACCGTATCGCCGCGGCCCATTCGGCCCGGACCGCTTCTGTTGGTAAATTCAGCAAAACCGGTCTTTCCTTCACTGCGGGCAAAAACACCCGCCGAACACGTTATGATGGTCTCTCGACTGCCCCATCCTTCCAAGGTCTCCGCCTGGTCCTCCGGGGCGTCAAGACCCGTCAACATCCGGCCCTCCACGGCGTCAAGCTTCACAAAATCCGCGATGCTTACGATTTCCCTTTTTTCCGGGAAATCCTCAAGGCGGGAATCCCCTAACCCTGTTACAGGGTCTGCCTGGCGCATAAAGATCTGCATATCAACGGATAACCGAAACCCACGTGCCTTCAGGGCCCGCGCCAAATCCAGGTGAAAACCACGGACGCCGATACAGCAAAGGTGGATCAAACACGGTTCAACAGGAGGTAAATCGCCGATCATGAAAGGTTTTCCCACCTGCATGCGTAAGATCTTTCTCTGGTCGACATTTTGCGTCGGGAAAAGGACCTCATACTCGTAGAGCTCTCCGGGCTGCACAAAGAGATCAACACGGGCATTTTTCAGTGGTTCCAAAAGGTATTCTTTATCGGCTGTGATTCTTGTCACCGCTGCAATCCGTTTCCCGAGAGACGAGGCCGCTGCGGCAGCAAAAAGTAAAGGGCTTCCCTCCTCTATGAAAGGAGACCCCTCGAAAGGAAATATCCTGCTGACACCCATTTGGCCGATAAACACCATGTCGAAACGATTCATCTTCGATCCTTCCGCAGTGTCTGTTCCGATGAGGGCGTAATCAGAGAAGGCCGTTATTCCTGCTCTAACGGCACATCACCTTGACCCCCTCATTTTGTCCAACCTTTACCTGGCCGGGGCCCATCCGGAAATGGGCGTTCCCCTCCAACTTTTGGGGAAAGCGTACCTTCCCTCGTTACCGCCGGAACGCGGGAACGCACACGGCCTTCACTATGAAAACCTTATCCTCTGGCAAATCGCATCCCGATCATTTTATAGATCAGTTTGGCCGTGGCAAAGGGAGAGTTGGCATCATGGTCGCGGTGAGCCAATTCCACCACGTCGAAACCGATGACCATCTTGCTCCGGAACACCATCTGAAGAAGATCCATGGCTTCGTCCCAGAGCATACCGCCCGGTTCAGGTGTGCCGGTACTGGCGATCACGCTCCAGTCGAATACATCCACATCCACGGTGATGAACAGTTGCTCCGGCAATCGGGCCAGTTCCGCCTCGAGGTCAAATCCTCCCCTACGGTAGCGGTGCATGGTGCAGAGAGCCAGGTCTTGTGCCTTGACCAGCGAGGCCTCCTCGGCACACATGCTGCGTATGCCGATCTGCAGGGTGTGGGGGGTGATCTCCCGAAGGCGCGCCATG
>JAFGDM010000309.1 GCA_016932115.1 Deltaproteobacteria bacterium | reverse complement strand
ATCCAGGAGCGCAGGTGGCTCGTTTTCTTGGTGTCACCACTTCGGCCGTAGTGCGTGCCGCCAATTCCGAGGGAATTGCCGAAGATTAAAAGCAACCTATAATTCCATTGAGAAACAACGTCCCCTATCACGGCCACTGTTCCCGGCGGTGGTGGACCTTATACCTTCGATGGACGTGCCCATCTCAGGCATGGCCCGACGACCCGTGTCATGCCTCGGTCCGAGTATGAGCGGCGGCTTGTGGAGCGTCTCCACACAACCAGGCGTTGGGAAAATGAACCGGTTGCGGAGGGAGTGACCGTCAAGGACTTGGATGCTGAAGAGATCCGAATCACCCTGGACAACGCTATTCGTCTGGGCCGGCTGGAGCCAACCGACCGGCGTGACCTTCAATCTATCCTTCGCGGCCTGGAGTTGATCCGTGACGGCCGTCTCCTGAACGCCGCCGTGGCGCTTTACGGCAAGAGCGATCGGCTCAAGACGATTTACCCTCAAATGAGCCTTCGTCTGGCGCGGTTTCGGGGCAAGGACCGGCTGGCCGATTTTGCCGACAACCGGCAATACTGGGGGCATGCCTTTGCACTTCTTCGTCGGGCCGAATCCTTTCTGATGGACCACGTCCCCATTGCCGGGCGGATCATACCGGGCAAGATGATCCGCGAAGACAAGCCCTGGTACCCGCCACGCGCGACCCGTGAAGCTCTCGCCAACGCCTTTTGCCACCGGGACTATGTCATCCCCGGCGGGGCCGTTGCGGTTGCCGTGTACGACGATCATCTCGAGGTCACCAATCCCGGTGTCTTTCATTTCGGCATCACGCCGGAGAGTCTGAGTAAGCCGCACGAGTCCGGGCCATGGAATCCTATCATCGCCAGTGTCTTCTACCGTGCAGGTGTAATCGAGCGCTGGGGCAGCGGTACGCTCAATATCGTCGACTGGTGCGCCGAAAACGGCAATCCAGAGCCAACCTGGAAGGAGGAGGCAGGCTCGGTATTCGTCATCTTTGCCCCTGCCAAGCTTGAAGGCACCCCGCAAGTCACGGGGGAAGTTGGAAGGGAAGTCACAGGTGAAGTGACGGGTGAAGTCGTGGGTCAAGTTACGGGTGAAGTTATCCAGTTGCTCAGAATCCTGTCTGTACCCAAGACCAGGGCGGAATTACAGAGAACCCTCGAGCTAAAAGGGCAGGCCAACTTTCGCGATCGCTATCTCCGGCCCGCCTTAGATAAAGAGTTGATCAAAATGGAAATCCCGGACAAGCCACGCAGCAGCAAGCAGAAGTATCGACTCACGGAAAAGGGTCGTCAATTTCTTGCCGAACAGGCAGAATATCCCCAATAGAGCAGTGTTAACGGGAGAAGGCATGTCAATGGAGGCAATCACAGTTGATTCACGCAGCCCCATCTATCCGGCGCCGCTCCGCTTCAAGAAGATTCAGGCCGCCCCAATTCCTGGAAAAGACATGCGTGGATCCCGAAGAGGCTATGACGTAAAAGCTCTGATACTCGGAAGGATGCAGTTGACCTGAGGCATAGCGAAGTGCGGTGGATTTGCCGCTTCCGATCTCCCCTGTCACAAGGCCGATGCCGCCCAGGCGAAGGGCGTAGTCAAAACGTTTTTGCACTCCCGTGAGTTCTGCGGTTTGGAGGATTTCCTTGAGAGCCAGATCACTTGTGAAGGGTTCTCTGGTAAAGCCGAAAAAAGCCCGATAATTTTCATTCATCGCATGGCCTCCCCTGAAACAGGCATCCGCCCAGGTACTTGGCCGGATCCGCACTCAGATCAATGTTGCTGTTTCTGTCGCGCTTGACCCGGCAATTGACGTAGAGGTTGACGGGCGAGACAATCCCGTAGGACTTCTGTGCAAAACGGATTTCTACCCGATCGGGGTTTCCTACATGATAGAGCAACTCCACTTGCCGGCCGATGAGAGCTACCGGGGCTTCATATAGCCTTCCGTTTAGCACGACGGTTCGGTCTTTGGCCACGCGCCGCCTGGCACTTTGCCGGAAGTGATCCAAAAGATCCGCAGGGGCCGCTCTGAGGCATTGGAGATTAGAGGTAAAGCGTTTAAAGGGCTTTTGGCCTGTGGCGCTATGGACTCTTTGATGGTAGAGCTCGTTTAGCCACAGATCGTTGGGGCAGTTCGGCTTCAAACTTCCTGCGGTCCTGAGCAATGTCCGCGGGACTCATCAGGTCATGCTTGTGAAGGAGACGGTAAACCGTAGAGGGCTTGAGTTGTCCCCAAGCTGTCAGATGGCGTTGCTCCATTTCGCGGATCGTCTCAATGGCAGCCTGAATGCGGGCAAAAAACCCTATCGGTCTTAGCCTGACTACGCACTTGCATTCCGGGCACCGGTAACGACGCAGATATACCCCGCCGGCAATAGCATCAAAATAGGCCAAAACAAAACGTGACCCCACACTTTGCACATCCCGCACACAGGACACCGCTCAGGTCTCGGCCACGCATATTTTCGTTCCTGATCAAAAATCTCCTTGAACTCAGCACGAACAAAGATTATCATCACTCCACCTTTCTGGGATTCCATTATGCGTATCCCCTGTTTGCGGGGGGAGGGTGGATCGGTCCCCTAGAACTTCTTCACCTTCCCCTATGAAATAAAAATGGGCCCTCCCCAAAGGCCCATTCAATTCGATAATCTCTACGTCCTTGTCAACCTATTTTGAAAAAAATCACCCCTTTTGTACCAAGTCAATGTGAAGATCTACAGCAGTCGTGGAGGATCATGTTCATCCGAGCAAGAGCGGCTGTGGCATTCTCCATCTCCTGGCCATAGAGAGCCAAGTCGAGACCCGTGCGACCTTTGGCTTCATCGTGCGCTTTGAGGAGCAGAGAGCCTGATCCACAGGTGAGGTCATGAATCGTCTGGCCGGCTGATTTGGAGTTCCCCACCCCAATGACCTTGGCCATAATGCGCGAGACTTCGGGGGGCGTATAGAAATGGCCCTTGCTCTTGCCCGACTCGGTCGCGTAATGCCGGATCATGTATTCGTAAGCACCTCCTACCAGGTAGTCTACCTCGGCGCGATTATTGCGTAAAGCGAGGGCCGGTGTGTCGAAGATGGCCACAAGGTTGGAAAGGCGGTCCACCATCTCCTTGCCTTTACCCAGCTTGTCGGAATCGTTGAAGTCCGCAACGTCGATCACGCCCCTGAGGTCATTGGTCTCGGCGAGCTTAGTGAAGATTTTGTTGATCTTATCGCCGATCTCCTTGTCGCCCTTGAGCGCGACCATGTCGGCGAAGCTGTGCATTCTAAGAGGATGCCATGAAAAAACAGACCGGAATGCATTTTGATTTGCAGCCATATGTTATGCTTGACGTAAAGCATAACTCGGGTTAAAGTAACCCATGATCGTGAGCTTCAGAGACAAGCGAACTAGACAACTCGCCGAAGGAAACCGAGTCAAGGCTTTCTCCGGTTTTGAGCGAAAGGCGGAGCTGAAGCTTGACCAGTTGGAAGCGGCGACCTCCCTTCTTGACCTGAGCCTACCCGGGAACCGTCTCGAAGCTCTCAAGGAGAATCGCCAAGGCCAGTACAGCATTCGCATCAATGACCAATGGCGGATATGCTTTGAGTGGCCCAAAGGAAGCCCGGGACCGGTCAATGTCGAAATAGTCGATTATCATTGAGGTGAATTATGGGACGCACCGCGATACATCCAGGCGAACATCTCGCCGAGCAGCTTGAAGAGCTTGGCATGAGCGCTTCAGAATTGGCCCGCCAGCTTAGAGTGCCTACCAACCGAATTACCGCAATTCTGAATGGACAACGAGCCGTTACCGGAGACACCGCCTTGCGCCTTGGGCATTTCTTCGGAACAAGCGCCGAGTTCTGGATGAACCTGCAAAAGCTATATGAACTTCGTATCGCCGAGCAGGAAACGGGAAACACCATCGAGGGGTTGCCAACATTGGCGAAATCCGTGAATAAAGGGCGACTCCAATCAGAGTCTGAGCGCATGTAACTACCCTCCAGTGCTTTGGCTGCTGGTGCCCTATTAGACGGCCCCGGCAGCAGAGGCAGGAGGGCATCGGAAGGGGAAGCATTCCTTTATGTTGCAACGGTCTGAAGCCTATTGCTTCACATTTGATAGCCTGCCGGGACCCAGTAATTTCCGGTTAGGTACTTGCATATAATTCGTTCAAAATAAATTGAAAAATCGGTGGGTTAAGCTAATTTTTCGCTTGACATTTCGATTAGGGTGTGCGGCAAAAATTTTGTAATACTCAATGATGTCAGGAGGTTACAAAATGCCCTACACTCTCAATCGACTCAATAAAGCAAATGTACCGTTTGAACCACTCCATTCCAAGAAAGCTTTTCCTCACCCATGGCAAGGGTGCGGAGCGTCCCTTTGCCAGCATGATTCTTTCCCCGGGTGATACCGGTGTTATGGATCGAGGATACCAAGCCCACGATCTATTTGACCAGTGGCAGGAAGAGAAGAAATACTTCCTCTGCCGCATT
>JAFGDM010000308.1 GCA_016932115.1 Deltaproteobacteria bacterium | reverse complement strand
TTACACAGATTCATGGGATTAAAAAACCAAGAGCCTGTTTCTTCCAGTCTCATAATCTGTGTGAATCCTGTAAATCTGTGGATGATCCCTCTTGCTTTCAGCCATGAGCTTTCTTCTTATCAGCTGCATTCTCTCTTCCTCCTCAAAACGATTGACTTGCTGCGAGGTTTGGCCTAGATTTGGTGTGAAATGATTCAAATCTTGTCTAATTGGAGGGAGGAAGGAGATGGCTCCGAGATCTTCCAATATCACCGATCAAGAAAACCTTCTGGCAATCCTGGACAAAGTGGCTGAAACAGGTGTTCCCTTGGAAATAAAAAGAAAGGGGAAACGCTTCATCGTCAGCCCTGTTGAAAAAAAAATGGCAAAGATAGATCGGTTAGAACCTCACCCTGAATTCATAGTAGGAAATCCTGATGATCTTGTGAAAATGGATTGGTCTTCAGAATGGAAACCTGAGCTATGATTTACCTTGATACCCATGTTGTTCTCTGGCTGTTTGCACGGAAAGGAGAAGGGCTGAGTGTTCGCGCCTTGAACCTGATTGAAAGCGAGGCAGAACTTCTTATCTCTCCGATGGTTTTACTCGAATTGGATTACCTGCATGAAATCGGACGTACCACGCTCAGCTCAGAACCGGTATATGACTACCTCTACGAGCGTATTGGATTAAAGGCATGCAAACACTCATTTACCGATGTAATCCGAGCTGCAGCAAAGCAATCTTGGACTCGCGATCCATTCGACAGAATCATAACGGCGCAGGCTGCAATGGGTTCGAACAATCTTGTCACGAAGGATAACGGGATTAGAGAGCATTATGAATATGCAGTTTGGTAAGGGTTCCGCCGGAGTTATTGGCGGGCAAGCTTCTTTATTATCCACCGATTACACAGATCCATGGGATTAAAAATTCAAGGACGTCTTCCTTCTTTTCTTCTAATCTGTGTTAATCCTTTTAATCTGTGGATGATCGCTCTTGCTCTTTGCCCTTGCACCTTCCCTATGAACTCAATGGACCCAACAGACCCAATGGACTCATCTACTTCGGAATGAACTGATCCAGGATGGGCAGGATCTCCTGCGTAAAGGCCGCGAGCCTCTCCTCCGCATCCGCCACCTCCTCACCGCCGTAAACCGGCGTGATTAGCCTCACCAGGGCCCCGTCCGTCCGCTGTTTTGTTAGAGCGTCCCAGAAGGCGAAGAGCTTCAACTGATACGCATTGGTCAGGACCCGCCCCCGCTGGGGAAACCAGAAGTACGAAAGCTGCCTCTGCCCCGCGTTTTCCATGAAAGCCCGGTTGATAGTGATAGAAGGCGTGGATTGGTTGATGCGTTCATTCGTTGAAACGGGAACGGAAGTAAGGGGGATAGTGATGGTGCCGGCCTGCTTGAAGCTCCAGCCGCTCCCGGGAAGACAGGTCTCGGGGGAGTGGATTGATTCCCCCTTCCTCTGGCTCTCGTAGTAGGCGACGTAGAAATTGACCGTCTTGCCGTCCCTGCCCGCGTAATCCACAATGACATAGTCGCTCAGGTCAAGCGTGTCGATGAACATCTGGTCCATCGCCGTTCGCCTTCCCGACCACTCGCCCACCTCAGTCGGGAATTCGGCAAGCGGCCTCGTGATCGGGACCTTCTCCCTGAACTCCACGAACTGGGAAACGGCCAGAGTCGCTGCCAGGAGCGCAACGGCTACCAGGAAATGGGCCGGGCGCAAGAATCGGAGAACAGAGGTCGGAGGCCGGAGGTCAGAGGTCGGAGGCATGTGGCCGGAGGTCCGAGGTCGGAGATATGGGGTCGGAGGACCGATTTTTCCCAGAATCGCCATCTCAATAAGGAGCACCGCCAGCGCGAAGATGAAAATGAGCCACCCGGAAAACCCGTGAAAAAAACCCTCCGCCACCGCCGCCCCCCAGTAGCGGTAAAGGACCCCGGTTGCTGCGATACGCAGGGAATTGATGATAATGGTGAGCGGCACCGTTGAGACCACCAGCACAACCTTCTTCCACAAGGCGGCCTTGTAGAAATAGGCAAGCAGGAGCCCCATCACCATCAGGGGGAAGAGGTACCTCAGCCCGCTGCACGCATCAACCACCTGGAGCTGGGTGAACCCCAGGTCGATCACATTCCCCTCCCGGTAGGCGCTCAAGCCGAAGGCCTGTATCACGGCAACCCCCAGCTTCGAGGAAATAAGCTTGAGCTGAAGTGAGATCTTGGTGTGGATGAAATTCGGAGGCGGGAACATGGAGAGCAGAATCACGAGAGGAAAAGCGATGAGCTTAAGCTTGCCCCACCCCAGATTGATCCAACAAAGGCCCACGATCACCAGCCAGAATGAAAGGTAGAGGCTGAAGAATTCCCCGGAGAGCTCTCCCAACCAGAAAAGCACCAGCCCCGGGACCAGGGCGAGGAAGCCTGCCCGGGAAGGGAGCGAAGGCAATTCCCGCAGTTCCCGACGTTTTTCCCAGACGAGGTAGAGCGAAACCAGGGGAATCATGTAGCCGTAGCTGTAGTCCGCCCTGCCCCAGTCCGTATCGGCGAGCCATACAAGCGTGGAGTAATAGATGCCTGCCACCAGGAGCGCCATGAGGGCCGCCTTGATCCAGCCGGCATAAGAGGCTGCACTATCGTTCAAAAAATCACCTCAGATCACAGCATGGCTGTGATCAAATTCGAAACCCGAAGCACGAAACCCGAAACAAACGGCAATGATCAAAATTCAAATGACAAAAATATTATCCACCGACTTGTCCGCCAGAGGCGGGTAAACCTCTGTCATTACTCTTTGCGTCTTTGCGTCTTGGCGTGAGGCCTCTTAGTCCAGGCGATTCCCGTCCATTCCCACCTTCTTCTTCAGCCATGCTACCGCAACCAGCAAGGCGAAGATGGGGAGCACCCACTGCCGCGAGATGCGCCCCGGCTCCGAGAGAAGACGGTAGAGCCACTCCAGGTTGTGCCGCCGCCAGAACTCCGGCGCCCGCTTCACATTCCCGCCGATGGTGTCGAGCGTTCCCCCGACCGCCTGCACCACGCGCACAGAGATAAGTTTGTCCTTGTGCTCCGCAAACCACTTTTCCTGTATGGGCGAACCAAGGGCCAGGAAAAGCACCGCGGCGCCTGATTCATTGATCCTCTCTATTAGCTCCGGCATATCCTCATCTTTTACATATCCATTTGCCCGCCCCACGATCTTGAGCCCCGGGAAGCGCTCCACCAGCACCTCACAGGATCCGGCGTTGACTTCCTCCTTTGCACCATAGACAAAAACGCCCTTTTCCTCCTCCTGAGCCACCTTGCAGAGATCGAAGATGAACTCCGAGCCCGGCACGCGAGAGAGATCCGCACCATAAAGAAGCCTGGCCGCCTTGACCATCCCGATCCCGTCAGGCAGCAGAAGATCCGCTCGGCGGTAGCACTCATAGAGTTCAGGGTCCCTGGGGACGGTGAATTGTTTTTCCGGGTTTGAGGCAAAGACGGAATGTGGCCGGTTGCCGTTCCTGAGAAAGCCCCTCACCCGTTCGATGGCTTCGTCCCGGTTGACCGGGTCCACCCAGATGTCAAGAATTGGCAACCTAGCAGGCTGTCGAAAAGCGCCCATCTGCGGCGTTAACCTCGTTCCTCGTCACTGCGGCGTACTTCTATGTACGCCTCATTCCACGGAATCTCGGGTGCCTTGCATCTCGACATTTTTCATCAGCCTGCTCAAGAGGTGTTTTTCAGCTACCTGTTTGCAATGTCAAGAAACCTGCTTTTCAATGCGCTCACATCGCACGGCTCGCCCAAACACACCGCCGTAAAAAAGATCGTTTCTTCCGCTGCCATGCGCACACGGGAACTGAGCACCGGACCTGGCATCTTGATTCCATAGGCCGGTGAACACCACCCATGGATAGGGTTCTCCCGGCCCCGGATGACCTCGAACCTGCCGCTTTCGAGCAGACGCACAAAAGCCTCAACACCCGCAATATTGACTTTGATCCAGCCATCGGATTCTTCAACGGCCGCTTCCGGGTGAAGGTGAAAATTCAGCTCAAAATCGTGATCCTCTTTGCCCTTGAAGCTGTCCTTTATCAGAATGCTGGAATCCTTTTCAAAAAACACGGTCCTCTCGTGGGTCACGGCACTCCCGAGCCTTTCGTAACCATTGTGGGCCCCCTTGAGCAACACCCACCTGTCCCCCTCTGCCACCTTCTCCAATCCGGCCCTGTACGGCTTGCCCCAGATGAAGCCCGTCTCCTGCACAGCCTGGTCTTGCTCATCAACGGTCACGGTGTTGTGCGCCCTTGTTCCCTTGAAGTACCTTCGCCACTCCGGCACCCCGTTGTAACGGAAGGTCCCGGGGTCGACGAGAATCGGTTTGCCTTCAGATGAGAGGGTGATCGCAAGCGCGTCGGCATGGCCGTGGTTGTAAAGAGGCGGCATACCCAGAGGCCCATGATCGAAGGTTAGAATCAATCCTCCGGATCCCCGGACAATGGTGTAACCGGAATCTGGAAAAGTCGTGATCCAGTCTTGCGGGGTTTCGGCCGTACCCCGCAGGGGAGCAACACCGGGTGCTACGGCATATCCGTCATCGCTGTCTCCGATTGAGGGGGATAAACCGTCTTTCCCTTGAAACGCAAGCAGAAACGCTTCGCCTTTCAAGAGCCGCTCTTTCCACCCTGCGAAATCATGCAGGCGGTTCTTTTCCAGGAAATCGGAGGCCAGCCAGTAGAGGTCCAGCACGAAACGGTGGTAAGAAAAGGACTGTTCGGCCGGCCCCCCGTCTGACAGAACTTGGTGAGCCAGCTCCCGGTCCAGGATGCGGCATCCCATCTCAACCCAACGGCGCCCTTCAAGGTGGTGTCTGAACACGGCCCCGCCGAAGATCAGGCCCACGCACTCGCACACGGTGTGGTTGCCGAGGCTCGCGTAAAGGGAGAGGTTCTTCTCTATCCATGACGCGTGCTCGTAGATCGCCCGGCACAGAACCTCACGCTCCTCAGTGGAAACATCGGGAGCCCTCTTGAGGCAGTAGAAGAACACGGGAACCCTGAGCCCGCACTCCATGGCTGAGAGGTAGTGGGGCCCCCTCAGGAAGGGGTTGTCCTGTATCCATTGGAGGACCGTCTTCTTTGCAGCCTGCCTGCTTTCCGGCCCCTTGCCTGGACAGAGCAGAAGCAAGGTTGCGTTTTGCAGCCTAGCCGGCTCCCACACTGAGCGAATGTCGGGATCTGTCGGGCCAGGATGGATCGCGTCGAAGAAGGTGTTGCGGTACTTGACCTCAAACCGGGTGATTTCCTCGGGGTCTGCAATAAGCCGCGGCGCTTCGGCCGAAAGCACGGTGATCACGGGCGGTTCAAGCGATGCGATGTGTCCGGGATCAACGGATGGGATGCCGAAGGGGGACCGGCCTTTAGCCAGTCTAGCCTTGATCTTCCTGGCGGTCAGCTTTTTCCTGACTCGGTAGGCTATCTCAGCAGCCGACGCCCGCCTGAGCCGCTCGAAGAAGTCGGATTTGAAACCCTCGATCATCTACTTTATTAACCGCAGACGGACGCAGACATACGCAGACAGGGCAAAGGAAAAGGATCGCTTGAATGCAAGACCAGTTATTACGCGAATATGAGCAAG
>JAFGDM010000064.1 GCA_016932115.1 Deltaproteobacteria bacterium | reverse complement strand
TTTACAGGAAGATATGAAAGGAAGGACATTTATCCTTGCACACCTCTGGAATAAAATGCTATGAATTCAGTGGGAAAATAAATAACTGGATTTATTTCGGAATCAGAAGGAGACAAATCCATGCAACGATGGAAGACTCTGGCTTTGCCATTATTCATTGCCACATGTTTTCTTTACCTGTTCGGGATCCCGGGAAGTGGCAGCTCCGGAGAAATGCCGATATACAACAAAGAATATAAATCAAGGAAAAAACCTCCCGTTCCCTTTGATCACGACACTCATGCCTTTGATTATGGGTTTGCATGCGATGAATGTCATCATATATACAAAATGGGCAGAAATGTGTGGGAGGAAGGAGACGAAGTGCGGAGGTGCATGGAATGTCATGATCCGAAGGAAAAGAAAGGACGCGTGATGAAGCTTCAGGTCGCTTTCCACAGAAACTGCCAGGGTTGCCACAAGCAATCGGCCCCCGGTGAGGCGCCTTTCAGGGCATGTTACGGCTGCCACGTAAAATAGATTCGGCTAATTACCCACCAGGCCGGCGATGCCGAGCTGTGGGATTGAGCAGTCTATCCTCTGACCATGGGAGGTTTGTATAATCAAAGAGAGGAGCAAATCATTCCATTAAAAGGGAGAACGCTGAAAATCCAAATGCTATCCCGATTCTCGGGATGGGGCAAAGGCAGTTACCTTTTGGCGAGGCCGAGGAAAATACTGAAAAATAAATAACTTGCAAAAAGAGAGCGTAAATTATGGATTTATATTTCTTTGTTGAAGGGCCCTTGGTGTGGATTGCTTTCCTGACGTTCATCATCGGCACAATCTTACGGATCGCCTTTTTCATTTCAAGGTCACGTAGGATGGACCTACCCATGTACCGGTTCCTCAAATGGAAATACGTTTTCGCTACCTTGCTCCGTTGGTTGCTCCCCATCAACAAAGATATGGCCAAAAACCCTGTTTTCATGCCTCTTCTTTACATCTTTCACATCTGCCTCATCGCCGTGCCCGTCTTTCTTTCAGGTCACCTTGCCATCTGGGATGAATCTCGCTTTGAATGGTCTTGGCCGGCGCTTCCAGATGCATGGGCCAACTGGATGACGCTGATTCTGCTCGCTATCTCTATTTTCTTTTTTCTCAGACGTCTTATTTCTGCCGATATACGACTCATCTCCACCTTCTCGGACTATTTGCTGATCATCGTTACGGCTCTTCCTTTTATGACAGGCTATTTTCTGACCCATGGAACTTTGGAAAGCATCGGCTTCAAGGGCGACACCATGTATCTCATTCACCTGCTTTCCGGTGAACTTATGCTTATATTGATACCTTTAACCCGGTTATCCCACTCTGTTCTCTTCTTCTTCTCCCGCGCCGCCACAGGGATCGAGTTCGGAAGAAGAGGATATTCCATGTGAAAAGCACAAATGAAGAATGGATTACAGTGGATATAGGAGCTTCGTAATGACCGCACCGATCAATGCACAGGCCGTGATGGATTTTCTGAAGCCCAGAATGGGTGCTCGATTCAAGACCTGGGTGAACATCTGCACCCATTGCGGCATGTGTGCCGATACGTGCCATTTCTACCTGGCAAACAACAAAAATCCCAAGATGATCCCTTCTTACAAGGTTCGATTTCTAAAAGACATTCTCAAAAAAAAGGGCCGCGTGGACAGGGCCTATCTCGAAGAGATTTACAAAACCGTGTACTATGAATGTAACGTTTGCAGACGTTGCTCTCTTTACTGCCCTTTCGGCATCGATATTGCCTACCTCATCTACGTTCTCCGGGCTCTTCTCAACTCCCAGGGGTTGGCGCCGGAAGGCCTGGCAAGGACGGTCCTCGACTACAAGGAATTCGGCAATCAGATGGCCATTACGGACGAGGAATGGCTTGAAACCCTGGAATGGTGCAAGGAAGAAACTGCCGACGAGCTCGTGGGGCTTGATATACCGATTGACAAAAAGGGCGCCAAAATCTTGTACACGGTCAATGCAAGGGAGCCGAAGTTCTACCCCCAAGATATCATGGAAATGGCCAAGATTTTTCATGTCGCCGGGGAAGACTGGACCTTCCCCAGCAGGAAAGGTTGGGATGCCACGAATCTGGCCATGTTCATGAGCGACACCGAGACCGCCCGAGAAGTCGCTTCAAACACATTCAAGCGTGCTGAAGAGCTGGAGGTCAAACAAATTGTCGTCACCGAGTGCGGCCACGCTTACCGGTCCCTTTGTTACGAAGCGCCCCTCTGGCTGGGTTACACGCCAAAACAGCCGGTCGTCCACTCTGTGGAGCTCTTTCTTGATTACCTCAAAGAGGGCAGAATCAAGCTCAGGGAAAAGCTCAAGGAGCCCACCACGGTTCAGGATCCTTGTAACATCATCCGGAACGGAGGGCTCGCGGAAAAAAATCGCCTGTTGGCGTCCATGGTTTCCGAGGATTTTCGGCCTATGAAAAATCAGGGGAACTACAATTTCTGTTGCGGTGGCGGAGGCGGCGCCATGCCCATGGGAGGCGAAATGAAAAAGCATCGCCTTGCATCGGGAAAGATCAAAGCCGAACAAATCAGGGAGACGGGCGCAAAAATCGTTCTTGTTCCTTGTCACAACTGTATAGATCAGATCAGAGATCTTATCACCGAGTACAAGATCGACGCCAAAGCGGTTCACTTCAAAGAAGTCATTGCCGAACACATGGTCATCCCCAAGGAGATGACTCCAAAGGAAGATTAAGAATAGGAACGGTGAAGGATGGAAATAGACCGCAATGACAAGAACGCCGTGCCGCAAAAATTCGATAAAAGGATGACCTGCGAACAGGCAGAAAAACAAAGGGGAATCCAGCCGCAGTCCTATGAGTTCCAGAAGCTTTTCGAGGAGGCCCCTTGCTATATCACGGTCCAGGACAGAAACCTCAAGATCATCCGTTACAACCGGGAATTTGCAGAACGCTTCTCCCCGGAGCCGGGAGATTATTGTTATAAAGCCTACAAGGGCCGTTCCGAGCGATGTCAAATCTGTCCGGTGTTGAGAACCTTTGAAGACGGCCAACCCCACTACAGCGAGGAGGCGGCGGTCGACAAGGACGGTGTTGAAACCTACTGGATGGTGAAAACCTCTCCCCTCAAGAATTCAAAAGGCGAAGTCATAGGCGCCATGGAGATGAGCCTGGACCTGACCCAGGTTAAGTTTCTTGAAAAAGAGGCCCGAAAGTCGGAAGAAAAATACCGGACCATCTTTAACACGATCCCCAACCCTGTATTTGTTTTAAATGAACGGAGCCTCAAGATCCTCGACTGCAATGACTGTGTCACCGTAGTTTACGGCTTTCACAAGGACGAGATTCTGATGACTCCTTTTTTGGATCTCTTTGAGCCCCATGACAGGGAGGGTTTGGAGGCCCGCCTAAGGTCCGAAAACGTCATTGACCGGGTAAGGCAGCTTCGCAGAGACGGAAAATTCATTTACGTTAACATTCGAATTTCTTCGTCTGAATTTGACGGCAGACGGGTTCTTCTTGTCACTGCCAGCGACATCACACTGCGCTTGATGGCCGAGCAGCACCTGATCCAGGCCGGCAAAATGGCAACTCTCGGGGAAATGGCCACGGGCGTAGCCCATGAACTGAACCAGCCTCTTTCCGTTATCAAGACGGCAAGCAGTTTCCTACGAAGAAAAGCAGCCGGTCACGAGCTGATTTCTGAAGACATCCTAAGAACCATGGCCGAAGAAATCGACAACCATGTGGATCGGGCATCCAAAATCATCAACCACATGAGGGAATTCGGCCGCAAATCGGATGTGGCAAAAGAGAAAGTGCAGGTAAACACCGTTTTGCGACGGGCCGTTGACTTTTTTCACCAGCAGTTGAAACTGCGGGAGATCGACGTGGTTGAAGATCTTTACGATGGCCTTCCTGAAATTCTGGCGGATCCCAACCGTCTGGAACAGGTTTTTGTCAACCTTCTCATCAATGCCCGGGATGCCATCGAAAAGAAGAGGGAACGGGAGGGCCGAAAGAGTCAGTTGAAACGAATTACCCTGAAAACAGCCCTTAAAGATGAGATGGTGGCAATTCAGGTGGCCGATACCGGGATCGGGATCCCAGCGGCGATTCGGGATAAAATATTCGAGCCTTTTTTCACCACCAAGAAGGTGGGCAAAGGAACAGGACTCGGTCTTTCCATCAGCTATGGGATCGTGCACGACTATGACGGCTCGATCCATGTGGAAAGCACCGAAGGCGAAGGGACGACCTTTAACATCAAATTTCCCCGTATTCATGAGGCCTGATGGGAAAACAACTCCTTCTCGTTGATGATGAACCGGGCATTCTCAAGATCATGGGCATCTCCCTTGCTGACCGCGGATACGGGGTACTGACCGCGGAAAACGGGGAAGAGGCTTTGAGGATTTTCCATGATGCCCGTCCGGACCTTGTCCTAACAGATATCAAGATGCCGGGAATGGACGGAATTGAATTGCTCAAGCGCATTAAGCAAGAAAGCCCGGACACCGAAGTCATAATGATCACCGGTCATGGCGACATGGAACTGGCCATACAGAGTCTCAAGCATGAGGCTTCTGATTTCATCACCAAGCCCATCCGCGACGACGTTCTGGATATTGCGCTTCGAAGGGCCTTGGTGAGGCTTTCTTACAAGAAGCAACTTAAGGAGTATAGGGAAAACCTTGAGAGGCTGGTTGAAGAGAAAACCCGCAAGCTTGTGGAAGCGGAACGGCTTGCCGCTGTCGGCCGGACTGTGGCGGGTTTGGCCCATGCCATCAAGAATATTACCTCCGGTCTGACAGGGGGAATGTACGTCCTTGAAAAGGGTTTAGAACTGGACAACAAGAGCTATCTCAAAGAGGGCTGGCAGATGATCAGGGGGAACGCGGAAAAGGTCAAGCGCCTTGCCGTGGACCTTCTAAACTACGCAAAGGAGAGAGAACCCGAATATCAAATGCTCGATCCCAATGTTCCGGCGAGAGAGGTTTTCGAGCTCATGGTCTCCCGTGCCGGTGAATTGGGTGTATCCTTGAAATCCGATTTAGCCCAGGACCTTCCTAAAGCCTGGTTTGATCCCGAAGGGATCCATCGGGTTCTCTTAAACCTTGTCACCAATGCCATCGATGCTTGTACGGATCTTTCGTGCACTCCGAGGATATGGGAGGTCGCCATCCGTACATCAAAGCCGCAAGGCTGGGCCGTGGAATACGAAGTGTCGGACAATGGTTGCGGTATGGAAGAAGAGACCAAGAGAAAAGTCTTTCAAACTTTTTTCAGCACCAAGGGATCTAAGGGAACAGGTCTGGGCCTGATGATCGCCAAGAAGATTGTGGACGAGCATGGGGGCGTAATATCTCTTTTCTCGGACAAAGAGAAAGGCACCACCTTCACCGTGAGGCTTCCAGGGAAAGGGCCATAAAATATGCCGAACCGGATTAAAATTCACCGTATCGCTTTTGAAGGGGATGAATCATGATTTCTTATAAGAATATCCTTTACTGTACGGATTTCTCGGAGGATGCCAACATCGCTTTCCTTCACGCTCTGGACCTGGCCAAGAAGTATGGAGCAAAGCTTCATATCCTGCATGTTCCTCACTCTTCCTATGCCTACTGCAGGCATGTGGTTGATGAACATGTGCCGGAGGGTTCTCCCGGCGGCGAGGCCTTTTTCAATAAGGACATTGAAAAGCGGGCCAGGGAGGCGCTGAAGGAAAGGTACGAGAAAAAACTCGGCGATTTCGACAATTATCTGTTTGTTGTTAAAAGCGGATCGCCGGACGTGGAAATCATTCGTTACGCAAAGAAAAACGAGATCGACGTGATCGTCATGGGCGCCCTTGGAAAAGCGGAACAGGACCGCATGGTCCACGGTAGCACCGTAGCCAACGTTTCAAAGTACGCCCACTGTCATGTCATTGCGATTCGTAATCCGGCCAAGCAGTTTACGCTGCCGGGGAGCATGTACTAATTAAATCGCTTGCGCGATTTCATATAGCACGACTCAGTCGCTTTATGTTCCCTTCTTTTTTTACCTAAAGCGGCGAAGCAGCGTTATATAAAATTGCGAAGTAATTTTATCAAGGAGACCGGACCATGGCAAAAAAAGTCCTTGTTGTCGACGATGAATTAGACATGCGAATCTTTGTCACCACTCTGCTTGAGACAAACGGATTTAAGCCCCTGGCCGCTCAAGACGGTATTCAAGGCCTGGAGATGGCGAGAAAATCCAAACCCTCCCTCATTATCCTTGATGTGATGATGCCTCAGGAAAGCGGTATCTCCATGTACAGGGAATTGAAAAGCGATCCTTTACTGAAGGATATTCCTGTCATTATGCTCTCGGCCCTGTCCAAGAAGACCTTCTTTCACTCTCAGAGGGTTCTCGATGAACACAGGGGGGAAAAAATCCCGGAGCCGGCAGCATACATCGAAAAACCACCGGAACCTGATGAACTTTTGGAGGCCATTCGGAAAAGTATCAAATAGATCTCCGGGGTTGCCTTTTGGGTATCATTTTAGCTGTTTGAAATGAATTGCCTAAAGCTGAACACTTTTCTGCGGCTTCTTCGTTTTGCAGTTTTAAGAGAGACCTCCATGCTCGGGGCCGCCGGCTTCAGCATTTCAAACAGCTAAATTGTTACACCGATTTTAAGTTTAGGAAGACCGTCGGTGATGATGGAAGAAAAAACGCATCCGCCCTTACTGGACCTTGGCTATAAGGCAATCGTCGATCTGCTTCCCTGCTATCTCTCCATCCAGGATCGGTTTTTCAACGTGCTCGTGGCCAATCAGACCTTTCGCAATGACTTCGGCGATGCAATCGGCAAAAAGTGCCATGAAGTCTACAAACAAAGCGGCATCCGGTGCTCCCCCTGTCCTGTGTGGGAGACCTTTCAAGACAAGAAAGGGCACATGAGCGAAGAGACGGTTCGCCTGCCCGCTGGAGCAACCATCCAATTGGTCGTTTACTCAGTTCCTATTCTGGATTCTCTGGGCAACGTGATGGCCGTCATGGAGATCTCCACCGATATCAGCCGGATCAAGGAATTCCAGAAAGAGCTCACCTTTCTCGGTCAATCCGTAGCAAGCCTTTCCCATGACATCAAGAATATTCTGGAGGGTCTCCAGGGAGGATCCTATGTAGTCAATGAAGCAATCAAGGACCAGGACCAGGAACTGTTGAAAAAGGGATGGTCCGTAGTCCAAAAGAATATCGGTGAAATCTCCAGGCTGGTTCAGAATATCTTGTATTCCTCCAAAAAGAGGACGCCCGCGTATGAGACTGTTGCTCTAGAGCAAATGCTGTTGGAAACGGTCGGTTTTTTCTATGAAAAAGCCCAATTAATCGAATGCCGACTGAGAGCCCAGGTCAATCCCTCGCTCCCCATGGTTCTTCTGGATCCCGGCGCCGCTCGCAGGATGCTGATCAATCTCATTTCCAATGCACTTGAAGCGTGCAGCAGAGACAAAGGTAAAATCTCCCACACCCTCTCTGTGAGAGCAGACTATTTCGACTCCCATCATTTCATGTTGGAGGTCGAAGATGACGGAATCGGAATGGATGATTCAACCTCCGAGAAACTCTTCAGCCGGTTCTTTTCCACAAAGGGAATGGACGGCACAGGTCTCGGATTGCTTGTGGTCCATGACATGGCAAAAGAACACGGCGGGAGGATCGAAGTGCTAAGCGCTCCCGGAAAAGGGAGTACATTCAGAGTTATCTTTCCTCTGAAACCGACTTGCCCTTTTTGATGTTCCCTGCCCTCTTGACCTTCCCTTGTCTTTGCCCTATACCTCATCCATGGTGACCATTTTTGAGGAGACTTTGCGGTGTCGGAAAGTTGACAAAAATCTTAAGCTCTTGGTTTGTGTAAGCGGATAGAGCCTTCTAAGAAGTTTTTAGTTGATTTTCGCATTTGACAACAGTGTGAAAAAAGGGAGAGTAAAAATGAAAACCAAGAAGATATTGATCATCGACGACAACCCCGATTTCATTTTCACCATGGAAACGTTTCTGAAGAGGGGCGGTTTTACGACGCTGACCGCGCAAGACGGTAAGACAGGTGTTGAGAGGGCCCAAAGAGAACACCCAGACCTAATCCTGCTCGACGTGATGATGGAAACGTTATATTCCGGTTTCGAGGTTTGCAAAAGAATCAAGACGGATCCTCAGCTTAAGGGCACTCCCATCATCGGAATTTCGGGAATGGCGGATGAGCTGGGCGTTCAATACGAAAAAGAAAAAGATCAAGAGTATTTCAGCCCTGATGCCTTTTTTGACAAACCTGTGGACAAACAGAAGTTGCTGACGAAAATAAAAGAATTCCTTGATACTTGATGCCTGCGGTTTTTCGAAAATCTAAAATGTCATTGTTACTCTTCTAATAGCCTACGTCTCTTTCTGTTATTCTGTAGGCCCTAAGCCATATACCGGGGAGAGAAACAATTGAACCAAGAAGAAAAACGCATCATTACCCTTACCACAGCGTCGCATTCTCTGGTCCATCTTTTCGAAGGCGTCCTGCCCCCACTGATTCCTCTGCTCATGCTTGAGTTCGCGACCGATTATTTCCACTTGGGCCTTGTGGTGACCATATTTTCTTATGCCTTCGGTATTGGTTCGTTACCGGCAGGATATCTTGCGGATAGAATCGGTCCCAGGCGTTTAATCACGCTGTTTCTTTTCGGCGCGGGTATCTTGGCGATAGGAATATGGTCCGCGACTTCTCTTGTCAACTACAGTATTCTCATGGGAGGAATCGGCCTTTTTTGCAGCACCTATCACCCTGCATCAAATACACTGATTTCCCTGGCCGTTCGGGAAAAAGGTAAGGCCTTTGGCATCCATGGTATCGCCGGAAGTCTGGGAATCGCCTCGGTGCCCCTGCTCTCCGCCTGGATTGGGTCAGCCTTGGGTTGGAGAATACCTCACGTCCTGTATGGATTTATCGGTATTCTTGCCGGATTTTATTCTCTTACTATTCCCAGGCAACTGGAAGACAGGAAAAAGGGAGACGCTCCAGATGGAAGCGGCGTCCCTCTAATCTTTTCCTATTTTAACCTGATCGTCTTTTTTCTATCGGCCATGTCCTTGGGGTTGACTTATAAAGGAATCATGACCTTCCTTCCGGCCTATATGGGAGAAAGTATTCATTTCGGCGGACTCCAATTGAGCAAGGTGGCCCTGGGAGGGGCTATGGCCACCCTTGCCCTTCTGTCGGGTACACTGGGCCAGTATGTTGCCGGGCGTGCTGTGGATCGTTTACCGGCTGAAAGGCTCTATCTGGGCGCGATCCTCCTTGGAACAGTCTTTGTATTCCTGATGTCTGTTTCCGAAAACATGATTTTGGTTCTCTCTGCCGTAATGTACGCATTTTTCTATTTCTCTACCCAGCCCATCCAAAATTACCTGTTGTCAATCTACCTGCCAAAAAACCGGCATGGTCTGGGGTATGGCATCCACTTTTGCATCACTTTTGGCATCGGCTCCGCAGCAGCGGTGGTATCCGGCTATCTTGCGGATCACTACGGGCTGCGTTCGGTCTTTTATGCTATGACCCTTTGTTTTATGCTTTCGGCAGTTATGGCCTTCACATTACTGATCCGGGTGAGCAGAAGACAGCATTAGATCCGGGTTCTAACCGGCCAGACCTGTTCTCGGCCATTCAGGACACCAATTCCGGAGTCAAACATCAACCGGGTATTTTAGAACAACTGCAGTTCTGGATTCATCGGCAAGACATTCCTTTTTAGACATTTGGCTTTCAAGGTCTTCCCCGATCTAGTCAATGAAAATAAGGGTTTGGTGGGTATTTATCCACCACAATGGAAAAAGCTCAGGTCAAGCCAAGGCCGCCTCTGAAGGAGTCCGGCCAAATGTGGCCTGAGGCTTACTGAAGTTACGTCTAGAATTGCTGATATGGTGCGGAAGGCGGGACTTGAACCCGGGTGACGCCAAATTCATAAGACTATGATACTTCAGGTTTTTCCTTTAATTTCAGCAGGTAATATAGAATCTTAATTTCTTCAATAACCAAAATATCTTCAACGTCTTTGACCAATCTGAAAATTTTTTACACCAAATTTACACCAACAGACGAGCCTCCCTAAGGCGGGGTTTTTTTCACGGATCTCGTGATTTCATAAAGAACAGAGTGAGTGTGAGTATTTGGGTGCCCCGACTGCGTGCCTCACCGGCCCGGGCAATAGTACCCTTAGAGACCTAGATTTCTGCAATTCCGTGCCCCGCAAGTGTCTCAGCTTCCCCCGACTCCGGGCAATCTGTCCCTCTCGACAATGAAAACGAGGGCAGACTGCAGCTAAAAAGGGGCAGAAAACGCAGGGTAACTGCTCCAATTCTCTTCCCTATGGCTGGTCTGGTGATTGCTCGGGAGCATTCATCAAGGTGCTGGTGGCCTGCCAAGGTCTTATCCTTATCGTTGTCGAGAGACCTATCTGAAGCAAGTTTCGTGGCGGGGTACCAAAGGTCCTTTGAGCCCAAAAGCATGCTCCGGGTTATTATAGCCCCCCGTCACCGGTCGAAGGGCAAAAGAGCTCGCCGAGAGCAGTCCAGTCGATCTGATTGGGCAAACCGCCAAAGGTTGACAATCATTCACAACAGGAGTAAATTGCCCTCAAATTTCATAACTCATTACAGACATTTACCAATAACACCCAAAACTCACTGGTGGACATGGCCTATTTTAGAGAAAAGAAGGCTGCACCATAGAGAAGCGGATAGAGGACCCCATTTCTCGAATTGAGGATGGGGTTTTGTGCTTTTAGTCGGCCTGAGGCTAGGATTGAACCCGTTCCGCCAACAATGAAAGGATCGACGTGCCACGCATTTTTGACAACATAGAGGCAAGCCTTCTTCCGGCGCTCAAGGATACTCTAGAGCTATCGGACCACGCCGATTTTTGCGTCGGCTATTTCAACCTCAGAGGTTGGAAGCAGATAGACCAGTTCATCGACAAGTGGTCTGGCGGGGAGAGCCATTGTTGCCGTCTCCTTGTTGGCATGCAGCGGCTTCCTCAGGAGGAACTTCGGGATGCACTTCGGATTGTGAAAGGCCAGGAGGGCATAGACAATCAGACTGCCATTCGCCTTAAGAAGAAGTTGGCCGAAGAATTCCGCGAACAACTCATGATCGGGATGCC
>JAFGDM010000307.1 GCA_016932115.1 Deltaproteobacteria bacterium | reverse complement strand
GGATGCCGAGAAAAAAGGGGAGTTGGGAAAGGGAAAAATCATTCTCGAGGCGACGAGCGGCAACACCGGCATCGGTCTTTCCCTCATTGCCGCCGTCAAGGGATACCGGATCCTTCTGGTGATGTCTGAAGCCGTGAGTGAGGAGAGGAAAAAAATCCTGCGAGCCATGGGCGCTGATCTTTATTTCACACCGGCCCACATGGGTACGGACGGATCCATCGAATACGCCTATAACCTGGCAAGGGAACAACCTCGTAAATACTGGCTCGCCGATCAGTTCAACAATGAGGCCAACTGGCTGGCCCACTACCACGGCACGGCCATGGAGATCTGGCAACAGACCGATGGGAATCTGGACGCCGTGGTAGCAAGCATGGGTACGACCGGGACCTTGATGGGCCTTGCGCGCAGATTCAAGGAACTCAAACCCCAGGCAAAAATCATCGGCGTGGAACCTTACATGGGGCACAAGATTCAGGGCCTCAAGAACATGAAGGAGTCCTACCCGCCGGGGATCTTTAAACGCCGGTTGGCTGACAGGATCATCCATGTAGAGGATGAGGAAGCCTTTGAAACAGCCAGAGCGCTCGCCAAAAAAGAAGGCCTTTTTGTGGGCATGAGCGCCGGCGCCGCCGTGGCCGTTGCCCTTAAACTGGCCAAGGAAATGAACAAAGGCCGAATCGTGGTGATCCTGCCCGACGGGGGTGAGCGGTACCTGAGCACGACTCTTTTTGCAGACAAGAAGGCGACGGGCCTTTCACTCTACAACACCCTCTCCCGTAGAAAGGAGGTTTTTGTCCCAATCCGTGAAAACTCCGTAACTCTCTATAGCTGCGGCCCCACACTCTGCCGTTTGGTTCATGTGGGCCACGCGCGGCAACTGGTCTTCTCCGATCTGCTCAGGCGTTATCTCGAATCCAAAGGGTACGAGGTGAACCATGTGATGAATTTGACGGATCTGGATGATCGCACCATTGAAGGGGCTGAAAAGCAGGGGGTCCCACTCAAGGAATTCACTGAAAGATACTACGATGATTTCATCCGCGATCTTGATGCGCTGCAGGTCAAACGGGCGAGTTCCTATCCGAGGGCAAGCGAATATGTTCCTGAGATGATCGAATTCGCCGGAAAACTGATGGAAAAAGGCTTTGCCTATGAAAAGTTCCGTTCCATCTACTTCGATATCTCCAGATTCAGAGACTACGGCAAACTCTCCAGAATCGACCTCGACAAGATGCGCCTTGGAAAGACAGTGGACCTGGAGCGCTATGAAAAGGACAACCCCAGGGATTTTACGCTCTTGAAGCGCTCCACCTTGAGCGAACTCAAAAAGGGCATTTTCTTTCAGACCCGGTGGGGCAACGTGAGACCGACCTGGCACCTGGAGTGCTCGGTGATGGCCCGCAAGTATTTCGGCGACACTTATGACATCCAGACAGGGGGGGTTGACCTGATCTTTCCCCATCATGAAAACGCCATAGCTGTAAGCTGGGCGGTTACAGGAAGGATACCCGCAAATTTCTGGGTACACCATGAGCTTGTGATGGTGGAAGGCAAAAAACCGGTGGAGGGAAAGGAGGCGGACCCCTATTCCATCAGAAATCTGATCCGGAAAGGTTACACGGGCAGGGAAATCCGCTACTGGCTGATCAGCCACCACCATAACAAACCCCTCACATTTTCATATGACAAACTGGACATGGCCAGGAAAACCCTTTCTAATCTGGACACATTCATCCACAAACTCCACCTTTGCTCCAAGGGTCCGCTCCAGGCAGACATGGACCAGGTTGTCTATGATCTGAAGCACAAATTCACGGGGGCTATGGACGACGACTTGAACATCGCCAAGGCCCTAGCGTCCCTTTTCGAGTTCGCCCGGGAAATCAACAGGCGAATGGATCGAGCCGGGCTCGCTGAAGAAGACAGGCAAAAGGCGCTTGAGGCTCTCAAGGGGGTGAATGCCGTTCTGAGCATCATGAGACTTGAGCCAAGGGAACAGGAAGAGGGGGTGGAAGCCCTGGTCATGCGGAGAGAGGAGGCCAGAAAGCAAAAGGATTGGGTTGCCGCCGATCACATCAGAAACGAACTCAGAAAAATGGGGATAGAACTGACGGACACCAAAGAAGGGACAATATGGAGAAGAGATCGGCTTTTGAATCCAACCGGAGCAAAATCCACAACTTTTTGACAGTTCAAGTTTTTGTTTAATATCATTAGGTAAGAGTATATTTTCATATGGATTTAGCTTTTTGAAAAATCGCGAGCATCATCCATGGGGGTCCCTCTTAAAACTGCACAACGAAGAAAATGCCGGAAGCGTTTGAAGAGACCGCCTGCCTTTGCCGGCCGCTGCCGTCAAACTATTCCCTTTCCCAAAGTCCTCACCATCGATAATCTCAGCCTCACTCCCATGACTTCACCGGAAAGATGAAATCTCTTGGAACTCGTGGGCTTACTTTTTGAACCTCTTCCTAAACCCTGCAAGCCCCACCAGACCAGAACCGAGAAGGAGCATGGTGGCGGGTTCAGGAACAGGATCAGGTATTATTTCCCCAACGGAAAAAACACGTCCCTGGGCTAAAACCATATGGTGGTGATCAATATTGGAAGGGCTGGAAAAGTTAAAAAGATAGGTAAAAGTGTTACCACTTATCGGATAGTAAAATT
>JAFGDM010000063.1 GCA_016932115.1 Deltaproteobacteria bacterium | reverse complement strand
GGAAAAAAGGGAACGCTCCGGCCGCCAAAAAAAGGCCGCCAAAATCGAGGTGGAAGAGTAGGGATTGACGTAACAAGACGGTCTTTGGTAGAAGTGTGCGGCGTCGTCCCGGTCAAACTGCCTTTCTCCGTGGCGCCCCAGGTCAGATGACAGCAAAAATTAGTTGCCGCCGAAAAGAGATCAAGATTCGTCCTATTCGACGGTGAGCGGTGATCGTTGTTCATTCTTTGGGGTTTCCGGGGCGAATGAAAGAGGGTGACAGACCCTAGATGGGAGGCGACAGACCTTTTGCAATTTTCGAGTATTAAAGGGTTTAAAGACATTCTGCCCTCGGAAGCCCTAACATGGCAGAGGCTTCAAGAGGAGGCAAGGCGGATTTTCCGCTATTCCGGTTTTCAGGAGATGATGCCGCCTCTTCTCGAAATGACGGAGCTTTTCAGCAGGAGCATCGGCGAGGAAACAGACATTGTCTCCAAGGAAATGTATACCTTCACAGACAGCAAGGGAAGGAGCATGAGCCTTAGACCTGAGGCCACGGCTTCTCTGGTCAGGGCTTACATCCAGCACCGCCTGTATGAGCAGAACCCCATCCAGAAGCTTTTTACCATCGGACCCATGTTCAGGCACGAACGCCCCCAAAAAGGACGATTCAGACAATTTCATCAGATCGATGCGGAGATTTTCGGCGATCCCGGTCCCCGGTCTGACCTGGAAATCATCGTCCTGGGAATGAGTCTCATCGAGGCGGTCGGTTTGACCGGTCTTTCCCTTCAGATCAACTCCCTGGGATGTCCCAAATGTCGCTCCGGGTTTCGAAATGAATTGCGGGGCTACCTTCTCGGCAGAAAGGAAGAGTTGTGTGCCGATTGCCGGAGAAGAGCTGAAACCAATCCTCTACGGGTCTTCGACTGCAAGGTGGAGACCTGCAAGACCGTTGTCTCCGGCGCTCCCTCCATCCTTGACTTCATCGACAAGGATTGCCGGATTCATTTTCAGGCCCTCCAGGAGGATCTCCAGGTCCTCGGTGTCTCTTTCACCGTGAACCACATGCTGGTTCGAGGTCTCGATTATTACAACCGAACTACCTTTGAAATCCAGACAAACAGGCTCGGGGCTCAGAATGCCGTGCTGGGAGGCGGACGGTATGACGGTTTGAGCAAACAACTGGGAGGCCCGGATCATCCCGCCATCGGTTTTGCCCTTGGTATGGAAAGGCTGGTGGCCCTGTTGGAAGAGCAAGCTCAACCTGAAACACACTCGCCTGATATTTTCATAGTCGGGCTTGGAGCGTTGGCTGAAAAGAAGGTCCTCCAATGGGTTTACGAATTGAGACGGCAAGGGATCTGGGTGGAAATGGATTATTCGTCTAAAGGACTCAAAGCACAAATGAAGCGGGCCGATCGCATGGGGGCCAGCCGTGTTCTCATTGTGGGAGAAGACGAGATAGGCTCCGGAAAAGCCGTCCTGAGAAACATGAACACCAAAACCCAAGACGAGGTTTCCCTTGAGAACCTTTTACAAAATCTTAGAAAAGTTATTGTCTGAATTATGAGAGATACCGAAGAACATCCCATTGATTCCCTCGGCGACTGGAAAAGGACCCATGACTGCGGTGGTCTGAGGGCTGAGGACATAGGAAACCGGGCCCTTCTCATGGGTTGGGTCAACAGCCGAAGAGACATGGGGAATCTCATTTTCATCGACCTGCGGGACAGAGAAGGAATCACCCAGATCGTATTCGATCCACAGGAAGATGAAGAGAGCCACCACCGTGCCCGGGTGCTAAGGAATGAATGGGTCGTGGCGGTCCGGGGCCGGGTTTCTCCAAGGCTCACCGGTCAGGAAAATGCGAAGCTCCCCACAGGGGCCGTTGAACTCAAGGTCACGGATCTGCGGATTCTCAACAGGACCGAAACGCCGCCATTTCAGGTGGATGGCGCTGTGGACGGTTCCGAAAACCTTCGTTTGAAATACCGCTACCTAGAGCTGAGGCGCAAGAAGGTCTTTGACAATTTCCGCCGGCGCCACCAGATGACCGCCCTGGTGAGAGACCACCTCAATCGCCACGGCTTCATCGAGGTGGAAACGCCCTTCCTCACCAAAAGCACTCCGGAAGGGGCCAGGGATTACCTGGTCCCGAGCCGTGTCCACAAAGGGCTTTTCTACGCCCTCCCCCAGTCGCCCCAGCTTTTCAAACAGCTTCTCATGATCTCGGGCTTTGACCGTTACTATCAGATTGCGCGGTGCTTCCGAGACGAGGACCTGCGGGCTGACCGCCAGCCTGAGTTCACCCAGGTGGATATTGAAATGTCTTTTGCCGACGAGAAAACGGTCATGAACATCATCGAAGAACTCATGGCCGAACTTTTCGAAAAGATCCTCGGGATAACCCTGCCCCTGCCCATACCCCGTATGGAGTACCGTGAAGCCATGGAGCGATTTGGAACAGACAGGCCTGACCTGCGTTTCAGCATGGAGATTAAAGATATAACCGATCTTGCCGAGGTTTCCGATTTCAAGGTCTTCAAGTCTGCAGCACAATCCGGTGGTGTCGTAAAGGCCATAAAAATTGACGGCGGAGGGCCTGTTTTTTCCAGAAAATCACTGGATGAGCTGTCCCGCCTCGTGACCGACTGGGGTGCCAAAGGTTTGGCCTGGGCCAAGGTCACGGAGCAAAGCTGGCAATCTTCGCTGGACAAGTTTTTCTCGGTGGAAACGAAGAAGGCTGTCAATACAAGACTTGCGACTGCTCCGGAAGATCTTATTCTCTTCATCGCCGATCAACCTCGTATCGCCTTATCGGTCATGGGCATGCTCAGGCTGGAACTGGCCGCAAGGCTAAAGCTCATCCATAAAGATCATTACGCTCCGGTCTGGGTGACAAAGTTTCCCCTTCTGGAATACAGTGAAGAATCAGGCGGTCTTGAAGCCGTGCATCATCCCTTCACTTCACCCCTGGAAGATGATATTCCCCTGCTTCAGGATCGCCCTGAGCAGGCGCGAGCAAGAGCCTACGACATTGTCCTCAACGGTAGCGAAATAGGAGGGGGAAGCGTAAGGATTCACAGCCTTGCCCTTCAGCAAGAAATGTTTAAGCTTCTGGGCATTTCAAAAGAGGCGGCCGATATTAAATTCGGTTTCTTCCTCGAAGCTCTGAAGTATGGGGCTCCACCCCACGCAGGAATTGCGCTGGGTTTTGACAGGCTGGTAGCCATCTTCTCGGGCGTGGATTCAATTCGTGAGGTCATTGCTTTTCCAAAAACTCAAAGCGCCGCCTGCCCTCTCACTGATGCGCCCTCAAAAGTGGAAGAGGCTCAACTTAAAGAACTGGGGCTTTGTCTCACTAAAATGACTGTGGATTGATTTTTTAAGTTGACAGGGCTGAAATAAGCACTTAAATTATTTTTTTTGGCAGCGTTTATGCCCTCTCGGTATGGATGACTGTCATTTTTTTAGTCAATTATTCTGAAAGGATGTGATAACCATGGTTTGTAACAGCGTAAAGCCGGGTGTAGAGTGTTTTTTCATGAACAAGAACGGATGTCAGTTTAACGGCGGCGCATGCCATCAGATCGTTGAACAGTGCGTCGGATGCCTGAAGGTCAAAGAATTTCCTACCGGCAATTACTGCCTCATATTCCCCGAGCCTGCCGTGAAATGGAGAACCGGGAAATGCAGCATGGCTACCCACGTGGGGAAAAACGCACCGGCAAAGGACGTCCAAAAGATTAATCCTCTTAAGGCCTCCAAGCGCGCAGCCCGCTAATCGATCGGAGTACGTCGAACTGGAGCCGGGATCCTCAGGAGACGCGGATTCTTCGGACGGAGAGGTTTGCCCGATCACACCAAGAGATCAATAGGCAGTAAGCGGAGAAGAACCCAAAAGGCGGCAGGCTCTTGAACTGGATACTGAATGGGGCTTACCCTATCACTACCTTCTGAGGTGGATCAGGAACTCCTTATTTCCCTTGGGGCCGAGCAACGGTGAGGGAGTCTGTCCCCCTACCTCCCAACCCAGGTTACGGAAAAACCGATTCATCTCCTCCATGAGTTCCCGATGAAGAACCGGATCTCGAACCACGCCGCCTTTTCCAACCCGACCCTTCCCTACCTCAAACTGGGGCTTCACAAGGGCAATCACAAAAGCGTGAGGCTTGAGAAGGCGCGAAGCGGCAGGAACAACAAGTTTCAAGGAAATGAAAGACACATCAATCACGGCCCCGTCGAGCTCCTCTTTGAGTTCGCCGGGCTCCAGGCGGCGAATGTTGGTCCTTTCAAGCACCACCACTCTCGCGTCCTGCCGCAGCTTCCAGTGAAGCTGGCCGTAGCCGACGTCCACGGCGATCACCTTTGCCGCGCCTCGCTGGAGCAAGCAATCCGTGAATCCGCCGGTGGACGCTCCCACGTCCAAAATTACCTTGCTTTTCACATCCACGCAGAATGTGTCAAGGGCCTCCTGCAACTTCAGGCCGCCACGACTCACGTAAGGCGGATAAGGAGTCCTGAGAAAAAGATTGGAAAGGGGCGAGACAGGTGTCCCGGGTTTTTCCACCTTTACCCGATCCACGTCCACCAGGCCGGACATGATCATGGCCCGAGCTTTTTCACGGCTTTCTGCCATGCCTTTCTGAAACAAGAGAAGATCGAGTCGAACCTTTTCAGCCATCTTCCTTCACAAAGATTTACCCCACAATCATGCCGATACCTACACGGTTCACCAGGCAAAGGGCCCGTGCCTCCTTTATGATCCCTTCCCTGTCCAATCCCAATTTTTCCCTGAGGACAGGAATGGGGCCATGTTCGATAAACATATCCGGCAGTCCCATACGTCTGACAATAAGGTCCGTCGCACCCAAATCGCTGAAGAGTTCCAAAATCGCCCCTCCCAGTCCGCCTTGCAGGGCGTTCTCTTCCACAACAAGCACTTTGCCTGCAGCCCGGCCGTAATCCACAAGCCTGCTTACCAAAGGTTTGGCAAACCGACAGTTTACCACACCCACGGACAAGCCCTCCTTTTCCAGCTCCACAGCCGCATCAAGGGACGGAAAGACCATGGTACCGAAAGCCATAATTATGAGGTCTTTTCCCTGCCGGAGCAGTTCCGGCTCTCCTATCGGGATCACCTTGTACTCCGGATCAATCGGCACACCATAACCACGCGCCCGGGGATAGCGGATAGCGACAGGTCCCGAGTGCCTTAGCGCGGTGTAGAGCATGTGCCTGAGCTCATTTTCATCTTTCGGCGCCATGACCGTCATGTTTGGAAGGCTTCTAAGATAGGTCACATCAAATTGGCCGTGATGGGTCTGGCCGTCTTCCCCCACCAAACCGCCGCGATCGATACAGAAAATGACGGGAAGCCCGGATAGACACACATCGTGGATGATCTGATCAAAGGCTCTCTGAAGAAAGGTCGAATAGATCGCCACCACAGGCTTGAACCCCTCTGTAGCCAGCCCGGCCGCAAAGGTCACGGCATGCTGTTCGGCAATACCAACATCCAAAAACCTCTCCGGAAAATCTTTCTCAAACCGGCTGAGGCCGGTTCCTTCGGGCATGGCGGCTGTAATAGCAAAAAGCTTGCTGTCTCTTTTTCCTAAGTCCACCATGGTTTCGCCGAAAACTTCGGTATAGGTACATGGCAGCAAATCAGAATCCTTGGTGGGCGAGCCGGTCGCAATTTCAAAACACCCTACCCCATGGTAATAAGCCGGATCTTTTTCCGCAGGTCCGTAACCTTTGCCCTTTACGGTGAGCACATGAAGAAGAACAGGCCCTCCCAGGTGGTGCACATTCTGGAAAGCGGCGATGAGATGATCCAGACGGTGCCCTTGTATGGGGCCGACATATTGGAACTTAAGGGCCTCGAAAAGCATTCCCGGCGTGAAAAAGGTGATGAACGAGTCCTCGCTTTTTTTAAAAAGAGTCAGGATGTTTTCGCCCACTCCGGGTATGGATTTAAGAAAATTTTCCAGCTCCCTCCTGACATAGACAAATCTCCGGCCTCTCATTTTGCGGCTTAGGAAGGAAGAAAAAGCGCCGACGCTGCGCGAAATAGACATGGCATTGTCATTGAGCACGACAATAAGATCTTTTTCCGTCTCTCCGGCCTGATTCAATGCCTCAAAAGCCATGCCTGCGGTGGTTGAACCGTCTCCGATGACCGCAACAACCTTGGCTTTTTCACCCTTGATCGCTTTGGCCGTGCTGATGCCCAGTCCTGCGGAAATGGATGTGCTGCTGTGGCCTGAGTTAAAGGTATCGTAAACGCTCTCCTCCCTTTTTGGGAAACCGCTGAGACCGCCGTAAGTGCGCAGCGTATGGAAACGATCCCTTCTCCCGGTAATCAGCTTATGCGTGTAGGATTGATGCCCCACGTCCCACAGGATTTTGTCTTTCGGCGCATCAAAGACGTAATGAAGGGCTAGGGTAAGTTCCACCACCCCGAGATTGGGCGCCAGGTGCCCGCCGGTTCTGGAGACGGTCTCAATGATTTTCGCACGGATTTCCGCGGCCAGTTGCACCAATTCTTCAAGGGATAATTTCTTGAGGTCCCTAGGACTGTCGATTCTTTGCAACAGGTTAGAATGTTTATAACTCATCTTTTTCTTTCAATAATGTAGACGGCAAGTTTCCTCAGAGGCTCGGCCTTTTCATCAAAGCCCTTGAGGGCGCCGACGGCTTGCTCCGCCAGATCTTTCTGAATTTCCTTGGAGGATGCAAGGCCGACGACCGAAGGATAGGTGATTTTCCGCTTCCCGGCATCGACCCCTACCCTTTTCCCCAGCGTCTTACTGTCCCCCTCGATATCCAGGATGTCATCAGCGACCTGGAAAGCCAGGCCGATGCGCCGGCCATAGAGGGTTATAGCCTCCACCTCTTCATCCCTTCCGCCGCCAAGGATGGCGCCTGAGGCAACCGAGGCTGAGATCAAGGCGCCTGTTTTCCGTGTGTGAATGAATTCCACAATTCCGGGTTCAACCTGTTTCCCTTCCGATTGGATATCCACTACCTGTCCTCCAATCATCCCTTCATAACCGGCCGCCTCCGCCACAAGGCGGATCACGCGTAAAAGCGAAGGGGCTTCCACAGACTCTGCCATCATGGAGCCGCCCATCAGCCGGAAAGCTTCCGTCAAAAGCCCGTCTCCTGCCAGAAGCGCGACCGCCTCACCGAAAACCTTGTGGTTCGTGGGCTTTCCCCTTCTCAGATCGTCGTTATCCATCACAGGCAGATCGTCATGAATCAGGGAATAGGTGTGAATGAGCTCCAAGGCGCAGGCCACGGGGAGAACGGAGGTCCCCTTCCCGCCCACGGCTTCGGCGCCCGCGATGCAAAGTATCGGCCTAAGTCTTTTTCCTCCTGCAAAAAGGCTGTAAGCCATTGCCTTAACAACATCGGCGGCAGGGCCCTTAGGGATAACGGGGAAAATACCCCTCAGCGCTTGATCAACTATTGCCCGCTTTTTCGACAGGTAGGGTTTAAGTTCCAAGGTCAGTCGTCCTCTTTTTCACCTGTTTCGAAAGGCTGCCGGCTGTACTTGCCGCTCTGGTCTTTAATCAGCATCATCACCTTCTGTTCAGCCTCTTCCAATTTCCCTGAACAAAAGCTCACAAGCTTCATCCCCTCTTCAAAAAATTTAAGGGACTCCTCAAGGGAAAGATCACCCTTCTCCAGACTCTCTACAATATTTTCCAATCTTTCCATGGCTTCTTCGAACTTTTTCTCTGTCATGGCCGCCCCATTTGTTCGCTTAGAAGAATGACCTGCATGGGATCCACCCGTGCACCGTTAACCCGCATGCCGAAATGAAGGTGAGGTCCCGTGGCGCGTCCTGTTGCGCCGACCAGGCCGATGACCTGACCTCCTGCCACTTCTTCACCCTTTTCGACCAAAATTTTTTCGAGGTGAAAGTACATGCTCTGAATGGCCCCGCCGTGATCAATGACCACCGACTTGCCGCTGAAAAAATGCTCCCCAACGAGAACCACCTTACCGTTATGAATCGACTGAACCGGGGTCCCCTTTGCAGCCCTCAGATCAACACCGGAATGGGGAGACCGCGGCAATTCGTTTATGATGCTCCGCCTGCCGAAAGGACCTACAACCTCGCCCTCAAGAGGTCTTTTAAAGGGCCCGTTCCACCGGGGCGCTGAGGAAGGCGTTTTTAGGGTTTCTTCCATGATCCGTGATTCCTTCTTCACCCGGTCCATGGTTTTTTTGTCCGGCTCGACCATCGCTTTGGGTAAAGTGAGCACCCGAACACCCCAATCCTTCGCCACCACAGTAAGTTCGGCTCTCTGTTTTTCTCCCGAGGGCGAAAGATCCACCTCAAGATAAGCCTTGCCCGGATCAGCACTCAGGTCGACGCCCAAGAAACCGTACCAGCCCTTCCCTTCGCTTTCAGGAACGAGAAAAACAGGTCCGCCCAGCCAGCGAACATAAGGCTGCTTCCCCTTTTCCGTGCGAACCAACACGGTACCGCATTCCCCCTGCGCGATCCGGGATGATGAAAGAACGATCTCGATGTCGGAGAGGGCTTTCGACTCACCGCTGATAAGAAATAACGCCGGCAGCACCATCGCTGCAACCGGCATTCGTTTCCAGGCGGTCAATCCGCCAAAACCTTTTCCACACGGCATTGTAATTCTCCCCTTGCGAGCTTCACACTTACTTGGTCTCCTTTTTCCATCTGCCTTGAGGATCGCACGATCCATCCTTCAGGAATTTTTCGCGTCATGGAATATCCCCTTTCCAGAACGCCAAGGGGATTCATTGGTGCAATCCTGCCCAGCCCGAGAGAGACTTCCATTTTGAGGTCCTTGAGTTTTTTGAGGGTCAGGAAGATAAGAGTACGTTTCTGGAACTCCTTCTTTTGCCTTATCATGTCGATACGGCTCAGAGGCGAGTGAAGCACGATGGCGCGGCCTTCCGCCGCAAGGGTCCTCTTGTGAGTCTTGAGCGCAATTTCCATGACCCTTGCGAGGCGTGACTGAAGGCCCTCCAGGTCCATCCATGAGTCTGCCAGTCTTTTTCTCGGATCACGAAGACCCCTGGAAAGAAAACGCAGGCGATCCCTTTTCCCTGCAACACAGGCCTGCAATGCGGAACTGAGTCGCCTCCTGTTCTGTTCGATTCTTGCCGTCAGCGACTCTTTTTCAGCAACCAAAAGCTCAGCCGCCGCCGATGGCGTGGGTGCACGAAAGTCAGCCGCAAGATCAGAGATGGTCACATCGATCTCATGCCCTACAGCGGATACCACCGCGATTCGAGAAGCCCTAATGGCAAGGGCAAGCGCCTCACTGTTAAAGGCCCACAGATCCTCCAGGCTCCCACCGCCACGGGTGAGCACAATGACGTCCGCTTCCAGTTCCCTGTTCACCGTTTCAAGGGCTTCCACCATCTCCTCGGCAGCCCCTTCACCTTGCACCTTGGCAGGAACAAGGGTGATTTCGATATTGGCAAACCTGCGGTGAATAATCTTGAGAAAATCGCGGATGGCCGCACCGGTAGGCGACGTGATAACCGCCACTCTTTGAGGCAAAAAAGGCAAAGGCTTCTTTATGGTTTCATCAAAAACTCCCTGCTCCGCCAGCTTTCTTTTCAGTTGTTCGAAGGCAAGCGCTAAAGCGCCCACTCCGAGAGGTTCAATAAAATCCAAGACAAGCTGGTATTCTCCCCTGGGTTCGTAGATGCCGATCCGCCCCTGTACGATCACCTTCATCCCGTCTTCAGGCATGAACTTTAGATATCTTGTCCGGGGCCGGAACATCACGGCTCTGATCTGTGCTTTCTCATCCTTGATCACCATGTAGTAATGGCCTGAAGATGGATTCCTGAAATTGGAAATCTCGCCTTCCACCCATACAAAATCAAAACTCTCCTCCAGAAGGTTCTTGATCTCCTGACTCAGGGCGCTGACGGAATAAACCGTGGTCTTTGCGTGTTCGAATGAATCGTTCACCGACAGCCTTTCGCAGAAACAAAGATCCGGCCTCTAAGGCCCGTTTCCCTCATATTCAAATGAGAATGCTAAATTCATAGAACATAAAGACCACTTAGACAAGTCTTTTCCCCTCTCTCCTTTTGACTGAAGATCATTGACATGACGGTCCGTCTCTCATATCCTACCGGAGCAAGCCGAATGAAACCTGTCCCGCCTGGTCATAATTCCTGAATCATCCGAGGAGGCTGCGATGAAGGTGCAGGGTGCCGTCTTTAGAAAAGAAGACTTGGAGCAGATTCGGGGCATGGGGCTCACTCCTGAAAAAGTCCGCGCCCAGATTGAGGCTTTCGCGAAGGGGTTCCCGTTCCTTCAACTGTACCGGCCATGCACCGCGCAAGACGGGATTAAGGTCCTGGCAACGGAGCAAATAATACAATACGATGAAATTTTCAACCGGGCGCGCCTCTGCGGAAGGGCCATGAAATTTGTTCCGGCCTCCGGAGCCGCAAGTCGTATGTTCAAACTTCTTATTGCCTTTAACAAGGCCCGGAAAACCGTCAGTGAAACAGAAGTGGCCGCCATGGCCGAAAAGGGTGACCCTGACTGCATTGAAATGCTTCGCTTCATAAAAGGGGTTAAGAAATTCCCTTTTTATGAAGATCTCAGGGCCGTCATGGATCGCGATGGTTTCAGTGCGGAAAAACTCATTGAGGCAGGCGAGTTCAAGGAGATCCTGGACTATCTCCTTACTCCGAGAGGCCTTAATATAACAAGCCTCCCCAAAGGTGTCATCAAATTTCATTCCTACGGAAAGAGCCGCTCACGCACACCTTTTGAGGAGCAAATAGCGGAAGCCATACATTATTTGCGGGATCAGAGCGGAAGAATCCGGATACACTTCACTATTTCGCCGGAGTACGAAGAAAAGGTGAAAGATCATGTGGAGAAGGCCAAAGCCCTGTTTCAAGGTCCGGATGCCGTTTTTATCCTGACCTTTTCCAGCCAGAGTTCTTCCACGGACACGATTGCCGTGGACATGGAAAACAGGCCCTTTCGAGACACCGCGGGCAGACTGGTCTTTAGGCCCGGAGGGCACGGGGCCCTGCTCGAAAACTTGAATCGGCTTGAGGGAGATATCGTCTTTATCAAAAACATCGATAATGTGCTGCCGGATCACCGCAGAGAGGACACTTACCTTTATAAAAGAGCCCTCGGCGGGCTTCTCTTGTGGCTTCAGGGAAACGTTTTCCATCACCTTGAACACCTCCTTGCGAGAGATTCGGGAGACCGCCGGGTTGATGAGGCATCTGCATTTGCCGAGCAACACCTTTCATTCCTTCTTCCAAAAGGTCTTTCTCGAGAAGAAAAGCGCAATTGCCTCGTATCCAGGCTCAATCGCCCGATCCGGGTCTGCGGTATGGTCCGGAATGAAGGCGAACCCGGAGGAGGCCCCTTCTGGGTGCGGCAAGAGGATGGAACCGTGTCACGCCAAATTGTCGAAGCATCCCAAGTGGATATGAGCTCTCCCGGGCAACGCGAGATTTGGGAATCTTCCACCCATTTCAACCCCGTAGATCTGGTATGCGCTCTAAGGGATTACCAAGGCAAGCCTTTCGCCCTAGAGAAGTTCACGAATCCCGAAACCGGCTTCATTTCCATTAAATCCGTGGAAGGTAGGGATTTGAAGGCTCTAGAAGTGCCGGGTTTGTGGAACGGTGCTATGGCAGGATGGAACACCGTCTTTGCAGAGGTCCCCCTTTCCACCTTCAGCCCGGTTAAGACACTCCATGATTTGCTGCGCAAGGAGCATCAGCCGTGAAATCCGCGCAGGCTGATTTGACATGAAAAAAAGGAACGGCAGGTGACAAAAGAGACACAAAAGCAATCCCTTGCCCGTTATTTCGGCGTCGCCTTGAAGGGAATATGTATGGGTGCGGCCGATGTTGTTCCCGGCGTTTCAGGAGGCACCATTGCCTTCATTTTGGGCATTTATGAGGAACTCCTCGGGGCGATCGGATCCATCAATATCCGCTTCATTAGGACTTTGCTCTCATTGCGATTTAAGGAAGCAATGACTCTTGTTCCATGGAAATTTCTGGGCTCCCTGGTCCTAGGGATTCTCTGCGCCGTGTTTTCTCTGGCCAGATTGTTGGCCTGGCTTCTTGAAAACAAACCGATTCTCGTTTGGTCTTTTTTCTTTGGCCTTATCCTGGCCTCCATTATGACGGTAGGGCGAAAGCTCCAACAATGGGACCCCAGCGTCTTACTCTGGGCCGCCGTCGGTACCGTAGGCACCTACTTCCTGGTCGGGATGGTTCCTATCAATACCCCTGAGACATCGTGGTTCCTCTTCTTGAGCGGCGCCGTCGCCATTTGCGCCATGATTTTGCCCGGCATATCAGGTTCCTTCATTCTCGTCCTGCTCGGCAAATACCACTTTGTCCTTGCTGCAGTCAATGAAAGAAACGTCTTTGTTCTGGCGCTTTTCACGGCCGGCGCCGTTTTCGGAATCACCGTTTTTTCCCGTATTTTGAACTGGTTGTTGAAGAGACATCACGACGTCACCATTACCCTTCTAATAGGGCTTATGGTCGGCTCCTTGAGAAAAGTCTGGCCTTGGAAAGGGACCCTGGAAACAGCCCTGGAAAGTCATGGAAACAACATTCCCATGATCCGGATCAATGTTCTACCCTCACACTGGAACAGTGAAGTGAGCGTTGCATTGACCCTCGCCGTAATGGGATTCATGCTCGTCGCGTTCTTGGAGTTCTGGGTCTCCCGGCACAAGAAGGTTTTGGAACATGATCCCCATCCGTGACACAACCGGATCGAGGAACCATCCCGTCGTCAACACCACGCTTATCGGGATCAATGTGGCCCTGTTTCTCATCCAGCTCCAGCAAGGCCCTAAGATCGAGCAGTTTGTCTTCACCTACGGTTTGGTGCCGGCCCGCTACACAGTTCCTGAGATCGCATTTTTTTTCACTCCCTTTCAGCAAATCCTGGCCTTTTTCTCTTTCATGTTCCTCCACGGAGGATTCATGCACCTTCTCGGCAACATGTGGTCTTTATACATCTTCGGCGACAATGTGGAAGACCGATTGGGGCCTTTACGTTACCTCGTGTTCTATTTTCTATGCGGCTGGTTTTCCGGACTCACCCATTTCATGTTCAACATGGACTCTCGCATCCCCACCATCGGAGCAAGCGGTGCGATTGCAGGCGTCATGGGGGCTTATCTCATTCTTTTTCCTTCCGCCAAAATCCTCACCTTCATCCCCATTTTTTTCATCCCTTACTTCGTCGAGATTCCCGCCTTCATCTTTCTTGGGATCTGGTTTCTAATTCAGTTCTTGAGCGCTACCGCTCTAAGAGGAAATATGGCAGGCATTGCATGGTGGGCCCATGTGGGAGGCTTCTTGGCAGGCATTGTTTTTGTTAAACTCTTGCTAATGGTACCTCAAACCGGCTTGACCCGAGGAGTGCGCTCCGTTACCTTAAAGCATAAAACCCCTCGCCTGCAGGTTATTCACACCCTGGCCGACGCTCAAGACCCGCATCTTTACGGCTCCATCACCATCACCCCTCGGGAGGCTGCTTTTGGAACAAGGAAACTGGTGAATATCCCATGGGGGTTTCACAGCCGTGTTCTTAGGGTGGCGATTCCCCCGGGTGTAAAGAAAGGCACGACCCTTCGTCTTAGAGGACTGGGGAAGACGGCTTCCAACCGGGAAGTAGGAGACTTGCTGCTTAAAGTGCTCATTAAGTCCTGACGTCTCGGTCATTCTTACCCGATAAATATCCATTGACGAAAGAAAGACAAAAAAGCTATATGAGATTAGAAGGGATTCTATCAATGGACGGCAAGGATAAAGATGACAGCTATGCCCAAGCCGGGGTTGACATTGACGCCGGCAACCTGTTCGTAAAGCGGATTCAGCCGATCGTGAGCAAGTCCTTCAGACCCGGAGTGATCTCCAATGTGGGCGGGTTCGCCGGACTCTTTTCTCTCAATCTCCAGGATGTTAAGAACCCCGTGCTCGTCTCCTCCACGGACGGAGTGGGCACAAAACTCAAAATCGCCTTCATGATGGACAAACACGATACGGTGGGTATCGACCTTGTAGCGATGTGCGTCAACGATATCGTAGTGCAGGGGGCCTATCCTCTTTTTATGCTTGACTATATCGCCGCCGGAAAGCTGAATGTGGACAGAACGGTTGATATTGTAAAAGGTATTGTGACCGGTTGTGAAGAGGCGGAATGTGCGCTGATCGGCGGTGAAACTGCTGAGATGCCTGACTTTTATAAAGAAGGAGAATATGATCTTGCCGGTTTTGTGGTTGGACTTGCCGATAATGATCAGCTCCTTGTGGGCTCTGAAGTGGCCATGGGTCATCAGCTCATCGGAATAGCGTCAAGCGGACTTCACAGTAACGGGTATTCTCTGGCCCGCAGGATTTTCTTCGACAAGCTGAAAATGTCCGTTACCGCTTATGTGGAAGAATTCGGCCGTACCTTGGGCGAGGAACTTCTTGAACCAACCCGAATTTACGCCAAGACGATTAAGAACGTCATCCGGAACTACAGAATTTCCGGGATTTCCCACATCACAGGCGGAGGGTTGATCGATAATGTGCCTCGCATTCTTCCCAAACAATGCAAAGTGATCGTGAACACAACCACCTGGAACACCCCGCCTGTTTTTCAGTTCCTGCGTGAAGCAGGCAACCTGTCTTTCAGGGAAATGATGCGCACCTTCAATTGCGGCCTTGGGATGATTATGATCGTCAACGACGGAGACACGGATGAGGTTCTCTCAAGATTGAGAGCCATGGGGGAGATTGCATATCGTGTGGGCGAGGTGGCCTCCAGAAAGGATGACGAGGACCCCATCCAGTTTACGGAGTGAACCAAACACGCTTCAGCGGATTTTGCCAAGGAGAAAAGCATGTTCGGTCTCGGAACCCCTGAGCTGATTGTCATCGGGGTGATTGTTTTCTTTATTTTCGGAGCCAAGAGACTCCCCGAAATCGGGAAGGGTCTTGGTGGAGCTATCAGGGAATTTAAGAAGGTCAAGAAAGACCTTTCCCCAAATGAAAAGGAGGGCAAAAAACCACTTCTTTCTTTGGAGGAAAAGGTCAAGGCCAAGGTTGTCAACCAAATCCCCGGTGTAAAGCAGGCCGCGGACATTAAAAAAAAGCTCTTGATTTTTGCATTTTTTATATCCTTCTGGATAGGAAGCCCGGTCCCTTCTCCGTTTGCACAAATTCAGGGAGCCGAGGCGGTTCTCAGTGGGCTGACAACATGTCATCCGATAATCCGCTATGTTGAGGATGACCGGCCCAGGGCGAGCAGTCCAATGACACAAGAGCTTCAATCCAATGCGGAAAAGATGCTGGTGGATGCGGGCATCACAATTGTTGACCAAGCGGAATTTAACCGACTCTTGGGCGCAAAAACCTATCCCGTCGCGATGCTGGAGATGGACGTTAGGATATCCCTGCATCAGGATCTTGACATCAAGAGCTATCTTCTCACTCTCAGTGTCCGCCAGCCTGTCTTCCTGACAAGAAAGCCGGTCGTGCGCTTTTTGGGTACCACCTGGGAGAGCACGGATTTTGGAATAGCAAAAGACCTGACTTTTGTGAGGAGAGTGGCAGGAGAAGCCCTAGGGCGTTTTATTCAAGAATGGAAGGCCCAAAATGCGAAATAGATTTTGACGGCCTTGAAATAAACCGTCACGTTTCATTTTTTTTGCCCACCGTCGTTTTTCGAAGCGTAGAATCGTACAATTCCGCCGCATACTCCCTGGTAGCATTCTCCGCGAGTTTATACTTCTGAATTTTACCTGAACGTGTCGTGGGAAAAGCCCTTACCAGCTTGAAATAATGGGGGACTTTTTGTTTCTCAATTTTTCTCCTTGCAAACCGGGCGACCTCTTCGACCGAGAGTTTCGCCCCCCTTCTCGGTTTGATCCAGGCTGCCACCTCCTGTCCCTTCCTGGGATGGGGAAAGCCGAAGACCTGGACTTCGGATATTTCCGGCAGGGTATAGAGTATTTCTTCCAGTTCTGCGGGGTAAATCTCTATTCCGTTCCGCACGATGACATCCTTGATGCGGCCGGTGATTTTAACATATCCCTTCTCGTTGATCTCACCGATATCTCCTGTGTGAAACCAACCCTCTTTGTCGATCACCGAAGAAGTCAAGCCCGGCATCTTGTAATATTCTTTCATCAAAAGCCCTCTGACACAGAGTTCGCCCGGCTGGTTGACCTTCAGATCTTCTCCCGTGGCTCCATGAATGATCTTCACTTCGTTACATTCAAGAGGGACCCCGATGGTCGTAACTCTTAATTCCAGAGGATCGTCCGGATAGGTCATGGTGATCCACGAAGAAGCCTCGGTAATACCGTAAGCCACCGTGATGCGGCTCACACCCACCCTTTCAACCAATGTTTTCATCAGTTCCATGGGGCACGGCGCCCCCCCCAGAGTCCCCTTTTTTACCGAAGCAAACCGTTTTTTCTTAAAAACCGGGTGGTCGAGAAGGCCGATCATCATGCTTGGTGAACCGTAGATTGCGGTGCACTTCTGTTTGTAAATCGCATCTAGGACTTTGGGCGGATCAAAGGCCAGACAGGGCATCACAAGGGTGGCGCCCGTCAGAAGCCCTGAAAGAGCAATGCAGGTGTTCCCGAACATGTGGAAGAGAGGGAAAAACAGACACAAGCTGTCTTCGTGAGTGAGCCCCTGGCGTCTGGTTGACGCCAGGGATTTATTGATCAGCCCAAGGTGGTCTAAAACCACTCCTTTGGGCACTCCCGTCGTGCCGGATGTGTACATAATCGCCGCCGGATCCGTGGGTCGGATCTCTTTTTCCCTCTTCCTTAGGATCTCCTGGGCCACATCTTCCCCAGATGCCGTCATCTCGGTCCAGGGCACGGTTTCAGGGTAGGATTGGGTGGCAATGACAAACGCGTGCTCCACAAAAGGAACCTTATCCCTGATGGAGAAAAACATATCTACGTACTCTTCATCCTCCAGGCCCCGAGCAAGAATGATGGCCTTGGACTCTGATTGAACGAGAACGTAGAGGAGCTCTTCATGCCCTGCGCCGGGGTCCAGGGGAACAAAGATAGCTCCGATCTTGTTCAGGGCAAGCATGGCCACAACCCACTCGGGAATGTTAGGTGCCCAGAGAACGACCCTGTCTCCTTTTTCAACTCCTGCATTCATCAAGCCTTTTGCCGATCTGTCGACCTCCCAAAGAAGGAGGGAGTAATTGTAACGGACGGCCACATCCGTGTGGATCAGCGCTTCTTGATTGGGATATTTCTCAGCCGTCTCGTTGAGCATCCGACCGATGGTTTTTCTTATGATTTCCATAGCCATGCTCTCCTTCCGGATCATGGGTTAGGCGTTGCCGAATGTATTCCCAGCCCTGCGTGAAAAAACCGACCTGTCTTTTAATATTATGACAAACCATCCCCTAAGGCAATAGGCATTGTAATTGAGAATCTTGCTTTATCTAACGATCAGGCGCACCCAATGCCTTTCTCTCCGGTGACACCGAAGAGTTCAACAAATATATTTGCAACAAGCATTCCGGGATTTCGCAAAGGAGTCTGGATACAAGCAGAGAATCGTGCTATAAAACAGGAAAATATGGAGATTGAAACTTCAACATGAGTATTGTGACGGTGCTGAATCTTTCGGTCGTTTTTGTGGGCCGGGAGCTTTTTAAAAATATCAATTTCTCAATTGAAGAAGGCCAAAGGATCGGCCTGGTAGGTCCCAATGGCTCAGGAAAAACAACGATCATGAGGCTCATGATCGGTGAAATGCAACCCGATTCCGGAGAGATAAGAATTGCGAAAGGAACCCGTTTGGGCTACCTCCCTCAGGACATTTATGAGACCCTGTCCGGAAACCTCCTCTCCTTTCTCATCGACTCCGTTCCCTCCCGATTACGTATCAGGCATGAGATAGAAAGGATCGAGAAAGAAATGAGGGACTTCCGTACCCCTGACGCGCAGGCCAGACTTGCCGCAAGGCTCGCGGAACTTCATCAGGAAATGATCGACCTGGATGTGCGCCACCCTGTGCACGAAGCCGAAAAAATCTTGCTCGGTCTCGGATTCGGTCCTGAAGATTTCAAGAAACCGGTTTCTACATTCAGTGGAGGCTGGAAAATGCGAGCCGCCCTCGCAGGTCTTCTCTATCAAAAACCCGACCTTCTTCTGCTCGATGAGCCGACCAACCACCTCGATGTCCTCTCTGTTCATTGGCTTGAGGGGTACTTGAAGACCTTCAAGGGGGGCATGGTTCTCATCTGTCATGACAGAGAATTTCTGAACAGGCAAACCGAGAGGACCATGAGTTTCGAACCTGAAGGCATGCGCTTTTATAAAGGCAATTACGACCATTACCTGAAAGCCCGGGAAGAGGAAAAAAAGAACCTGGAAGCAAGGGCGAAAAATCAGGAACAAAAAGTCAAAGAAGCCGCCAAGTTCATCGAACGTTTCCGGGCAAAAAGCTCTAAGGCCCGGCAGGCTCAGAGCAAAATCAAGCTTCTCAAGAAAATCGAGCTTGTGGAAACCCACCGGAAGCAGAAAGCAATCCGCTTTTCCTTTCCCGAAGTGCCCAGGAGCGGCCGGGAAATTCTCTCAATCCAGGAGCTTTCCAAGGGTTTCGAAGCTAACCTCCTTTATCATCATTTGAATTTGCGGGTTACAAAAGGAGAAAGGGTGGCCATCGTTGGACCCAATGGGGTCGGCAAAACCACCCTTCTGAGGATGGTAGCAGGAGAGCTCACCCCGGACCAAGGAAGAATCACCCTGGGTCATGAAGTCAGCATGAGTTACTACGCCCAGCACCTATCGGAAATGCTCGACCCCAACAAGACGGTCCTCGAAGAAGTCTACCAAGCGGTTCCTCATGCAAGCCTGACCTTCGTGCGTGGTGTGTGCGGCGCCTTTCTTTTTTCCGGTTCCGAAGTGGAAAAGCCTGTGGGGGTCCTTTCCGGAGGAGAAAGAGCCAGGGTGTGTCTCGCAAAAATTCTCGTGAAACCTGGAAACTTCATGGTCATGGATGAGCCCACAAACCACCTGGACATCATCTCCTCGGAGATTCTCATCGACGCCCTCACAAGCTTTGGGGGCACCCTTCTTTATGTCTCCCACAACCAGTCCTTTGTGAACCGCCTTGCCACCAAAATCTGGGACATCAGGAACCGGATCATTGTGGAGTATCCCGGCACGCTTTCAGAGTACTTCCGCCATTTGGAAGAAAAGGCGGAGAACGGTCAAGAAACAGCAAAGAGCGCACAGGACGACGTTGAAGAAGCCGACCTCGGCCCTGATGCACGGGGACGGAAAATGTTAAGACGGGTGAAAGCACAAAAGCGACACCTCATCGCCTCAGCCCTCAAACCTATCCGCAATAAGCTCAAAGAACTGGAAGAGCGAATCGACGGTCTGGAAAAAAGAAAGACCGAACTTGAAAGCATCCTGATCGACCCTGAGATTTTCAAGGACAAGACAAAAGGAGTTCCCTTGCTCAACGAGTACGGAGAAATAAGAAAAGACTTGGAAACCCTAATGGCGCGGTGGGAACACATGCAGGGGGAGCTCCTATCGGCCACGGAGGAGATGGGACTGACCGCTGATCCGTAGTCGGTGCTATTGTTGAATAACCATCGTGTCCAAACCCGCCAACGAAAAGTTGAGTGAAGCGATTCAGGAAAGATTTGAAAAGTAGAGATTCCATGAGACTTTCGGACTATGTCAATACCCTCAGAATAAACCCGGACTTCGGACCTGCCGTCGTGTACCACCATCATCTTTCGCCCCAAGAAGCGGACTATGACATTGATCCTGCTCTTCCTTCAGAAATTCAAAGCATCCTTCCCCTTCTTGGCGTAGATCGCCTGTTCAGGCATCAGGTCGAAGCACTCAGGAAAATCAGGCAGGGCTCCCACACGCTCGTAGCCACCCCCACCGCAAGCGGTAAGAGCTTGATCTATAATCTCTCCGTACTTGAAGCGCTGCTGAAAAATCCCGATGCCAAGGCGCTTTATCTTTTCCCTCTCAAAGCCCTTGAGCAGGACCAGTTAAAAAATCTCTCCCTTCTCATTAAGAATTTCGAGAAAAGGAAAATCTCCGCCGGCATTTATGACGGCGACACATCCCCGTTTCGCCGAAAACAAATCCGGTCCAAGGTTCCGGAGATCCTGGTCACCAATCCCGACATGCTTCACACAGCTATCCTGGCCTATCATCACGGCTGGGAAAAGCTTTTTAAGAACCTCGCCTTTGTTGTTATGGACGAGGTGCACAGTTACAGGGGAATCTTCGGATCCCATATGAACCAGATCATCCGGCGACTCAAAAGGCTTTGTGCTTTTTACGGATCAAGACCTCAATTCATCCTCCTTTCGGCAACCGTGAACAATCCGAAGGCCTTCGGCGAGAGCCTGATCGAAGAATCGGTCGAGGTCATCAACATCAGCGGAGCACCCAGATCAGGCAGGCATTTGCTTTTCATGAACCCCGCATCAAGTCCCAATTTTTCCTCGGCCAAGCTCTTCACCCACTGCGTCCAAAACGGTTTTAGGACTATCGCCTTCACCCAGTCGAGGAAAACCACGGAACTCATCCATGTCTGGGTTTCCAGACTCTCTCCGCACCTGCGGGGCAAAATCAGCTCTTATCGGGCGGGATTCATGCCCGGAGAGCGACGTGAAATCGAGAGCAAACTCGCAAGCGGCGAACTTCTTGGCGTCGTTTCCACGAGCGCTCTGGAGTTGGGTATTGACATCGGTTTCCTGGATATTTGTCTTCTCGTAGGCTACCCTGGTACCATGATCACCACGTGGCAGAGAGGAGGCAGGGTTGGTCGTTCCGGCAGAGACTCCCTCATCATTTTGCTGGCCAAACCGGATGCCCTCGACCAGTACTTCATGAAACACCCGGAGCAATTTTTTGAACGACCTTTTGAGTCGGCCCTGCTTGATCCCCACAACCCCTTCGTCGTGGAAGCTCATCTTCCTTGCGCCGCTGCCGAGAAACAACTGACCCTTCAGGACGCTCAATGGTGGCCGAAGGATTTTTCCTCTCATCTTGAAAAGTTGGAATTGCGAGGCCTTTTAACCAGGAGCATGGAGGGAGAACCCGAATGGTTCCCGGTACGGACAAACCCCCATCAAAGGGTAAACATCCGAGGCGTGGGAGAGAGCTTCACTATTTTCGAAGAGGAGACAGGCGAAGCGGTGGGAACCGTGGATGGCTTTCGAGCCTTTAAAGAGTGCCACCCCGGCGCTATCTACCTTCACCGGGCAAAACAGCATATTATCCGAAACCTGGACCTTGAAAAGCATGACGTCATTGCGCACCCTACAGGGCTCCAATACTTTACAAGGGCTTTGTCGCAAAAAGAGACGGAGATCCTGGAAGTCTTGGAGAGCAAACCCACAGGACAATTCATTGTTAGAGAGGGGAGGGTCAAGGTCACTGAAAAGGTGATCGCCTTCGAAAAGCGGGCCCTGCCCGGACAGGAACTGCTGGGGGTATTTCCCCTGGAACTGCCGGCCCAGACCTTTGAGTCTCTCGGGTTTTGGGTGGAAATTGAAAGCCCCATACAACATTTTGTGGAGCGAAAAGGCCTCCATTTCATGGGAGGAATTCACGCCATCGAGCATGCCGCCATAGGCATCTTTCCGCTTTTTGCCCTCTGTGACCGGAACGATATCGGCGGGATTTGCTACACCCATCACCCGCAGATCGGCAAAAGCGCCATATTCATCTACGACGGTTATCCGGGAGGGGTCGGGCTCGCCCAGCACGGTTTTCGGGTTGTACAAGAATTGCTTGAGAAAACCCTGGAGCATCTCAAAACATGTGGATGCGAGGACGGATGCCCTTCCTGCATCCACTCGCCCAAATGCGGCTCGGGAAACAAACCTCTGGATAAAAAAGCGGCAGTGATCATTCTGGAGTTTCTTCTCGGTCAAATCCCACTCAGCCTAATCCTCGAGACTGCACCGGAGGAAGAACAACCCTTCCTGTTGCCGGAAACCGAACAGCCGCCGACTTCGCCTAAAGAACCTAGAATTGTTTTTCTCGATCTAGAGACACAGAAATCGGCTAAGGAGGTGGGAGGATGGCGGAATATACACCTTATGAAGGTATCCGTGGTGGTTATCTTTGACAGCCTGGAAAAAAAATTTTTGACTTTCAGTGAAACCGAGGTCAACGGGCTTCTGGCCCATCTTGATAAAGCGGATCTTATCATAGGCTTTAACATAAAGCGATTCGACTACACTGTGCTAGGGGCTTACACGGGAAAAAATCTTCAGTCTCTTCCCACCTTCGACATGCTGGAAGACATCCACCATCGTCTCGGTTTCCGCCTAGGGCTTGATCATCTTGCCTCTGAGACCTTAAACAGGCGAAAGTCGGCCGACGGCTTGCAGGCTCTTGAATGGTTCAAGCAGGGCGACTTGGAAAAACTGGCCGACTATTGCCGAATGGATGTCGAGTTGACGCGCGATCTCTTTATGTACGGGCTCGAAAAGGGACATTTGATTTACAGAGCGAAGCAGAAGGACCGCCGGGTAATGCTGCGTCTGGACTGGACTCTTGACAACATGCTCAAGAAAGGTTAGCCGCGGGCATAAACGAAGACGGCACCTGTGCGATTTTTCCCTTCAAAAGCCAAAAAGTTTAGTGTTTTCTCAATTATGTCGTTCTGCCGTGCATCTTGCTCAGTACCCATATAAGCATTTTACCATGAAAGCTTTCGAATGCAAAAAATGCGGGACCTGTTGCTATGGAGAGGGCGGCATCCTTGTGGATGAGCGAGAAACCGGGGTTATCGCCGCGTTTCTCAACACCTCGGTGGAAACCTTTCTAAAGATTCATTGTGAAGCCAGGAACGGCAAGCGTTATGTCAAGAGTGGTGCGGACGGCTACTGCGTCTTCTTCAACAAGGATAGAGGTTGCCTCATCCATCAGGTAAAGCCGGCCCCCTGCCGACTTTGGCCCTTTTACCCGGCTCTTCTCAAAGACCCGGAAAGCTGGAGGGAGGCTATGAACGCCTGCCCTGGAATTAATCCTGATGCATCTCATGAAGATTTTTTGAAAGAAGCCGGGGAATGAAACTTTTAAGCGGATTTATGGATCTCATTTATCCCTCCCGATGCGGCGTGTGCGGCGTTTTTCTGCGGGAGGACGGGGTGATCCACGAGGGACAAGAGTTGGATTTATGCCGCCCCTGTTTCAATTCCTTCGTTGATGTCGGCTCTCCCATCTGCCCTGTTTGCGGCAAACCCTTTGCTTCCGGCGCCGGAGAAGACCACCTCTGCGCGGACTGTCTGGCGACCAAGCCCTTTTTCGCCATAGCCCGCGCCCCTTACCTTTATGAAGGCCTCCTTATGACGGCGATCCATGAACTCAAGTACGCAAGAAAAACTTACCTTGCCCGATTCCTCGGCCCCCTGCTCGCCTCTTATGCCGCTGGATGGCTCGGTGGTCCTGACGGACTTCTTATCATGCCTGTTCCCCTTCATCCCCGAAGACTCAGAAAGAGAGGTTTCAACCAAAGCCTGCTTTTGGCCCGCCACGTGGCATTCAGCCTTAAAGCGGATCTCGACTATCTCTCCCTCAGAAGAACACGTTTCACCCAACCTCAGACAGCACTCTCAAGCGAAGAAAGAAAGAGGAATGTTCGAAAAGCTTTTGACGTTGTGAACACCGCAGGATATCGTAGAAGGACTGTGCTTTTGATTGATGACGTGGCAACCACGGGAAGCACTTTAAACGAATGTGCCGGGGTCCTTAAAAAGGCCGGAGTAAAAGACGTTTACTGTCTCACCTTGGCGAGAACTGCAACCGGATGAAAGGGTTCACCCTGATTATCCGGGGCTTGCGGTTCATCCAAATATGGCGTCCACAAAATCCGGGGCATTGAAAGGCCTAAGATCATCCATTTTTTCGCCTATGCCGATGAACTTGATCGGGATTTTCATCTGACGGCATATGCCGACCACAATGCCCCCTTTGGCTGTCCCGTCCAGCTTCGTGAGAATAATACCGGTCAATCCCAGAGCTTTATGGAAAATTTCCGCCTGCGAAACGGCATTTTGCCCGGTTGTCGCATCAAGAACGAGCCACACCTCATGGGGCGCCCCCGGCAGTTTCCTTTTGATCACCCGGTTGATCTTCTCCAGCTCCTCCATCAGGTTGCTTTTGGTGTGAAGCCTCCCCGCCGTGTCGATAAGCACCACATCAATACGTTTTGCAAGGGCCGAGGAGAGGCCGTCGAACACCACGGCCGAGGGATCCGATCCCTGTTTCTGTTTGATCACCTCGACACCCACCCTATCTCCCCAAACTTGCAGTTGCTCGATCGCAGCGGCCCTGAAGGTATCCCCTGCTACAAATATCACTGTCTTTCCCTGTTCCCTGGCCTGATAGCCCAGCTTTGCGATAGTCGTGGTTTTGCCCACACCGTTGACCCCGATGACCATGATGACATAAGGTTCGCCGGGACCCGGCATGGAATGAGGAATGTCAACCACATCCAGAAACTGCCGGATTTGCTCTTTCAGAGCCTTTCGCAACTTCTCAGGCTGATCAAGTTCTTTTCTGGCCACCCCGGCCTGAACCGTTTCAATAAGTTCCCGGGTTGCGGCCACTCCTAAATCAGAGGTGAAGAGAATCTCCTCGATCTGCTCCAGGAGTTTCTCATCGATTTGCTTCTTTCCGTAAAGGAGGTTGTCCAGCCTTCCTGCCAGGCCGGTCCTTGTTTTTGAGAGACCTTCCCGGAGCCTCGATAAAAAGCCTTTGGGCTCCGCCTGCTCCTCTCCCTTTTCCTTCTTCCTGTAAAATGTCCACATCGCTGTATTTCGGATTAAGTCCCGGCGGCAATGGCCGCAATCAAATCTGAATCACTGAGTTCGAAACAACACCAAAGCTATGGCGGTCGGCACAGCTTCACAAGAACATCGCAGATTGACCTTCCTCATTCAGATACCGGGTTGCGGTTTTTCCTTGCGCTCCGTGTGCCTTGCGCCCCCTTCAGTGTACTTGAAATCCCTCCAGGCTCACTGTGACCATTTTTGACACACCCTGTTTCTCCATGGTGACGCCGAAGAGCCTGTCCACAATCTCCATAGACCTCCGGTTGTGCGTCACGAGAATGATCTGTGAGTATTTCCTGATCTCCCTTAAAAGGTCGTTGAAACGATCGATGTTTGCCTCGTCAAGAGGTGCATCCACCTCATCAAGAAGCAGAAAAGGACTCGGCTTGATCAGGTAGATGGCAAAGATGAGGGCCATAGCCACAAGAGCCTTCTCACCGCCTGAGAGCAGGCCCATATGACTGACCTTCTTTCCAGGAGGCTGGACTTCCACAAGGACCCCGCTCTCCAAGGGCTTGGATTCATCCACGAGCTTGAGCCCTGCCGTCCCCCCGTTGAAAAGGATGGGAAAAACCACCTTGAGTTTTTCATCCACCTGTTGGAATGTTTCAGTGAACTTCTCAAGAGATGTTTTATTGATCTTGCGGATGGCCTCCTGGAGTGAATGAATGGAATCCAAAAGATCTTGCCTTTGTGTTGTGATAAAGGTATAGCGCTCCCTCAGAGCTTCATGCTCCCGGATGGCCGTGAGGTTGACCTCTCCCAGCCTCTCTCTCAGCCTTTTAACATGATCCAGACGTTCCCGGGCGTCGGCAAGAGCAAGATCCTCTTTAAGGTGGGCACTGTAAATGTGGTGAAGGTTGAGGTTATATTTCTCTCTGACCATCTCGGCAAGGCTCTCCATTTTAAAAGTGATCTCAGAGTGCTCCATCTTTGCCCGATGAATTTTTTCCTTGACGGCCTCCAGCGCGTTGCGCGCGATTTCCGCCTTTTTGTCCTCCTCCCGGATCTCGTTGCGTAAAATATTGCGGTTTTGATCCGCCCGGTTCAAGACATCTTCCGCCCCTTGAAGTTGCGCGTATACACCCTTCATCTCATCGCGCAGATCCTCTTCTTTTTTCGTACACCCTTTGTGCTTTTCCCGGGCGCCTGCAATGTCCTCTTCGATTCTCCTGAAGGTCCCCCGGGCTTCCTCAGCAAAATTCTCGATTCTCTCCACCTCCCGGTTTAATCCTCGCTGCTCTTCCCTTGCAAGGCTATGATCCATTTTAAGTCGAGCCAGTTCATTTCGAAACCTTTCGAATTCCTCTTCGCTTCCCTGCAACTCATTTGCTTTTTCCCGGAAATACACCTCTTCTTGTTCTCGTTTTTCTTTGGAGCGAATGAGCTCCGAGGAAATTCTTATCAGGTCCTCTCTGTGTTTGCTCTCCTCCTTATCCCGTCGGCCGAGATCTTCGGAAATTCTCTGGATGAACCTGTCGAGCTGATCCATTTCATGGCCAAGCTGAAAATTGGCCTTGTCCAGCTCATTGATCTTGTCCTGACAGTCCCCCTTTTCTTCCACAAGGCCGAGCAGCTTCCCTTCCAGCTCTTCCTTGTCCATGATGATCTTTTCAAGCTTTCCTTGAAGGAGTTTAACCTCTTTCTCTTGTACGGATACAGCCTGTTCCAGGTCGCCCATTTCCCTTTTCCGCGCAAATATCCCGTGAGTGCTCTGAGGTGCTTTGCCTCCGCTGATGATCCCTGAACAATCAATCATGTCTCCTTCCCGAGTCACCAGGCAGGAACGCTTCCCATTGCTCGACCACACGGAAACAGCCTCATCAAGGTCTTCCGCCAAGGCCGTAGCGCCCAGAAGCATCTCGACAATCGGCTTGTACTCTTCCCCGACCTTGACCATATCTTTCAGCAACGGCAGACCTATGCCCCCCCCGTTTTCGACCTTTCCGTCGAGCTCGGAAAGAGGAATAAAGCTGCTTCTCCCCTTGGCTCTGGCCCTGAGATACTCAATCGCTTCCTTTCCGTCTTTTTGGCTTTCAACGATGACGTACTGTAATTTCTCGCCAAGGGCGGCCTCCAGGGCGTGCTCGAGATTCGGCTCGACCTGAATGATGTCGGCCACCAACCCTTTGATTCGTCCTTCTCGCCTCACCCGGAGATCCTCCGCTTTCATGACGGTTCGGACCCCGATTTTGAAACCTTCGAAGTTCTCCGCAAGGGATCGGAGGCCGGCAAGCTTGGTCTTGTCCAGGTGAAGAGCTCCCTCCAGGGACCTGAGTTGAGTTTCCAGGTTTTTTCGCATTTGATCCAATTCTTGACAGATCTGCTGTTCCCTTGCCACGTCTGCGGAAATCTCCAGAAGTTTTTTTGTTAGAGCTTCGCGAACCTCACTTTTCCTTTTTCCGGCCAGGGCGAGGTTTTCCAACTTCTGGCGGATCTCACTAAGCTCTTTCTCGAGCCTTGAACGGCTGTCCGTTATCTCGCCGATCCGCTTGTTGAGATAACCCGATTCCTGACTCAAGCTCATTTCCTTTGACACCCCTGCTTGAACTCTATTTCGGGCTTCCTCGTAGGCGGCCTTAATTTGCTTCAGAAGCTCCTGCCGGCTCTTGGCACGCGCCTCGGTCAGCGCAATCTCCTCCTCCAGGCGGGTTGCCGCTTGTTTGACTTGGCCTATTTTCTCCAAAAGCAGAGCCTTCTCCTTTTTCAGTTCCTCGAGTCGTCTGTCAAGATCCTGTCTGTCTTTCTCCAGACGCTTCTCCATCTCTACCTGCATCCTTTTTTCCGCTGCCAAAGCCTCCAAAGCGCTTTCCTTTCTGCTCACCTTCTCCTTGGTGTGCAGAAAGGAATCCCTCAGCTCCGCGATCTCTTGATCCTTTTCCTCCATTTGCAGGTTCAGGGTTTCTACCCCCGCCTGGATACGCGAAACCTCAGCCGACCTGACCGCTTCTTCCTGCAAAAAAGCTTCCGTGGATTTCATTCTGGTTCCCGATTCCTCTTTGAGCTCCTGATAGGCGTGGGCGTTAAGAATCAACTCAAGCCCCTGAATCTCCTCTCCAAGGCCCTTGAATCGTTTGGCCTTGGCTGCCTGCCTTTTAAGGGATCGCATCTGTTTTTCCACTTCTCCAAGGATGTCCTCCACCCGCTGGAGATTCTGCCCGGCTCCATCAATCTTTCTCTCCGATTCCTCCTTTTTCCTCTTATACTTGGTGATACCGGCCGCTTCCTCCAGCATAGCCCTTGTCTCTTCAGGCTTCTGTTCCACAATGGATCCGATCTGGCCCTGTCCGATGATAGAATAGGCTCTGTTGCCAAGGCCTGTATCCATGAATATTTCCTGAATGTCCTTGAGCCTGCAGGGTACATTATTGACCAGGTACTCGCTTTCTCCGGAGCGGTAAAGCCTTCTTGTGATTGATATTTCGCTTTCGTGGACAAACTGAGGAGGAAAAGAGCTGTTGCCGTTTTCAAAGAGCAGGGAAACCTCTGCCATTCCCAGAGGCTTGTGCTCCACGGTGCCGTTGAAAATCACATCTTCCATCTGCCGGCCTCTAAGGAGTTTGGCGCTTTGTTCACCCATTGCCCATCGGATGGCATCTACGATATTGCTCTTTCCACATCCATTCGGTCCTACGATGGCGCTCAATCCCAAAGGAAAGGGGATGTCCAATTTTTCCGGAAAGGATTTAAAACCCACCATGGAAACTTTCTTGATCTTCATGGATGCCTCCAAACAACCTCAAACTTGAGATCTTTTACACGATTTATCATCCCTTGTAAAGAAGAAATACCAGATGGTGTGGAATATATTTTGTCGCATGACAAGATGTGGGACTGGGATTTTCTAGATTTTGAAAAAACTTGACCCCTTTCTAAAAAATGGGTAAGATGCATTTTATTATTAGGTAACTAACTTAAAAAGTTGAATATTTTTATTAAAATTTTCTCTTTGCTTCCGGCAGCCCTCCTAATTTTTCTCCTTCCTTTGGGCCCCACCTTTTCTCAGGAAGGAGGTGAGGAGACCTATTCCATCTCCCTTGTCCAAACCGCCGAATCAGACAAAGAGATCCACGAGATTGAAGGAAGAAAGGTCCTAACGGAAACCTATACCGTCCGGAAAGGGGACCACCTCTGGCAATTGCTCCGGAAAAGGGGTCTCCTCGAAAAAAGAGAACTTCCTGAGTTGCTCGCCGCGCTCAAACGGCTTAACAGCACATTTTCCAATTTGGATCTAATTCATCCCGGCGAAAAGATTATGATCCCTCTGACCCTTTCACCGGTCAAAGGACTGGCAGGCATCCTTCCCAAGGAACCGCCGCAACCGATCCCACTTGCCGACCTCAAAGACCTCAAGCTGGAGAGCTACACTGTCCGGCCGGGGGATTCCCTAATCAAGATCGTCAAGACTCACTACGGCCTTTCGGATCATCAAATAACTGAGGAATGCCTCGAACAGATCCACAGGCTAAACCCACAAATTGCCGATCTGAACATCCTTTATCCCGACCAGATGGTGCGCCTTCCTGTGCACACCCCCCACTTCGTGCGAGCCCCCGTCAAGCCTGCCGGAGAAAAAAGGATGCGTGTTGAAGGCCAAAAGGCGGGGTCGCCATCAGCCGATAAAGAGTTCACAGCCCTGGGCTATCAACTCCAAGAGATCTTCACACTCATGGGCGAAGAGTGGGTGAACACCGGCGAGCATTACATCCCTTTGCGCTCAGGCGGTCAGATCAATCTCAAAGCTGAGTCTTTTCCTGTTGCCAACCTCTCAAACGGCAAACGCATCGTCGTTGACCTTTACCGTGAACTCCCGGAAAGGATGGCTTACGTCATCACTTCCAACTGGGAGAATTACAGGGTAGCTCAGATCCAGGATCGCGACGACCTGAGAAGCGCCCTCAATAAGATTTTCCCTCTCTGCGAATTTCACAAGCTCTACAGGAGCGGTGAACCGTTCGAGCTCGTTGGTGACATATACTTCAGGATCACGGCCGACTGGATCATTATCCCGTCCCCTGACCCGCAGGGATCAAGGGAACAGGCCATTCTCATTAACCTTCCGGATGAAAAAGGGCCGAGGATTCCCCATGAACTCAAGGATTTTCTTGCAGTCCAAGGCATCAAGACCATCGAATATCCTCCGCTCTCTTCCCTCGAACCGGCGAGTCCTTTCCCATCGGAGGTTCTAAAAGCCGGACACGACAAAGCCCGGATCATTGAAACGGTCCTGAACCTGGCCGGCCAGGCCTTTACAAGAAACATGGAATTGCCCCTGCACAGCGATGGAAAGGGCGGTTTCAGCATGACGGTGAAAGCGGATTTCTTCCTCTATCTCGACAAGAAGGAGGCCATCATTGATTTCTCAGGCATCGGAAACGAGATGATCCCTCTCCTCAACGAGTACAAGGTTTCTGTGCTGTCTGTCGCTGCTGAAGCTGACCCGGGGATCATCGTGTCCAAGATTCTTGAATTCATCGGCATCCGTTTCGACTCAAAGCCTCGGGCTTTCACCACAGCCGGCAGCGGAGAGTCAAAAAATATCATGGTGACGATTCCCGGGATTTCGTTTCAGGATGAAACCGGCAAAAGCATCTTTGCAAGTTCCGTCGACATTCCCGATGAAATTGCCGGCTTCCTTTCAAGAAAAGGCTATAAAGTCCTGAGCCTGAGCTCATCGTGATCGAAAAAAAAGTTCTATATCACGGCCCTTGAGAGCAACCATAAAATACTGGAGCGCTTTAAGAATTTTTTTGTAACAATTTAG
>JAFGDM010000306.1 GCA_016932115.1 Deltaproteobacteria bacterium | reverse complement strand
CCGGTTACCATCGGCAACTTCACGATCAGAGAAGAAGGCCCTTTTTTCCTTGTTGCAGGTCCTTGCGTCATTGAAACCGAAGATATAACGCTCGAAGTCGGGTATTTTCTAAAAGAGCTTGGGGAGAAGCTTGAAATTCCGATCATCTTCAAAACATCCTATGACAAGGCGAACCGGACGTCTCTTTCCTCTTATCGCGGACTCGGAATTCTAAAGGGGCTTGAGATCATTCAAAGAGTGAAAGAAAGAACCGGGCTTCCCGTTTTGTCCGACATCCACAAGCTGGAAGAACTGCCCGATGCCGCCGCGGTCCTGGACGTACTTCAGATTCCGGCTTTTTTGTGCAGGCAGACGGATCTTCTGGTAGCGGCGGCAAGCACGCGTCTTCCCATAAACGTCAAAAAGGGGCAGTTTCTTTCTCCTCTTGACATGAAGAACGTGGCCGATAAAGTCGTCGCTCAAGGCAATCGACGTCTTCTCCTAACGGAGAGAGGGTCTTCCTTCGGGTATAATAACCTTGTGGTCGACATGCGCGCCATTCCTTTGATGAAAACGATTGGTTTTCCGGTAATCTTTGATGCCACTCACAGTGTGCAGCTCCCGGGGGCCGCCGGCACATGCTCCGGAGGGCAGAGGGAGTTTGTGGCGTATCTCTCAAGGGCGGCTGTAGCTGCCGGGTGCAACGGTGTTTTTTTGGAAGTTCACCCTGCCCCGGAATTCGCCCTTTGTGACGGCCCCAATTCCCTTCCCCTGGGTCAGGTGGAACCCCTTCTGGCTCTCCTTAAGGATATCCATCAAAAGGTGCACTCCAAAGCATGAACAAAGCTGCATTCACCAACTCGATCCGTCCTCCGGATTTGAGATCTTCGGAATCGCTTTAGCCCTAAAGGTAGGGAGGAAAGGCAGAAAAAAGAGACTTATGATCCCAAGAGAAAAAACCGAAGCCATTCAGCTCCTTATCCTGGATGTGGATGGTGTGCTTACCGATGGACAAATCATCCTGACCGAGCAAGGAGAGGAAATAAAGAGTTTCTATGCAAAAGACGGGCACGGCCTAAGGATGCTTATGGATGAAGGAATCGAAGTGATCCTCATTTCGGGCCGCCGGTCAAAGGCGGTCGACTGTAGGGCCAAGGATTTGGGCATTCGAGAAGTGCATCAAGGCATCCGAGATAAAGGGCCTCTATGCAAGAAGATCATTCACCAAAGAGGCCTGAACAAAAAACAAGTCTGCTGTGTCGGTGATGATCTCCCTGACATCCCTCTCTTTGAGAATGCAGGGATTTGTTTTGCGGTATCGGATGCCTCTCCGGTGCTAAAAGGGCTTGCTGACTACGTGACAAAGCACAAGGGGGGATACGGTGCCGTTCGAGAGGTCTGCGAAATCATCCTCGAATCAAGGCAAAATTCATCTTTACACACTGGTCCATAATTTGGTATATTTATTGCAGAATGAAAAAGTGGATCAAGAAAGCCTGGCCCTTGCTTGGAATAGGAGCACTTATTCTCCTTGCGGGCATACATATTCTTCTGGCGCAGAGGGAAAACCTTTCGACATCCCTCCCTCCGGATAAAGGAGCCGTAGAAGGCATACGGCTTGAGGACATCCATTACTCTCACGCCGACCCGGAAAACAAAGTGACGTGGCTTTTGGATGCGGTCGAGGTGACCTTTTCGAAGAATAAGCGATTCATGACTTTTAGGGATTTCCGGCTCAAGGTTCAGCCTCAAAACAGGCCCGGCCTGCATTTAATCGGTCAAAGGGGGGATTATGATACCGAAACCGGAGAGCTTGTTATGCAAGGCGATTTAAAAGGAAAAACAGATAACGGCTATACCTTTGAGACAGAGTATGTTGTTTACAATCACAAGAAAGGCGATTTAGAGACTCACGAGTCGGTCATGATTACCGGTCCCTTTTTTTCGGTTCAGGGTCGAGGCCTTTCTTTCGACGTAAACAGGGAGATCCTTAGGATTTATTCCGAGGTCACCACATGTATCAAGGACCGAAAATGGGTTTTATGATAAATCGTTTTTTAAAAGCCTTTCCCGTGTTTGCTTTGCTGTTCCTTCATCTGCTTAGCGGTTCCGCTTTCACCGCCGGCTTTAATCTCGCAAAGGATCAAGAAGGGAAGCAAGGACCTTTAGTGATTACCTCAGGCACCCTTGAAATCGACAATGAGAAGAAAACCGTGACTTTCACTGAAAAGGTGAATGCCAAAATAGATGACTGGGTTATGGATTGCAGCAAAATGGTTCTATTCTACGATCAGGAAACCGCAAAGGGTGCGACAAAAAGCGAGAAAATGCGTGTCGATAAAATCATAGCAACCGGCGATGTTCGAATTTTGCGATCTGCAGGCGGGGAAGCTGCGGCAGAGGAGGCGGTTTTTTATCAGGCGGATGAAAAGATCATACTGACAGGAAATCCTGTGGTTAGGCAGGGAGAGGATTTCGTGGAAGGTTCCAGGATTACTCTCTTTTTGAAAGAAAATCGAAGTGTTGTAGAGGGTTCTAAAGAACAAAAAGCAAGGGCCGTTATTATGCCTCGCTCCGAGGCAAGGTGATTCCCTTTGGCGAAGAAACGTGAAACATTGGAAGCAAAAGGTCTCGCAAAGATTTACCACCGACGGAAGGTAGTTGACGGCATTGACCTGGTCCTTAAGAGGAACGAGATCGTTGGACTCCTTGGTCCCAATGGGGCTGGGAAAACGACCACTTTTTATATGGTCATCGGCCTCACGCGACCCAGCGAGGGGCGGATCCATTTGGACGGTGAGGATATTACAGACGATCCTATGTACCTTAGAGCCAGGAAAGGGATCACTTATCTCTGTCAGGAAGCATCAGTTTTTCGTAAACTCACGGTCGAGGAAAACCTGCTTGCTGTTCTGGAAAGCTTGAACCTTCATTCTTCGCAAAGAAAACAAAGGTTGGAGTCCCTTCTTGCGGAACTCAACATTTCCCATTTGGCAAAGCAGATGGCGTCTTCGCTCTCCGGCGGAGAAAGGCGAAGGCTTGAAATCACCCGGGCCCTTGTAACGGAGCCGCGATTCATGTTGCTTGATGAACCCTTCGCAGGAATCGACCCGCTTGCCCTGAACGATATCAACCAAATAATTACCCAGTTGAAAGGCAGGGGCATCGGCATTGTCATCTCAGATCATAATGTGAGAGAAACGTTGAAAGTGTGTGATTCAGCCTATATTATCAACCAAGGGCGTATTGTGGAGCACGGCAGCCCGGAAAAGATCCTACAGAGCAAAATCGCGCGGAGTTGCTATCTGGGGGATGAGTTCAGTTTGTAGACGAATCCAATGAGTATTGGGGCTTTTGAATTATGGCTTTGCAGTTAAAGCAATCTCTTACCCTATCTCAGCAGCTCATCATGACGCCGCAACTGCAGCAGGCGATCAAGCTCCTCCAGCTCTCAAGGCTCGAGCTTTTGGAAACGGTCCAAACGGAACTGGAAACGAATCCTGTTATCGAGGACTCGGTCGCCGAGGGTGATGGTGATGAGAGGGGCTTTGAGGCTGAAACGACTCCGGAGCTTGCACTTGCTGAAGTCGATCCCCGCGAAAAAATGAGAGAGGAACTCGATTGGGAGAGCTATCTCTCCGAATACAACAAGGGATGGGCGGAGTCTCCTTATGAGCCCAGGGATACACCTTCTTTTGAGTCGGTAACATCGAGCAAAACAAGCCTCCATGCCCATCTCCTGTGGCAACTCAGTATGAGCAGAGCCGACGATCTGCAAAAAGATGTGGGTCTTCACATCATAGGAAACCTTGACGACGACGGCTACCTGAAAATATCTATTGAAGAGATCTGTGGGATAACCGGACGAACCGAGGATGAGGTTCTGGAAACGTTGTCCTTGATCCAAAATTTCGACCCCGTGGGAGTCGCATCGAGAAACACGCAGGAGTGTCTGTTGATCCAGGCAAGATTTCAGAATCTTGAGGGAACCCTTGTTGAGAAGATCCTCCTCGATTATATGGAGAGGCTTGAAACAAAGCGCTACGATCTTATCGCAAAGAGCCTCTCCGCAAGCCTTGAGGACGTGATTCACGCTGTAAGTATCATCACGGCTTTTGAGCCCAAGCCCGGGCGCAAGTACAGCGATGAGGAAACTGTTTACATCACCCCGGATATTTATGTTTTCAAGGTAGGGAATGACTATGAGATCGCCCTCAACGAGGACGGACTGCCAAAACTCAGGATCAACGGCTATTACAGGGATATTTTGAATAGTCGGGCGGCCATGGAGGACGGGACTAAACAGTACATCCAGGAGAAATTGAAGTCAGCGGCATGGCTCATCAAAAGCATTCACCAGAGGCAGAGGACTATTTACCGTGTCACCACAAGCATCATTAAATTTCAGAGGGATTTTTTGGACAAGGGTATAAGTCATCTTAAACCGCTTGTTCTTCGGGACGTGGCCGAAGACATCCAAATGCATGAATCAACAATCAGCAGGGTAACAACAAATAAGTATATCCATACTCCTCAGGGCGTCTTTGAACTTAAATATTTTTTTAACAGTGCCATCCAATGCTTTGACGGCGACTCCGTATCTTCGGAGACGGTGAAGGAACTGATCAAGAACATGGTAAAGGCTGAAAAGCGAGCAAAGCCCTTAAGTGACCAAGAACTCGCTGAAATGCTTAAGAAAAAAAATATTAATGTAGCCAGGCGAACGGTAGCAAAGTATAGGGAGGCCCTCAGCATTCTTCCTTCCAGGAGACGAAAGAACCCTTATTGAATGACTGATTT
>JAFGDM010000305.1 GCA_016932115.1 Deltaproteobacteria bacterium | reverse complement strand
GGCATGAAAATGGGCATGCAGATCATCATGATGGAAATGGTTTCCATGAATGTTCCCATGACGAAGACGATGAGCTGCATCCCAAGCAAGATGACCAGCGGCGCCACATTCAAATTCTCCACAACGCCCAGGAGCCCATAGGTCGCCCCTGTGAAAGCCAGAAGGCTGCTGAAGGTGTTGGAGGCTGCGATGATCATGAAGACCATGATCGAAATATCCAGGGTCCCTATGATCGATGCCTTGAGCATCCTCCAGGTTAGACGCCCATATAAAAGGGTCACCATCATCGTAGCGAGAGTGCCTGTAGAAGCCGCTTCCGTGGGGGTGGCAATTCCAAGAAGCATGAGCCCGAGGACCATAAAGATGATGAATCCCAACGGAAGCAGGTACTTGATCGTTCCAGTGATCTTTTCCCTGAAGCTCGCCCGCGCGACATCATATCGCGGAGCAAGGGATGGATCCAACCAGCACCGAACGATAACATAACCGGCGATAAGTGCCCCCAGAAGCAGGCCGGGGATGACCCCACCGACCAGTATCCTGCTTACGGAAATGTGACCGATGCTTGCCAGAACAACAGCAAGAGAGGATGGCGGAATGAGCATGGCCAGCCCCCCTACCCCGACAATAGGCCCTACGGCCATGGACGATTTGTACCCCCGTCTGCGCATTTCCGGTAGTAGCACGGTTCCCAGCATTGCCGTATTTGCAAGTGTCGAGCCGCTCAAAGCGGCAAAGAGAACCCCTGTGCCTGCGGCGAGCAGGCTCAAACGCCCCGGAAGCCTGCCCAGCCATTTATCCACGACGTCGATTGTGTTGTTGGCGATGCCCGAGTGGAACATCAACTCTCCCATGAAGATGAACAACGGTATGGGCGTCAAGGTGAAGGTCGAGAGAGAGGAAGAAATCTGGAGCGTCATCTGCCGGAGTCCCATCGGACCCATGAAGATGAGGGTTCCCAGCAGATTGATCAAGAGGAAACCGAAGGCAATGGGGAAACCCGAGGCCAGCACAATGAGCAACCCGAATATGAAGAAACCGAGGACCGCCCACCATTCCATGATCAGTCTTTCCTTCTCTCGGCGATCGCTCCCGGTCCCCCGGCCGGCGATTCGGAGCTGCTCTTCTGCGTGTCCAACCGCTTCGGGTCGGATTCAGCTCTTCGCAGAGAAGTCCTCAGATTTCTAAAAAATTGAGCCGTAAGGAAGAAAAAACCAACTGGGATAATTATAAGAACCAGGTACTTGGGCGTGTCTACAGCCTGGACGTCAGTGACGCCGCGCTGAAAGAGATTCAGGGTCATTCGAGAAGTGTACCAGCAGAGTACGGCACACAGTCCGACGCCCAGGATGCTGTGGAGAACATTCGCGATCCTCCTGCCGGCAGGACCCAGGCGGCCGGTAATTATATCCACCGCAACATGCTTTTGCCTGCGGAGAACCCATGCAGATCCCAGGAACGTAATCCAGAGCAGTGAATATTCGTTAAACTGAACTGTCCAGACCGGACTCTGAAAGCCCAATGAACGGGTGACTATACTGTAGCTGATGGAAAAGGTGATGAAGAGGAGGAGGAGACCCGCCAGCACGCCCATCCCCGTCAAAATCCTGTCCAGGAACCTGCTCAGCAAGTCTCTCCCCTGCCTTTCCGCACCGTCGCCATAGGGGCGGCACGTCGGCGCCTACCAGATATTTTCATTCTTCACCCCGGATTCCCTTCGTTTTGCAGTTTTGAGAGGGACCCCCGCACCTGACACTGATAAGGTTTTCAGAAATAGTGTTACGAAGTTTCTTTCATGTATGACCCCGAAGCGAAGCGCCGGCTTCATTTGATAAGATGTTACGCCTATTTCCGTTCTACCGCCTGGTTACCATCTCTTTCAGCTTGGGTCCGTTCACCGGCGATTTTTCTATGATGATGCTCCAGAGTGAAGCATAGGCCGTGTCGACAAATTGCTTTGCCTCGGCGGGCGGGAGTTCGATGTAATCTATCCCCATCTTCTTAAGGGCTGCTGTTTCATTCTTGATCAGATCAAGAGCTCTTTGCTTGGCAAAGCGGGCTGCCTCGTCTTCCGCTTCGATCAAAACCTGCTGCAGATCGCCCGGGATCTCATCCCACTTCTTTTTGTTTACTACAACCACATTCGCCCCGTTGTACACACCGGGTTGAACGACATGCTTCGTGACCTTTTCCCATCCCCAGTCTCTGATCAGACCTGCAGGCCACATGAAACCGTCTACCACACCACGCTCCAGGGCGGTATAGACTTCCGTGGGAGGAATGACCACAGGTTGGGCTCCCAGTTTCTTCAGAAAACCGATGAGAGTCGGGCTGCAGCGGATTTTCAACCCCTTTATGTCCTCGATGCCCTTCACGGGTTTAGTAAGATAGAGCGTAAAAGGCAGGTTGTGACCTAATCTTCCGAGATAGAGGCAGTTGACCTTTTCCTGGTGAATCTTGTCCAGAAAAGCGTTCACACCCTGGGCCCGTTCCTCCCAGCCGTCAAGCATGGACACGCTCAGCGCGTTGACCTCCGGTACTGCAGAAACGTAGTACCCGTCGGTCGTGAACACCATGTCCACCACACCCATCCTCGCCGCCTCCACCTGCTCCTGGTTGGGGATAACTTCCGGTCCCCCGGCATACTGAATCTCAAGCTGGCCGGCATATCTTTGCGCCACGCGCTCATTGACGATCTCCAGGAACTTCATGAAGTTGCCGACTTCCCAAACACTCTTGGGCCATGCCGTAACCGCCTTGACGGTGACTTTCTTCGCCTCCGTCATGGAAGCCAGAGAAAAAACGATCGATCCAATCAAAAGTATTCTTATGAAACGTGCCATGGGACCCTCCTTCCTTTCTTACATGGTATGAATTCTTAAAATTCGGTTCCTAGCCATCAAAATCCTTACACTCTTCTCTTGAGTTCCTCCCAGTTCCTGTCCGTCTCCGCCTGGATAGACTTGACGTCCTCCGGCCTCAGGTGCCGGTACCTTCCCTGGAGCGAGAGATACGTCTCAACCGGAAGTCCTTTGGAGCGGTAATTGATCACGTACTCCGATCCTCCGAAGATTTCGTAAAGGGGAAAGATGTTTGTCTCCACCGCAGCGACGGCCGCCTTGGGAGACAGGTGCTGTTCCATTTTCCAGCCGGTGGGACACGGCGAGAGAAGGTGAAGAAACCTCGTTCCGCGCATCTCTTTTGCCTTTTTCACCTTGGCCGTCAAATCATCCGCAAACCCGATGCACGCCGTTGCCGCATAGGGTATGCGATGGGCTGCCATGATCTCCATTATGTGTTTCTTGCGGCGCGTGTTGCCCATGGGTGAGGTGCCGGTCCAAGCGTAGCGCGGCGTTGCTGAGCTAACCTGAATTCCCGTGTTCATGTAGGCCTCGTTGTCCATACACACATAAATGAAATCCTCGTTTCTGTCTGCAGCACCCGAGAGGGACTGAAGGCCGATATCAAAGGTCCCTCCGTCTCCTGCAAATGCCAGCACCGGGATGTCGTCCTTGCCCTGGATCTTCAGGGCCTGGGAGATCCCGGCCGCTGTAGGCGCGGCAATCTCAAAGGCGGAGTGAAACATGGGCACGTTGAGTGCCGCGTAAGGATAGGGACCTGAGATCACAGCCACGCAGGAGGGCACCACAACCACTACGGCTCGATTTCCAAGGGCCCGGAGAACCATGCGCATGCCCATAGCATGGCCGCATCCCGGACACCCTGCGTGACCCGGCCGCAATACTTCGGCCGGACGAGACTGAGCCTTTACAACCATCACTTTTTCTCCATCATCCAGATGGGTTCATCCGAGACCCTTTCTCTTGACAAGGCATCAATCACAACCCTTTCTATCAGATCAGGGTCCACGTTCGTGCCGCCCATCCCGGCAAGATACCCCTGGACATGGTGGGGCTTCTCGGAATTGACCAGGGCGGCCTTAAGCTCGGAACAGAAGATGCCTTCTCTTCCCAGAGAAAGGTTCCGTTCCAACACGGCGACCCTTGGCACCGGCTCCAGGATCTCTCGCAGAATTCTAGTGGGAAAGGGCCTAAAGACCCGAATCTTCACCAGACCAACCCTGTGCCCCTTCTCCCGCAGCCCGGCCAAGGCCACACGGGCCGTGGAGGTTATCGTCGCCGTGGTCACCAGCGCCAGTTCCGCACCGTCAAGTCCGACAGCTTCGACCAGCCCGTAGTTCCTGCCGAAATGGTCCCCGAAATCCCTGTCCACCTCCTCGATTACATCCAAAGCGTTGGACATTGCCTCATAGCTCAGGTGGCGGAAGGCCTCAAACTGCACTTGCGACACTACAGGGGCCACAAAGGAGGGGTTGTCCACATCAAACCGCTCAGGGATCTTCACAGGGGGAAGAAAACGATCCGTCTGCTCCTGCTCGGGAACCTCAATAGGCTCCATGAAGTGAGAGATGTAATTTGCTTCCAGGACCACCATGCAAGGAAGCAAAACACCTTCAGCAATCCGAAAGGCCTGAATCACCGAGTCGAAAACCTCCTGGTTGTCTTCACAGTAAATCTGTATCCACCCCGTGTCACGCTGCGACAGGCTGTCTGTTTGATCGCTCCAGAATGCCCAGGGAGCGGCGAGCGTCCGGTTCACACACGCCATGACCACAGGGGCCCTGCATCCTGAAGCAAAGTGGAGCATCTCGTGCATCAGGGCGAGGCCTTGAGAAGACGTGGCGGTAAAAGCCCTCACTCCGGCCAGGGAGGCGGAAAGACAGGCCGCCATAGCGGAATGCTCCGACTCTGTTCGCATCATGATGCCGCCCAGCTCACCGGCTGCCTCCCAATCGGAGAGTTTTTCATAGATAGGAGTTTGAGGTGTTATAGGATAAGCTGCCACGATCTGAGTTCGGCAAAGCCGTACGGCTTCGGCTACGGCATGATTGCCTGTGATGAATTTCTTCATTTTACCTCACCCATGGTCATGACCCCTCTAGGACAAACCGCCGCGCATACGGCACACCCTTTGCAGAATGCATCATCAGCTCTGTAGAACGAGCAGTTTTCGTCGGGAGGAAGGAGGGATACCTCCGGACAATAAAGAAAACACCGGTCGCATCCCGTACATGTGCCGCAGAAAAAACAGCGACCCGCCTGCTGAACAGCTTCCCGAAGGTCGAGCGGAATATCTACTTCATGGAATCCCGTGGTCCGTTCAACCGGGCTCAGCCGGCCCAAGGACCTCCGCGCTTCTTGATCAAGGCATAAAGACTCGATATCTTCGAATCGAACCACCGACTTCGGATCCCAGCCCTCCCTTGGATGGAAGAACGAGTGAATCGAAAAACCGGGTCCATCCCCCAAGAGAGTTCTCTCCTCGGCTTCGCTAAAAGGTTTTCCCAGGGTATAACAATGAATGCTCAGAGCAGCCCGCTTTCCGGCGGCTATGGCCTCCACCACTGATCTGGGGCCCGTCACAAAATCTCCGCCTGAAAAAACCCCTTCCCACGTCGTAGCAAGCGTGATGGGATCGGTCTGCACAAACCCTCTTTCTGCCAGAGGACTCGCTCTGTAAGGAGATATGTCCGGCACCTGTCCAATCGCCAGGATCACCCAATCTGCATCAAGCATGAGCGACTCGTCTTCTTCATAGGATGGGCTGAAGCGCCCCTTGGAATCGAACACTGATGTGCACCCGGCAAATTCAACACGGCTCGCCCTGCTCCGCTTACCGAGAAAGCGTTTCGGCCCCCAGCCGTAGTGGAAGAGGATCCCTTCCTCCAGTGCGTCACTCCATTCCCTTTCATGGGCCGGCATGTCGCCTCTTTGTTCAAGACACACCACTTCCACCTTGTCGGCGCCCAACCTGCGCGCGCTTCTGGCCGCATCGACAGCCACGTTTCCACCGCCGATGACCACAACCTTACCGGGCAGTTCCGTGAGCACCGACCTCCGCACTTTTTGGAGGAAATCAAGACCCGGGAGCACTCCTTCCAGATCCAGCCCCGGAATTTCAGCTTTTATGCTTCGCTGTGCTCCCGAAGCAATGAAAACCGCAGAGGACTTGGCACGAATCTCCTCCAACTTCTTGGTGCCTACCTTCTCCCCAGTATTAATGCTGATGCCGAGGGATAGGATCCGTTTCAGGTCCTTTTGAAAGACACCCTGCGGCAGTCGGTAGAGTGGAATTGCAAAGCGCAACAGGCCGCCTGCTTCATCCCTCGCTTCGATAACGCTCACCGGGTGGCCCATCCTGGCCAAATGGTAAGCGGCGCTCAAGCCGGCAGGACCCGAACCCACCACAGCAACAGGATATCTCTCGCCTGAGTTTGCAAGTGGAATCGGTATGGCATTGCCGTAATCCGCAGCCGCCCTTTCCAGGGTCCGGATATGAACCGAACCATCCCACTTATCCCGGTTGCAATAGGTCTCGCAAGGGTGGTAACAAACGCTTCCGCACACACCCGGCAAAGGGCTTTCCTCCAGGAAAGCGCTCAAAGCGTCGTCAAAGTTTCCCTGGGAGGCGGCAAAAAGGGCATCAGGGATATTGTTTCCTGCCGGGCACGCCGCTCGGCACGGCGATGTCTTTTCCCTATGCTCGGGGCGGTTGCCGCTCCACGTGCCGGTCTTGAACACGGTCGTGCTTCCCCGGGAGATGGGAATAATCTTTTCAGGATTTAGCCAATCCGGAAGGGACATGTCATCTTCTCCCCTTGATGAGAGTCACCCGGTTGTTCCCCTCTATTACGGCTTTTGCGTTTTCGGATTTTTTAGCAGGCACCATTTCCATAACCGCTTCAATCACCTTGTTCACAGATAGGCTTTCAAACAGACGACAGTATGCGCCAAGGATGGTGGTATTGATCACATGCCCGAGACGCAGATTCTCCGCAATGCAGGATGCATCAATGATTCCAACGGTAAAGTCCCTAAGTCTTTCTATAACATCCGACATCTTGGAGGTGTTTATGAGAATTTTCGTACCCGGAACGACCTGCTTGCGGATCTCATCAGGATCAACCAAGGAAGCGTCAAAAATGATAAGTTGATTGGGATTCTTGATTTCACATTTGAGCAGGATCTTTTTTTGATCCACGCGGAGAAAGCTCACTACAGGAGCCCCTCTTCTTTCACCCCCGAACAAAGAATAGCACTGGGGATACATGCCTCCTTTGAAATAAGCAAGACCCAGCATCTGAGAGGCCGTCACCACACCTTGCCCACCCCGACCATGGAACTTGATTTCTTGCACCCTTATCGCACCTCGGGTATAACGGTCCCCCCTGAAGGAAGAACGGCCACATCCGCCATGGGCATTTCACGTGCCAGCTCATCCACCGCCGCCTGAACAGACGATGAGTAGGTGTATTTCATCATACCTACCTGCTCCGGAGAAAGCCCCTCGGTCACATGATAGACCCTGAATTTCTCGGCATATTCCTTAAAATATACAACCTGCATAATGTAGGAAATGCCGAAACCCCTCAGATGCTCGGGGATGTCTCCGTCTCTAAGTCTCCGGTGAAAGTCGGAGGCACTCTCCGGACTAGACATCTCCTTGATTAGAGGCATGATGGGGCCGGCTTCTTTCTGCGGAGCCACCCATATGATGGCTCCGCCCTTTCGCGTGCAAAAGCCGGCCATGGTTAAGGCCTTTGAAGCCTGAACCCCATACTCCATCGGAAAAGCCGAGGTAATGGTCACATCAGCCAGCTTGGGAAGAGAAACAAGATAAAGAGACTCGGCATATCGGGATGCCTCGCGGTGTGCCGCGACCGGATCCCCTGCGAAGGCCCGTATGATTCCCCTCTCCTCGTTCATGATGAGATCCACTTTGAAAGCCATCCTGGAAATCCTGCCGGCATCCACGATTTCTTCATAAAAAAAGTTCCCCTCCAACACATTGACCTTGCTCTTGGGATGCCTCATCCAGGTGAAATGGTGATCCGCTACCGAGCGGTAAGAACAGACACCCGGCATCACCAGCTTAAAGGATCCCCCATACCCGGCTATAGGATGAGGCATGCATTCGCCCACGCCGATGATGAGATCCGCGAAAGCCACGTGCTTGTTTATTTCCACGAGTGTGCCCCTCCGCGTCCTGCCGATAATCACATTGTCCTTGGCGTGGGGGTTGTGGCAAAAAAGGCGGCCCTCAAGTCTCAAAAAGGCATCCGGCCCGACCTTGGTCTTGAGTTGCCCCATAGAGAGCATATGGTGGGTGCCGACAGCGCAAACGGCTTTGATTCGTTCATCGGCAATGCCCCCTTGATTGAGACGATTCATGACCGCGGGGAGCACAAGGTGGGCAGGTGTCGGCCTCTGCAGATCGTCGAAAAGAAGCACCGCCTCCATCCCTTTCCGAGCAAGTTCCTCGATTCTTCCCGACCCTATGGGGTGGCTGAGAGATCGTTCGATCTCTACGAGAGCATCTTTAACCGTGGGTGCCGGAGGGCGATCCTGCTCGGAAAGAACGTTCCATCCATCGGGAAGATTAAATTCCATCCTCCTGTTTTCATAGTTCACGTAAACGTTCATCCCTCCTCCCTCCTTACTAAGGCTTGTGTGAGCCGGGAGAAGCAAAACAATACGACATGATTTGAGCGTTACATCATGTCCTTGTCGCTTTGTTCAATGACACGGTCGATCTCCGCTTTGAGTTGAGAAGGCAGACCGGGGATATCTACGTTCAGGAAGCCGCGCACGATCGTGGAGGTTGCTTCCTCTTCGCCCAGGCCCCTGGACATAAGATAGGAGATCTCTTCTTGCGCGATTTTTCCCACCGCCGCCTCGTGGGACATCTCCACACCGTCCGCATGGCCCTCGAGTTCCGGGATGGCGTGAATGAGTCCGCCTTTGAGAAGCAGGCCCTTGCATTCCAGGTGAGCCTTGATCTCCGCCACTTCCCCGATCAAATGGCCCCGGGCGATGATCTTTCCGCCGTTGCTGATGGCGCGGGCCACGATCTCCGCCTTGTTGCCGGGTTTCTTCAAGAAGATCCGGCCTCCTAGGTCGTATTCGCTGCCGGGACTCCCGACGATTATACTGTAAAAGCGGGCAACCGCATTTTCCCCTTCCAGATAGGTGGTGGGATACATCTGAAGGGACCTGACAGGCTTCATGCAGATGTAGTTATTCAGGAACAAGCCACCCTCTTCAACCCTGGCCACGGATCTCGGACGCACGTGCATATCTTCGGCCCAGTTGTGGATCATGGTGAAGCTGAGCTTTGCATTTTTTTTGACAAAAAACTCGGAGATTCCTATGTGGATCCCCTTTTTCATATGAGGCGAAGTGGAACATCCTGTAATGATATGAAGCTCCGATCCTTCTTCTGTAATGATAAGGTTGTGGACATTCTGCTGCAAACCTTCTTTGTCTAAATATAGACAGGCTTGAACAGGGTAAATCGACTTGCTCCCGGGAAGAGCACGGATCACGTACCCGTCGTGAAGATCAAGTGCCGCAGAAGCCGTATATTTGTCCACATCCACTTGAGCCAGCTTCCAGAAATATTCTCCGATCCAGTCCTTTTCCAGGGCTTTGCGGACCGGAAGCACTTCGATTCCTTCCTGTGGACTGTGGCAGTGTATAACGGAGGTGTCCTTTTGAAAAAAGGTGCCCCCGCGCTCTTTTTTCGTCACGTCCAGCCCGGCCATGATGAGTCGCTTTTGTTCTTCTTGCGGAATCCCGCAGAGGTCTTCGTCGGCCATGTAGCTGTGGAGCACCGGTGCGGAATCGAATTGGTCCAGGTTAATATCTTCTCCAAAGGGCGCCTTTTTTTGGAGCGCCTTCTCCGCCTTTTCTTTAAGTTCCCCTAAGCCATGCATCGTACACACTCCTCGTAGCCGGATTTACCGATACAACTCAAAATCTCCCTGGGATTACTGATGCAACTCAACCTTCCGTCAAAAAGAACCTGGCCCTTGTCGGCCGCAACGTAATCGAGGATGTACCCCGTGTGCGTTATAATGAGCCCCATCTTGGTGCGCTCCATCTTTTTCTGCATTTTCGATTTTTCTCCACTCACTGAATTGAAATCCTTTTCAAGGAGCCGGGCAATCGTCTTGCCGATCAGATGAATGTTCTCCATATCCACCCCGGATTCGGGCTCGTCAAAAAGCATTAGGTCCGGGTTCTGCGCCATGAGCTGAAGCAGTTCGGACCGCTTGATCTCTCCCCCTGAGAATCCCGCGTTGACGTCCCTGTCGAGGAAGTCGGCAAAGTTGACGCGCTGAGCCAGCCCGCCCACATCGACCACACCCCCTGCACAGATGTTAACCATTTGCCTGGTCTTTAGACCGTGGATGGTAGGGGGACGCTGATAGGACATGCCTATGCCGAGCCTGGCGCGCTCGTTGATGGGCATGAAGGTGATGTCTTTTCCCTTAAAAATCATGCTGCCCTCGACCACCTTGTACTGGGGATAGCCCATGATGGTCATGAGCAAGGATGTCTTCCCCGACCCGTTGGGGCCGAAAAGGACATGCGTTTCTCCGGGCTTGATCTCCAGGTCGATATGCTGCAAAATGACCTTGTCGCCGAGTTCCACCTTCAGGTCTTCAATCACTAACATCGTGCTTCTCCTTTTTTCAACACTCCGTCCCTTGATTGCTCGTGACAATTTAGCTGTTTGAAATGCTGAAGCCGGCTTTTTTATCTCAAATAAGGTGCCCACTGTTTTGCCGTGTCCAAAATATACCCCGGCTTTACGCCTATCACAATCTGATTATGCCCCGGTAGGAGAATGCCCACATCCAGCTCGGCCAGTCTCATCAAGGATCGGCTGAGGGCCGAACCGTCCGCTCCATAAAGGTCAAAGCGACCGATGGAATAGTCCGCATAGACCGTATCTCCGGGGATAAGGACCTTTTGTGTCGGTTGATAAAGGGCAATACTTCCGGCGGAGTGGCCTGGAATATGAATGACGTCCCAGGAAATACCCCCTATTTCAAGGGTTTCCCCTCCTTTAAGCGCCCTCGTCACATGGAATTTGAACGCTCCGGGCTGAAGATTGTACTGTGACATGCACATGCTCCGAAACATGTCCATTCCATAGACCCCTCGCTCATCGCCCTCCTCCAAAGGGACGGCTTCCTCCTCATGGACCCATAGCTCTGCGTGGGGTAAGTGCTCCATGATTTCCCTAAGGCACCCGATGTGATCCAGGTGCGTGTGAGTCATGATAATCCTTTTCACATCCTGAAGAGAAATCCCTAAATTGCGAACGGATTTTATCTTGTATTCCCCTTTGCCCATTAAACCTGCATCGACAAGAGATAGATCCTTTGAATCAGGCAGGCCGATGACATACATATGAGAATCGGGTATAAACTCATCCTGTCCTTCGATGTGGTAAACACCGTGGCTCACTTCCGTCATTGCTTGAAACTCCCGGCTAGATCTTTTTAGTTTGATTTTCTTTATGAAAAACATTTTAACAATATACCATTTATTTTTCTCATTCAAGGGGCAAGACCGATTTGTTGCTTTAGCAGAGTTCAGAGGCAAGGAGCATTCTAACTAATCCGTTAGAGATCAGACACTTAATGGGGAAAGACATGATGGATCAAAAACAACTCAGAAAAATTATTCAGAAAAGGTTGGCTTTGGACGAAGAAGAATTCAGGGTCATCGATGAAAACCCTAAATACCGGCGTCTTTTTCAAAACGCTCTCAAGGCATCCCGTTACAGGCTTGTAGTAGAAGTGGTCGAGTCAAAGGGATGCCACTCCGGTCATGTCAAGGGGCAGAAGTTTTATCTTGACTCGTCGGGAAATTTGCTGACCCGGGGAGCGCCGGAGCGGATCTGCCTCTTTCTGATGCCCAACCTGGCTCTCATTATCAACGCCTTTTTCGAGAATCTCATGAACGGTAGGGACCCTAACGAAGTCATGTTCAACAGAACAGGTTGCTTCGACGTGGGAACTGCATGTGGCGGCTGGGGCCACGTCGGCCTGGAGGTGCGGGCGGAGCTTCACGATTGAAACTCGCCATTGAGAAATATCAAAAGTATGATAAAATCTTTGGTAACAATTTAGCTGTTTGAAATGCTGAAGCCGGCAGCTCCGAGCATGGGGGTCTCTCTTAAAACTGAAAAACGAAGAAGCCACATCGCCATGTTATGCTTCGGGCAACGGGTGAGGCGGGCGGAGGTCTTCCGGGGTATCGCCGAAAGAG
>JAFGDM010000062.1 GCA_016932115.1 Deltaproteobacteria bacterium | reverse complement strand
TGCCCAACGCCGGAATCGAAGAGTTTCAAAAAGCCGAAGTGTTACCAATTTTCTAAGAGATAATCTCTCAGATTTGAAAAGTTAGAACCTAACCTCGGAACAAAACACTTATAACGTTTTTAGCAGAGTTCACAGAAAAAGGGCAACATTTCAGTTTCTTATAAAAACCCCGGGCACGAAGCACGAGGGTCCCTCTCAAAACTGCAAAACAAAGAGAATCCGGGGTGGAGCATGAAAATACCAGGGGCGGCAAAAACTCGCGGCGAGATCTCAAAGAGGCTTCGAAAATTGATTTCAAGATAGATCACATGTGAAAAAAGAGTTCATTCTTGACAAAAACCAAGGACTCTGAAAAATAGAAACCTTGTAACAATTTAGCTGTTTGAAATGCTGAAGCCGGCGGCACCGAGCATGGGGGTCCCTCTTAAAACTGCAAAACGAAGAAGCCACATCGCTATCCTATGCTTCGGGCAACGGGTGAGGCGGGCGGATTAAATTACTAAGGAGGTTGGGTCGACATGGAAATTAAGACAATTGGTATTGTGGGAGCAGGCCAAATGGGTTCAGGGATTGCCCAGGTGGCGGCAGCGACCGGATTATCGGTCATCATGAGTGACATCAAGGAAGAATTCATACAGCGAGGACTGACCTCCATCACGGACAGCCTCGGCCGCATGGTTAAGAAGGAAAAGATCACGGCAGCGGATCAAGAGGCGATCCTCGGCAGGATCAAGGGTACCGTATCCTTGGACGAACTGGCAGCAGCAGACTTCTTGGTCGAAGCAGCCACGGAAAAGGAAACACTCAAACTGCAGATTTTCCGTGACCTTGACGGAATCTGCAGGGGAGGGGTCATCCTCGCCTCCAACACCTCCTCCATTTCCATCACCAAAATCGCCGCTGCGACCCGCAGAGCTGAGACTGTCATCGGTATGCATTTCATGAACCCGGTCCCCGTGATGAAACTCGTTGAAATTATCAAAGGGCTTGCCACCTCCGATGAGACTTTTCAGATCACCAGGGATTTGACGATAAAGCTCGGCAAAACACCGGTGCCGGCCAACGATTTCCCCGGGTTTATCAGCAACCGGATTCTCATACCCATGATCAATGAAGCTGTTTACTGCCTCTTCGAAGGAGTGGGGACACCTCAAGACATTGACGAAGTCATGAAACTGGGGATGAATCACCCCATGGGACCTCTTGCCCTGGCCGACTTAATCGGACTGGATACCTGTCTGGCAATCATGCAGGTTCTCCACTCAGGGCTTGGAGACGCAAAGTACCGGCCTTGCCCTCTCCTGATCAAGTATGTGGATGCAGGATGGCTGGGCCGTAAAACCGGAAGGGGCTTTTACGAATATCATAAGTAGGAGCAATGGAGTATTAGGAGAAAGGAAGCATGACGAGCTGATCAAAAATACCCGGAAGCTAGGCAACCGATGTTCCGAGGAGTGAGGCGTACATGAAAGTAGGTTGCAGCAACGATGCGTGAGGGTAACCCTGCAGATGGGCGTTTTTCAGCCCCCCGGAGGCAAAGGCGATGATCGCCATCGTCGATTATCAAGCGGGAAATCTGGCCAGCGTTCAAAGGGCTTTGGCTTTTCTGGGCCATGACTCGGTAATTACCCATGATCCGGAGCAGGTGTCACTTGCTGAAAGAATTATATTGCCGGGAGTAGGCGCTGCCGGTAAAGCCATGTCCGACCTCAGGAGGCTAGGCATGGAGAGAGCTCTCTTTGTATCCTACGAGGAGCGGAAACCGATCCTCGGGATCTGCCTCGGCACCCAGATCATCCTGGAAAAGAGCGAGGAAAACAATACCGCCTGTATCGGCCTGATTAAAGGTGAGGTTCGCCGCTTTCCCGAAAACATGCGAGGAGGCGAAGGAAGGACCTTGAAGGTACCCCACATGGGTTGGAACAGCGTTCAATTTAAAAAAAAGCACGCCCTCTTCCGCGGGATTGATCGGGACAGCGAGTTTTATTTTGTCCACTCCTACTATCCCAGTCCAAGTGACCCTGAAATCGTTCTAGGGGAAACGCACTACGGGTTTTCCTTCGCGTCAGTCCTTTTGTGTAAAAACCTTGCGGCTGTTCAGTTTCATCCGGAAAAAAGCGGCGGCCCCGGTCTCAGAATCCTTTCCAATTTCTGTTCCTGGAAGGGAAAGGAAGATGCTTAGCAAGCGAATCATCCCTTGTCTCGACGTTCGCAACGGCAAGCTGACCAAAGGAATCAAGTTTAAAGGAAACGTGGACATCGGCGATCCCGTTGAGATGGCCTCCTTTTACTGCGAAGAAGGCGCCGATGAACTGGTCTTCTATGATATCACCGCCTCAAGCGAAAACCGGGACATCATGATCGAAACGGTGCGCCGTGTGGCGGAAAAGATCTTTATTCCTTTTTGTGTGGGAGGAGGCATCCGGAGTGTGGAAGACATGCGCCGAGTCCTCCTTGCCGGCGCCGAAAAGGTCAGTGTCAACTCAGCGGCCATCCGGGACCCTGGTCTTATCGCACGAGGCGCCGAGGCCTTCGGCAGTCAGGCGATCATTCTGGGCATGGATGTCAAAAAAGTGACCCCTTCTAAAAAGATCCCGAGCGGATACGAAATAGTTATCGACGGCGGCAGAACCCCTGTCGGCGTTGACGCCCTCGTCTGGGCTCGGAAAGCCGAAGAGCTGGGAACAGGGGAAATTTGCCTCAATTCCATTGACGCTGACGGCACCAAAGAGGGTTATGAGCTAAATCTCACCCGGTTGATCGCCTCTCGTGTCAGCATCCCGGTAATCGCATCGGGAGGGGCAGGTGAAGCCCGGCATCTTTTTGAGGTTCTCACAAGTGGTCTCGCTGATGCCGCTCTCATTGCAAGTGTCACACATTACGGTCTTTTGAGTATCCGGGAACTTAAATCCTACCTTCACAACAAAGGAATCAAGGTCCGCATGCATTGGTAAAAAAGTGCACGGCGCAGGGCTATCGGCTCAAGGCCGATGGAAGAGAAAAGCTCATCACCGGCCGCTCCGTTGGGGGGCGTCCCATTGACTTTTTCTTAATACTTTTTGCTTCTTTTGAAAATATGTGTTAGATAGGTTTTGAAATACCAGCAGGAGCGAGATTATGGCCAAAATCCTCATTGTTGATGACGAAGAGCACATCCGCTTTCTTTATTCCGAGGAGCTCACAGAAGCCGGTTATGAGGTCATTACCGCCGACAGCGGCTACAGGCTCATTGAACGAATTGAGGAAGAAAAACCGGATTTGATCGTGCTGGACATTAAAATGGTTGATTACAATGGCCTTGATTTGCTTCAGGATATTCGCAACAAATATTACGATCTGCCTGTTGTTCTTTGTACGGCCTATGATACATTCAAAGAGGACATGAAATCCATTGCTGCGGATTTCTACGTCATCAAATCTTTTGATCTGACCGAACTCAAAAACAAGATCGCTATGGCCCTGGAAGCCGGGCAAGCCTCCTCTTGAACCCCGGCAGACGCATACCCCTCCCCGGTGAAGGGACCCTCCCGTGCAAGAATTGGTCTTCAATTCGCTAAGTGAAGAGGGATAAAAGAATCCGGCAACATTTCATTTTTTTGAAAAATCCACAGCCATCAGGCATGGTGGTCCCTCTCAAAACTGCAATTTTTTTTACTTGTGATATTTTTCGCCGCTCAGAATAGTCATGGCCCTGTAAAGCTGCTCCAGAAGCACGAGACGGCTCATCTCATGGGTAAGGGTGAGGCGCGATAACGAAAAAACCTTTTGAGCCCTTTTCAGGATATTTTTAGAAAGCCCAAGTGGCCCTCCGATCACAAACGAGACCCCTCCTGAAGCTTGACGGGCAAGATTATCCAGCCAGTCCGCAATCCCCTCGGAATCCATCGGATCTCCTGTCCGGTCCAGGGCAACTACGTACTCCTTCGGAAATAGTTTTCGCTCTACAGCTTCGCCCTCGGCATTCAGGATTCCCCTATCATTTTTGCCTTTGACTATTTTCACGGGCTTGACCACCGCCCATTCCACAGTCGCGTAGTAACGCAGCCTTTTTAAGTAAAAAGACTCGCCTTCTCTTAAAAAACCGGCACGGGTCCTATCAACAACGATGATTCGGATTTTGAGCATTCTGAGCCATCAGGCGCACAACGGTTATATCGGCAGAACAAGATAACATCGGTTTACCTCTTTTGAAGACCCAAAATTTCGGCAATTTCAACCGCCGTCTCATCTATAAAGCGTTTCATCGCATCGCCTCGTAGAGGTTTCCCGGCACCGGGAAATTGATCGAGAGTGCTAGGCTTGACGAGCAGAGGGGCGTTTTTAAGGTCTTCCCGCGGCTTAACCTTAAATTCAGGGGCAAAGCCGTTCTGGAAATACATTTCCTGGAAGGTCAGGAATTTGAGCATGTGCGCGGTTGAATCCAGAACGCCGATATCCCCCGGTCTTGTAAACCCTTTTTCCACGGCTCTCTTCAAGCCTGCCATAGCTTCTCCTCCCTGGGTGCAGGCTACGTTTCCATTGCGGTTGGCAATGATCATGGCATCCATGATTTCCTGTTCCTTGACCTGCACTACGAATACCTTCTTCTCCCCTGCCGAACGATTATATTCGCGAACCGTTTCAATGACCCTGGGCATTGACACGGGATTCCCGATCATGGCCGCCTGAGCCACACTGGGCTTCACGGCAACAGGGACAAAGCTTCGTTTGGGGTCTTTTTCTTCAAGATAGTAGCGGTACACCGGATCCGCCTGCTCTGATTGGACGCCTACAATTTTGGGAAGGCTTGTTATGACGCCGGCCTTTAGGAACTTGAGGAATCCGCTCATCACGGCTGTTATATTTCCAGCGTTTCCAATAGGAAGGGCGACAACTTTATCCCCCACTTGGTAATCGAAGTCCTGGGCGATTTCAAAGGACAAAGACTCTTGACCCAAAATCCGCCAACTGTTTTTTGAATTGAGAAGCGCCACCTGATAGGTCTCGGCAAGTGTTTCCACCACTTTCATGCAATCATCAAAGACCCCGGGGATTTCTAAGACCTTTGCGCCGCTTCCCAGCGGCTGTGCAAGCTGCTGCGACGTGACCTTTCCTTGGGGAAGTAGAACCGCAGAACTAATGAAATCTCCCAGGTAGGAGCTGTAAAGAGCGGCAGAGGCTGAGGTGTCACCCGTAGAGGCGCAGACGGCCAGGATCTTGTCGATCTTTTCCTTTCTTACGAAATCGTTGATGAAACTCAAAGCGCAAGCCATCCCCCGGTCCTTAAAAGAGGCGCTTGGATTGAGTCCTTCGCTCTTGAAGTAAAAATCCAGACCAACCAGGTCCTTTAACCTGCCGTTCGCCTCGACGAGGGGTGTCTGTCCTTCTCCAAGGTAGACGATACGTTCGAGGGGGATGACGGGAGCAATAAATTCATAATAGCGAAAGATCCCCTTTAAGGCTTGGTGGTTCAACATTCGCCGATAATCGAAAATCTTGCGCCACTCTTTTCCATCGATTTTCAGCAGCCTGTCAAAAGTCCTATCATAAAGCATGAGGACACTGCCGCACTCAGGGCAGGTGTATAAAAGACGGTCTATGCCCGTTTCACCTTTGCACCCAAGACAACGATACCGCATTTCCCCCTCGGGTCGAGGAAGAAGGCGTGACTGGATGGGCTCTGGGAAGTCTTCCAATTTCATAAGAATAACCTCAGTGCGTAAAATTTAAAATTCAATGGACCCCTATTATAATATCAATGGAATCAAAAGCCTACTGCGAATTCCCTGGAATAATCAATCTCCTTTGTGCTTTTGAAGCTGCCGTTCCGGATTTTTATCAGGAATTCAAGCTTGAGACGGCTTCCCAAAAGTGCTAGTAATGAAGAAGTTCATCCTTGGCTGAACCCTTATTTGAGATGAAACCCAATGGTTATCGAACAGGTAAAAGAAGTTCTTAAGATTGAGGCGGAAGCTTTGCTGTCTCTCGTCGACCGAGTCGGCCCTGAATTCGAGCGAGCCGTCCGTTTGATCCTTAAATCAAAAGGACGCGTTATACTGACGGGAATGGGAAAATCCGGGCTTGTGGCAAGGAAAATTTCAGCAACCCTCAACAGCACCGGAACACCTTCTCTTTTTCTTCACCCGGCGGAGGCCATTCATGGAGATCTGGGGATGGTTACACGGGACGATGTGGTTCTTGTGGTTTCCCACAGCGGGAATACCCCGGAGATCAATACAATTCTGCCGATGATCAGGAACATGGGTGCAAAAATAATCACCTTCACAGGAGCGTTGGCCTCTTCTCTTGCAAAGGAAAGTCACGTGGTCATTGATGTAGGCGTACAAAGAGAGGCCTGTCCCATGGGCCTCGTGCCTACAGCCAGCACTACAGCCGCTCTCGCCATGGGAGACGCCCTGGCCGTGGTACTCATCAACTCAAGGCGCTTCAAGTCAAAGGATTTCAAGAAGTTTCACCCCGGCGGCAGTCTGGGGGAACGGTTGGCCATCAAGGTCAAGGAAGTTATGTTTATGGAGGATCATATTCCCACCGTTCTCCTGGGTACCAAAGTCGAGCAGGCTATCAAGGAGATCGAAGCTAAAGAAATAGGCGCAGTTGTGGTGGTAGACAAGGAACTCGGGCTCGCGGGCATCATTACGGACGGTGATCTCCGCAGGGCCCTTTTGAAGCATAAAAGCATCCACAACCTAAAAGTCGAGCAGGTCATGACCGCCTCACCCAGAACGGTGCAAGAGGAGCAGAGTGCCGCGGAAGCCCTCGGCATCATGGAACTTTACGAAATCACCCATCTCTGCATCATAGACCGGGATAAGAAACTCAAAGGACTTGTTCATCTCCATGATTTGCTTGGAAGAGGAGAATTCAGAATCAATGGATCATTTAACCGCTCCGCGGGGTCTCATCGTCGATCTCGTGACCCCGCTTAGGGCAAACGGCGAAATAGACGGCCGTGGCTTGGGTCGGCTTCTGGACAGGGTGCTGCCCCACGTTCAGGCTGTTTTCATTGCAAGCCCTTATGCTGGTGAAGGTGTCAATTTAAGTGTCTCGCAACGAGAAGATCTTTTTGACAAAACACTTGTGGTCGTTCGCGGTCGGACGCCGCTCTTTGTCTGGGTTACCGGTGGGACGCAAGATGATACCGGACAAATCCTCCTTCTCCTCCTAAAAAAAGTGGAGACAAGGAAATACAGCGGGCCTCTCTTTTGGGTAGACACCCCTCTTTACTATCATAGTAATCGGGGGCTAACCCTGCACTATCAGAATCTATGCACCATAGCGAAACAATCATGGATGCTTCACAACGATCCCGAACTCATCAGGCAGGTAGGCCGGACTTTTAAGAGAAAAAATATTCGCACCGCCATTCTCAAGAATCTGGCAGGAATCCAAGAGATCCGGGGCTTGATCTTCCTCGGGCCTCTCGAAAGAACCGGCCATTACCAAAAAGCGGTTCGAAAAAAGCATGACTTCCGCATCTACGATGGTCAAGAATCTCATTTCCTGATGTATCCCAGCATGAGCGGCGTGGTTTCATCAGGCGCAAATCTCGCTCCAAAAGCGTGGCGAAAAATCACCGACGCCTCCCTCAACATGCCGGACGGTCAAGGGGATTATCCGGATCGATTGCACCAACTCCTAAAGACGGGCGTCTATCTCCAAAAGCTCGCGGAGATTTGCCGGTCCTTTCCGTCGCCGACGATCAAGAGCGTCCTTTCAAAGATGGAGATCATTGAAAGCCCCATGTCTATTATGCAATCCGAGGTTGAGGAAGAAAAGGTGAGGGCCCTCATCAAGGAAATGAACGACTACGGAGACTATCCGCAATAGGCTACGAAAATGGAGGACGGACTTTATGGATCTCGATGCTCTCTGCGTAAACACCATTCGCATGTTATCGGCCGAGTGTGTTGAAAAAGCCGAATCAGGCCATCCAGGTATGCCCATGGGCGCAGCGCCTATGGCTTATGTACTCTGGACAAGATTTCTTAAACACAACCCGGCGAATCCTGCTTGGCACGACAGAGACCGATTCGTGCTTTCCGCCGGCCATGGGTCAATGTTGCTCTACAGCCTCCTCCACCTCACCGGGTATGATCTCCCTCTGAGTGAGCTAAAGAATTTCCGCCAATGGGGAAGCAAAACGCCCGGCCATCCCGAGTATGGTCTTACCCCCGGTGTTGAAACAACAACAGGACCTCTGGGCCAGGGATTAGCCAACGGCGTAGGCATGGCACTTGCCGAACGAATTCTGGCTGCGAGATTCAACCGTCCGGGACACGAGATCGTGAACCATTTCACCTATGCGATCGTAAGCGACGGTGATCTTATGGAGGGTATATCTCACGAAACAGCCTCCCTTGCAGGACATCTAGGCCTGGGCAAGATTATATATTTATATGATGATAACCGCATAACCATTGAAGGAAGCACGGATCTAACATACTCTGAAAACAGGCTTGCAAGATTCACTGCATACGGCTGGCATGTGCAGCAGGTAACCGACGGCAATGCCCTTATAGCAATAGAAAACGCCCTCATTTCCGCTCAGAGAGAAACAAAGCGGCCTTCCCTGATCTCGGTGCGTACCACCATTGGCTATGGAAGCCCCAATAAAGGGGGTATGGCTTCAGCCCATGGGGAACCGCTGGGTGCGGAAGAGATCAGGTTGACCAAAAAAAACCTGGGGTGGCCCTCGGAACCGAATTTCTTCATCCCTGAAGAGGCGCTCACCAATTTCAGAAAGGCCCTCGACAAGGGAAGACAGAGCGAAACGCAATGGAACGATCTATTCCAATCCTATGAAAAAGCCTACCCTGACCTAGCCGAGGAATGGCGCGCATGGATGGAAGGAGAACTTCCTGACGGCTGGCAAGCTGACCTTCCTCTCTTCGCCCCTGACCTCAAGGGCGAGGCCACAAGAAACGCTTCGGGGAAAGTTCTCAATGCGATTGCCGGTCGTGTCAAAAACCTTGTCGGCGGATCAGCGGACCTGGCACCTTCAAACAAGACCTTGATCAAGGGTGGAGGAGATTTCCAGGTTAACCATCATGACAAGCGCAACCTCCGTTTCGGCGTAAGGGAACACGCAATGGGGGCAGTGCTGAACGGTATGGCTCTCCATGGGGGCTTTATTCCTTATGGGGGAACCTTTCTTGTCTTCTCGGATTATATGCGTCCTGCCATCCGCCTGGCTTCCCTCATGGGGTTGAAGATAATCTACCTATTCACCCATGACAGTATCGGCCTTGGCGAAGACGGGCCGACCCATCAACCGGTAGAACACCTGGCGGCCCTTAGGGCCATACCAAATCTTATCGTCCTCCGCCCCTGCGACGCCTCCGAGACTGTTGCGGCCTGGCGTTTCGCCCTGGAAAACAAAAGCGGACCGGTCGCCCTGTCCCTCACACGACAGACCCTTCCGGTCCTTGACAGAAGTCGTTTGGCACCAGCCGAAGGCCTTTATCAGGGAGCCTACATCCTCTCCGAACCGACGGCAGGTGACCCGAATGTGATCCTTATTGCAACCGGTTCGGAAGTGCATTTAGCCCTTGAAGCTGCAAATAAACTAGAAGAAAAGGGCCTTCGCCCACGGGTAATCAGCATGCCCTCCTGGGAGTTGTTTGACATCCAGCCGAAGGAATACCGCTCTCGGGTGTTGCCCTCCCACATCCACGCTAGGGTCGCCGTTGAAGCCGGTGTGGCACAGGGGTGGCATCGTTACGTGGGCGAGAGAGGAGAAGTAATCAGTATTGACCGCTTCGGCGCCTCTGCCCCATATAAAGTGCTCTACGAGAGGTTCGCTTTAACCGGTGAGAATATAGCGAAACGGGCTCTGAACCTGATTAACCGTATATAAACGCGCCAGGGGTAAGACGAGGGCATTTCTCATTAAACGACCGCTTAATTGATTTCCTTGTGATATTCCTGTAGGGACTTGGCCGTTCCGTGGCCCTTTCGGACGGCACGAATGCCCTTTGCCGCCGCAAGAGCCGCAGCAAGGGTGGTGATGTAGGGGACTTTGTACTGGATGGCCGATTTCCGAATATAGGAATCATCGTGCTTCCCAAGCCGGCCTATGGGGGTGTTGATAACCAGTTGAATCTCCCGGTTCTTGATCGCATCCACGATATTCGGCCGTCCTTCATGAAGTTTGAACACCTGCTCGCTCTCAATGCCCTGCTCGGCCAGGAATCTGCGCGTTCCTTCGGTGGCCTTGATTTTAAATCCCAACTCTGCAAACTGTCTTGCCACCTCCAGCACGGCAGGCCGATCCTGCTCTGAAACCGTGATCAATACAGTACCCTCCAGGGGAAGAACCTGCTGAGCGCTCTCTTCAGCCTTGTAAAAAGCCACGCCGAAGGAATCGGCCAATCCGAGCACTTCGCCCGTAGAACGCATCTCAGGGCCCAGTAGAGGATCAACTTCAGGTAACATATTGAAGGGAAAAACAGATTCCTTAACTCCGAAATGGAGGATTGTCTTGGGTTCGATGTTTAGGTCCTTCATTTTTTTCCCCAGCATGAATTGCGTGGCGATTCGGGCCATGCTGATATTGCAGACCTTGGAGACCAACGGGACGGTCCTTGATGCTCGAGGATTTGCTTCCAGAATATAAACCACATCGTTTGCGATGGCATATTGGATATTCATAAGACCGATCACTCCGAACTCCACGGCGATCTTCTTAGTATATTCGTAAATCGTATCAACATGCTTGCGAGGAATGCTGATCGGCGGGATAACACAGGCGGAGTCTCCCGAATGTATCCCCGCCAGTTCGATATGCTCCATCACGGCAGGAACAAAAGCATCGATTCCATCCGCAATTGCATCGGCTTCCGCTTCGATGGCATTTTCCAGAAACTTGTCGATGAGAATAGGGCGTTGCGGCGTCACGTCTACAGCGGCGCCCACGTAGCGCTTCAGCATTTCCTCATCATGGATAACCTCCATGGCCCTCCCTCCAAGCACATAGGAAGGTCGCACCATCAGCGGATAGCCTATGGCGTGTGCGATTTCAACGGCCTCTTCCAAATCGCTTGCCATCCCGGATTCCGGCTGGGGAATACCAAGTTTTCGCATCATCTGGCGAAACCGATCTCTATCTTCCGCCAGATCGATCGTATCCGGCGAAGTACCTAGAATCCTAATTCCCGCCCTTGCCAGTTCGGTTGCCAGATTGAGCGGTGTCTGCCCGCCGAACTGCACAATCACCCCCTCGGGTTGCTCTTTTTCAAAAATACTTAATACGTCTTCGGCCGTAAGGGGCTCGAAATAAAGCTTGTCGGACGTGTCAAAATCGGTGGACACGGTTTCAGGGTTACAGTTCACCATAATCGATTCATACCCTTCGTCCCTTAAAGTCAAAGCCGCGTGTACACAGCAGTAGTCAAACTCGATACCCTGCCCGATCCGGTTCGGCCCGCCCCCAAGAACCATTATCTTTTTTCGCTGGCTGCTCTTAACTTCATCCGCAGCATTATACGTAGAATAATAATAGGCCGCGTTCTCCACACCGCTCACAGGAACCGCGGCCCAGCTATGCACAACGCCTAGAGATACCCGCCGCTCCCGGATGTCCCTTTCAGGAATATCTAGAAGCTGTGAAAGGTAACGGTCTGAAAAACCGTCTCTTTTGGCATGGGTCAGAAGATCTTCAGGGAGCCCTTTGTTTTTGAAAGTCAGAATTTTTTCCTCAAGCTCAACCAGCTCCTTCATTTGATGAATGAACCATGGCTTGATGTGAGTTTTCCTTGAAAGGTCCTCTATGGACGCTCCTTTTCTAAGGGCCTCGTACATCACAAACTGCCTCTCGCTGGTCGGCACTGCGAGAAGATCCATCAGCTCCTCCAGACTGTTTTTGTTAAAGGTCCCTGCAAAGCCCAGCCCGTAGCGTCCTATCTCTAGAGATCGAATGGATTTTTGAAAGGCTTCTTTGTAAGTTTTGCCGATGCTCATAACCTCGCCCACGGCTTTCATTTGGGTGCCCAGCCTGTCTAGGGCTCCCGGAAACTTCTCGAAGGCCCACCGTGGGAACTTAACCACCACATATTCTCCCCAAGGAGTATATTTATCCAGTGTTCCTTCCCGCCAGTAGGGGATCTCATCCAGGGTCAAGCCTACTGCCAGCATGGCGGAGATGAGTGCAATGGGAAAGCCCGTTGCCTTGGATGCGAGGGCGGAGGAACGGGATGTCCTCGGGTTGATTTCGATCACAACGACCCTGTCCGTGGCAGGGTCGTGGGCAAACTGAATATTAGTGCCTCCGATGACCCGGATGGCCTCTACAATGTCGTAGGAGGATTTTTGAAGTCTCTGCTGGAGCTGGGGATCAATTGTGAGCATCGGGGCGACACAGTAAGAATCTCCCGTGTGAATCCCCATGGCATCCACGTTTTCGATGAAGCAAACCGTGATCATCCGGTTCTTGGCATCCCTCACCACCTCCAGTTCCAGTTCCTCCCAGCCCAAAACGGATTCCTCAACCAGAATCTGGCCGACCATGCTCGCAGCTAGTCCCCTGGCCGCGACCGAGCGCAGTTCCTCCACATTGTAAACATGGCCTCCTCCTGTTCCGCCAAGAGTGTAGGCAGGGCGTATGACCACCGGATACCCAAGCTCGGACGCCGCCTTCTCCGCCTCATCCACGCTGAAAGCCGGCCGGCTACTGGGCATCTCAATATGAAGCCGTGCCATGGTTTCCTTGAAGGCAATCCGATCTTCTCCTCTTTCAATGGCCTCCACGTCCACACCGATGACCTTAACGCCGTAACGCTTCAAAACTCCGCTCCGCGCTAGGTCCAAGGAAAGATTGAGACCTGTTTGTCCGCCCAGGTTGGGCAGAATGGCATCGGGCCGTTCTTTTTCAATGATTTCCTCCATGGTTTTTCTGTTCAGCGGTTCAATATAGGTTGCCTCGGCCATTCCCGGATCCGTCATGATGGTAGCCGGATTTGAATTCACCAATACGATTTCGTATCCCAGCTTTCGAAGGGCCTTGCAGGCCTGCGTACCGGAGTAGTCAAACTCACAGGCCTGTCCGATCACAATAGGGCCGGACCCAATGATCATAACCTTTTTCAGGTCGCTCCGCTTGGGCATGAGGAATCCTTTCCTTGTAAAAGATGGTGAAGGTTTAAATCTTTTCTTCCTCTAAAGGCACTCCCGTATCATATTCGTCTTCGGCCTGGAGCATCTCTTCAGTGATTTCAGACAAATGAAGCACCGTTTTCTGAACCTCTTTCATGGAGATGTTCAGTCTCTCTATGACTGAGCTCTGTCTTTTGGAAGTTTCATAGATTTTCATCCCCAAAACAATGTTTACCACGCTGGCCCCAAAAAGAAAGGCGCTGAGTACAACCAAAAGCCATAGGACATGGACAAAACCGTGCGGTTTAGGCTTCTCATGGACTGAAGAACCTACTTTCGCATCCATTTCTTCCGGACTGCCGCCCTGCTCTCGATTCCTTTTTTCCCGATATATCTCCTGATCATCCATGTTTCATCTCCTCTCCCCCTAGGATAAAAGCTCCTTCTTCCGTTCCATCCATCCCTGAAAGGACTCCGGCCTTATGTTCTGGAGAGCGTGAAAAATGTTTCCCTTGACCTTTTTGTTGTTTTTGTAGAAGCGATCGAGCATAGTCTTGATCTCTTCCCGTTTGGATGCGCCTGCCGTCGGGCATCCAAGTGGGATCTCCGGCCAACCCATCCAGTCGGCATACCGCTTGATCATTTTCTGATCAATCATAAAAAGAGGCCTGATAATACAAATCTTTCCATCGAAAAGCGGCTGAACCGGCGCCATGGTGCTGATGGAAGCCCCATAGAAAATGTTCAGAAAAAAAGTTTCGATAAAATCGTCCTTGTGATGGCCGAGGGCGATCTTGTTACAGGACAAGGCCGCCGCCGACTCGAAGAGCCTTTTCCGTCGCAGGCGGGAACAGAGGAAACAAGGGTTTTCCCTGTTTTCAGCACTGTGGGCAAGGGGCCCGAAATCGCTTTTGATCACCCGGTGGTCAAAGCCATGGGCTGCAAAAAAAGCTTCCATTCGCTCCCCTGATTGGGTGCTGAAACCGGGATCTACATGCACGGCTGTGACCTTGTAGGAGATGGGCACCCTCATGCAGCGCTCTTTCAGAAGCCACAAAAGGGAAAGACTATCCTTTCCCCCTGAGACGGCCACGAGGATATGGTCACCTTCTTTGATCATATCACGGCTGTGGATGGCCTTTCCCATCAGGCGCTTCATTGCTTCAGCCACATGACGCATATTTGTTGGGTGGTCCCATGAAGATTTCGGGTCGAAAGTCAAAGGGTGCGGGTTTCACGGTCTATGATGCATGGCGCATGGTGCGTGTTGACTGTCCCAGGTTTTGCTTTGTCCCTCGACGCTCGGTTTTTTGTATTTGAACTTCAGGCGCCCTAGGCACGTTAAACATTCGACCCAGGTTCGCCCTTACGTCCTTTCTCCGAACAACTTTGTTCCAATGCGAATAAGATTTGCACCCTCCTCTAAGGCCACTTTATAGGAATTGGACATGCCCATGCTGAGATACCGCATCTCCACGTCGGGAAGGTCCATTGCCTTGATCCCGTCGAAAATCTCTCTCGTTTTCTTAAAATAACGCCTGGAATCTTCGGGGTTTCCTTCAAAGGGCCCCATCGTCATCAGACCCATGACCCTGATGTGCCGGAGATGTCTTATTTGATCGATCAAAAAAGTTGCATTTTCAGGCATAACGCCCGACTTCTGCTCCTCCTCGCCGCTATTGATTTCAATAAGGATCGGCATGATCTTTTTCATATTCCCGCAAACCTTGTCAAGCTCGAGGGCAAGTTTCACGGAGCCGACGGTCTCAACCATGTCAAAAACCATGGCCGCCTTTTTTGTCTTGTTGGTCTGCAAATGCCCGATCATGTGCCATCGAACCCGGTTCCCGATAAGATGATACGCTCTCTCCGCTTCCTGAACATAGTTTTCCCCGACAATTTCCAAACCCGCGTCTATCGCCTCGAAAATCTCCTCAGGCGTGCGAGTCTTTGCCGCTCCCACAAGCGTTACGCCCGGCGGCAATTCACTCAGAAGCTCCCTTACTCTGTCCCGGATCAAAATTCATCCTCCGAAAAAGTTTTTACTTTAAATCCTAAGATCTGTAAAGGGGCAAAGCGCGGAAGCTCACCAATAGGGCAGGGGTAATTCCGGGAGGCAAAAAAATATCGGAGCTCAGGGTTCCCCTCCCCCTCCTGAACTCCGAACAGCTGAACACTCTTTGGGAAAAAAAGATCGCAGCCCTTGCTTAATAACAGGTACTGCGATCCTATCATTTTTAACAGGAGCAGCTTCCGCAGGAATTTCCTTTTATGAGATTTGAGGAAATGGAGAAGCCGGACCCATAACCCGACTCAACAAAATCAACGGTCACCGGCTTTACCTGCTCTAAAAGCTGTTTGTTTATCAGGTACGTAATCCCATTGTTATCCATGAGTTCGTCATCATCCTTAGGCTCATCCAGAGCCATGCCCAGAGAGGGCCCGGATCACCCGCCTTGAGATAAAAAAATCCTTATTATTCGTTTATCATCCTTGCCCTTGAAGAATTCCTGGATCATCTGATCCGCTTTGGTTGTTACATCAAACATCTCAGCCTCCTTCTTAGAAATGGTTATGCCTTAAATTATAGCATAAAACTATGCATTAAGAAAAGTCTGTCAACTACTCATTCAAAAAGAAAAAAGATCCTGAGTAACAATTTAGCTGTTTGAAAAATCGCAAGCATCAAGCATGGGGGGTCTCTCTTAATACTGAAAAACGAAGTGTATTCGGGGTGGAGCATGAAAAAAGCTAAATTGTTGCGATCCTGAATGTTTAAACCGGTTCTTCCGCGAGCCTCTGCCTCAGCCATATCAAAACCTTGCCGAATTCTTCCAGGAGTTCTCCCATGGCTTTCCCCCTGTGGCTCACAAGGTTTTTTTCATCTGACGACATCTCTGCAAAGGTTTTCTTTAGGGGTGGGTAGTAGAAAATTGGGTCATAGCCAAAACCCTGGTCACCTGCCGGAACCTTGGCGATTTCACCTTCGCATTTCCCCTCGTAGATCAGTGCGGGCCCTCTTGGAACAGCAACCGCGATCACACACTCAAACGCCGCCTTTCTCTCCTTCACCTCCTCCATGGCTCTGACAAGTTTCAAGGTATTCTTTACATCATCTGCTCCCGGGCCGGCATATCGGGCTGACTTGACGCCCGGATCTCCTTCTAAGGCAGGAACCACCAAGCCGGAGTCATCGGCAAGGGCCGGAAGCCCGAGCACCCTGGCCGTAAAATGCGCCTTTTTGTATGCGTTCTCCTCGAATGTAGCGCCGTCTTCCACGGTGGGAGGGATAGGACCGAACTCATCAAGACTCCTGATATCAACATCAAAGCCGGAGAGAAGTTTTCGAAACTCCAAGATCTTACCAGGATTTCGCGTGGCCAGGACCAGTGGCCTATCCAAACTGCGCTGCATGTCTTTCATCATAGTTCCTTTGCAAGCTTGTCCATGAAGAAATCCCGAATTTCATGAAGTCTTTTTTCATCAACCGCCTCAAAGCGAAGCACCAGAACCGGCTGGGTATTGGATGCTCTGACAAGTCCCCACCCACCTTCAAAAAGAACCCTTGCACCGTCCACATCAATAACCTGAAAATCCTTCTTGAAGGTCTCCACCAAACGGGAAACCACCAAGAATTTCTTTTCTTCCTCACAATCGATGCGAATTTCAGAGGTACTCACAAAAACCGGAACATCGGCCAAATGATCCCGAATGCTCCTCTGCTCCGAGGTCAGGATCTCCAAAAGGCGCGCGCCTGCATAAATAGCATCATCAAATCCATAGTAGCGATCCGCGAAGAAGATGTGCCCGCTCATTTCACCTGCCAGCAACGCCCCCTCTTCTTTCATCTTGCCCTTGATCAACGAGTGCCCTGCTTTCCACATGATGGGACGGCCACCGTGTTTTTCAATATCGTCATAAAGGGTCTGGGAACATTTGACTTCGCCGATAATTTTCGCTCCCGGATTTTTTTTCAATATGTGGCGGGAGAAAAGGATCATCAACTGATCACCCCAAATGATTTTCCCGTCCCTTTCCATCACTCCGATCCTGTCTGCATCCCCGTCGAATGCTATGCCTAGGTCCGCGTCGGTCGACGCGACCTTTTTAGAGAGGCCGTCCAGGTTTTCCAAAATGGTAGGATCAGGATGGTGGTTGGGAAACCGCCCGTCCGGTTCGCAAAAAAGCTCTTCCACCCGAACACCCATCCTTCGGTAAAGTTCCGGAGCAACCAAGCCGCCCACCCCGTTTCCCGCATCGATGACGACCTTTCTTGGAATAGGGCCCACATGGACACTCGCCGATACCTGTTCCATGTAGGGCTCCAAAATTTCCTTCCTTTCCAATTCCCCTCGCCCCTCGAAAAAAACACCCGATTCCGCGATATGTAAAAGTTTTTGGATCTCTTCCCCGTAAAGAGTGGCTTTGCCGAGGCAAATTTTGAATCCATTGTACTCAGGCGGATTATGGCTTCCGGTGATTTGTACGCCGCCGTCGACCTTGAGGTGATGGAGTGAAAAGTAAAGAAGAGGCGTTGGTATAATCCCCAGGTCGACCACCGATGTCCCCGTAATGAGCAGCCCATCCCTGAGAGCTTCGGCCAGCATCGGAGAACTGAGTCGACAATCTCTACCCAAGGAAACCGACCTTGCCCCCCGTTCCCGAAAATAGGTGCCGAACGTCCGGCCCAGAAGAAAAGCCGTCTCTTCCCCCAGCTCATCAGGGCATCTGCCCCGAATATCGTATTCCCTGAAAATATAAGGTCTCAAAACAGATCGTTCCTTCGCTTCAGTTTAAGCTGCTCCGTGATTCTTCGGATCTCCTGAGATTTTTTCATATCTGCAACCAGAAGCGCATCCTGAGTGTCCACTACAAGGCAGTTCTTGAGACCGAGACAGGAGATCATCTTTCCTCCCCTGCTCGAAACAAAGCTCTTTTTGCAATCAATGAGCATACATTCTCCCTCTCGAAAGTTTCCATTCTCGTCCTGCTCTGCTTCGCGCAGCTCGAACAAAGACTCCCATGACCCTACATCGCTCCAGCCACAGTCGCAGGGCACCACAAAGACTGCATCCTCAATCTTCTCCATAACACCGTAGTCAAAGGAAATCGATTCCAGTTTTTCGTACACGACTTCCAATTGATTCTCAAATCCTCCTGCTCCAAAAGCGGAAACCAATCGCATCATGCCCTGGTGGACAGGGGGAAGATACCTTTCCAAGGCCTTCAGAATCGTCTTGGGGGTCGCTACAAAAATACCCGCGTTCCAGAGGTAATCCCCTCTAAGCATGTATTGTTTGGCCTTGTCAGTCGTCGGTTTTTCGACAAAAGCCACCACTCGGTAAGCTTTTTGCTTCCAGAAGTCGGGACGCTCTTCTTTCCATTGGATATATCCGTACCCTGTCTCAGGCCTTGTCGGCACAATTCCCAGAGTGACGATCGCTTCGGACGAAGCAATCTCTGAAGCCTGCTTCAGGCTTTCCACAAAGGCGGCCGGCTTTGCAATGAAATGATCGGCGGGCATAAACACAACCGGCCTTTGACAGCCGAGGTGAGCCGCATAGACGGCGCCCAACCCGATACAAGCAGCCGTACTCCGTCCCACAGGTTCGGCCAGGATGTGGACATCTCGGCCTTTGAAAAGAGTCTTTGTCTCATTTAGGTGCTCTCGGCCCACGATTAAAATGATCTCCTCGTCACTAACCAGGCTCGTAACCCTATCACAGGTCTCCACCACCATAGGTTGCCCGCCGGTGATGTTCAAAAACTGCTTTGGCCTTGCCTGCCTGCTCACCGGCCAAAATCGGGTCCCGGACCCTCCTGCCATGACAACCACATGCATCGTCTCCTCCCCTACGGATTACGTGCGATAGTGTGCGTTGATGCTCACATATTCATGGGTGAGATCACAGGTTAAAAGAGTCTCCTCATAGTTCCCCAAGCCAAGATCAACAGTAACCCTGAATTGGGTGTTTTTCATGATTTCCGCCGCTTCCTTTTCCCCAAGCATGCCGACGCCGACGCCGTGATGCACAATTTTCACATCATCCATCCAAATTGAGGTTAGCTCTTCTTTGATCTCGATCGCGGATCGGCCGAGGGCCGCCATGATTCTTCCCCAGTTTGGATCCTGGCCGTAAAAAGCCGTTTTAACCAGGGTAGAGTTAGCAACGGTTCTGGCCGCTTTGTCGGCATCCTCCTTCGAAAGCGCCCCCTTGATCTGAATGGTGACGACCTTGGTTGCCCCTTCCCCATCCTTTACGATCATAGCGGCCAGTTCTCCCAGGACTCCGGTGAGTTGCTTTTCAAACCCCTCGAAATCCGAGGGACTCAGGTCGCCGTTCCCGGCCGTCCCATTGGCCAGGATGAGCGCCGTGTCGTTGGTACTTGTATCCCCGTCCACTGTGATCCGGTTCAATGTTTTGTTGACGGCGGAGCTAAGGGCCTTTCTCAGAAGGCCGCCCTCTATCGCCAGATCTGTCAGAACAAAACACAGCATGGTCGCCATATCGGGCATGATCATGCCGGCGCCCTTTGCTAATCCCATAATCTTATATGTTTTTCCACAAGCGACCCCTTCCGCCTGAGCCATCTTAGGGAAGGAATCGGTTGTCATGATAGCCTGAACGGCTTCTCGGAGTCCCCCCGGCGAAAGGTTTTTCACAAGTTCCGGAACAGCCCGAGATATTAAATCCACATCAAGAGCCGCCCCAATGACGCCCGTTGATGATACCAGGATCTCCTGGGTTTCGATTCCCAGTTCACGGGCTACCATTTCCGCCGTTTGTTTGGCCGCAAGGTACCCTGCCCGGCCGGTGCATGCATTCGCATTTCCTGCGTTGGCCACAATCGCTCTAGCCCTTCCCCTTCGGAGGTGCTCCTGACTCAAAATCACCGGGGCGGCCTTGACCTTGTTGGTAGTAAAAACCCCCGCAGCCGAAGCTTCCTGATCCGAAACAATTAGAGCCAAATCCGGACCTCCGCCCTTCTTAATACCGGCCGCCACGGAGGCCGCCCGAAACCCTTTCACAATGGATTGTTTTTCATTCATCTCGTTCCACCTGCTCTTTCCGCAAGTTTATGAAAGCTGCCTTAGGGGGTTTCATTTGCCGCAACATTTCTTGTACTTCTTGCCGCTGCCGCAGGGGCAAGGGTCATTTCGGCCGATTTTCTTTCCTTCCCTTTTGATCGTCTCCTGTTTTGCCGCCGAATCACCATGGCTGAATTGCATGGGACGTCTTCTGGTCTTCGGAAGATCTTGATCCGCAGGTCTTTCCTTCAAGATTCGAATCCGGGAAAGGGTCACCAGAGACTCCTCCCGAATGCGATCCATGAGTCCTTCGAAAAGGGCAAATCCTTCCTTTTGGTATTCACGAAGGGGATCCATCTGGCCATAGCCCCTAAGGCCGATTCCCTCCTTCATGCTCTCCATATCCTGAAGATGGGCCACCCACTGGTTGTCGATAATCTGAAGGAGGATGTATCGTTCCAGCGATTTCAAATCCTTCGCACCAAATTCTTTTTCCCTTTTTTCGTGTTCCCTCCAAACCTCTTCTCTTATTTTTTCCTTGAGGTCATTTGGTTTCAGAGCATGAAATATCTCTTCCCCCAAATCCTCCCGGCCGACTTTCGGCCGAAAACCGAAGAGCCTGACAAGACTCTCCCTCAAGCTCGGGAAGTCCCAGTACTCAGGATCTTCCTTGGGATCAGTGAATTGATCCACCAGCGCACCCACCCTGTCGTCCATCATTTCCCGGATGATTTCTCCAAGTCTCTCTCCTGAAAGGACCTCTTTTCTCAAGGAGTAGATGATCTCCCTGTGGGTGTTCATGACGTCGTCATACTCGAGCAAATGCTTACGGATATCGAAGTTGTGAGCTTCCACCTTTTTCTGAGCGTTCTCGATCGCTCGACTGATGATACTATGCTCGATGGGCTCACCCTCTTCCATCCCCAGTCGGCCCATCACTGATGCGATCCGATCCGAGCCGAAGATCCGGAGGAGATCATCCTCCAGCGAAAGGTAAAATCTCGAACTGCCAGGGTCTCCTTGCCTTCCCGCACGACCCCTCAACTGGTTGTCGATGCGTCGACTCTCATGCCTTTCCGTCCCCAGGATATGAAGTCCCCCAAGATCCACCACGCCGTTTCCCAGAACGATGTCCGTGCCGCGACCCGCCATGTTGGTAGAGATCGTAACCGTTTTGGCTTGCCCTGCCCGGGCAATGATCTCCGCTTCCTTCTCATGTTGCTTTGCATTTAACACCGAATGGGGGATCCCGGCACGAGCGAGCATCTTACTCAGCATTTCAGATTTCTCAATCGTAATGGTCCCCACAAGAACAGGCTGCCCTCTTTCATAGAGATCCTTGATTTCCTCGACGGCAGCTTTGAATTTTTCTCTCTCCGTCTTGTAAATCACGTCGGGATGATCAGTTCGAATCATCTGCTTGTTGGTGGGCACCACCGCCACATCCAATTTATATGTGCTATTGAACTCAGCGGCTTCCGTATCCGCGGTTCCCGTCATTCCGGCCAGTTTTTCGTACATACGGAAAAAATTTTGAAAGGTTATCGTGGCCAAGGTTTGGTTTTCCTCGGCAACGCTGACTCCTTCTTTCGCTTCCACGGCCTGGTGAAGGCCGTCGCTCCACCGCCTGCCGGGCATCATCCTTCCGGTGAACTCATCCACAATCATCACTTGCCCGTCTTTAATCACATAGTGCACGTCTTTCTCAAAGAGCCAGTAGGCCTTGACCAACTGATGGGTCGCGTGGAGAAGTTCCGAGGCGTGAACATAATTTGCTTCGAGAACCTGCAGTTTTTCCTCCTTTTCGTCCTGACTCAGACTCTTGTCTTCCCTCACCTGATGACTCGCTTCATCAATATCGGGAAGAGCGAAATCACCCATACCGCTGCCGGAAAGGAACTTGATCCCCTTGTCCGTCATCTCGACCGCATTGCTCCGTTCATCAATTACGCAGTAAAGATCCGCATCGATCTCAGGCAGAATTTTTTGCGCGCTTAAGGTTGCCTCCAGGTTGTCGATGGTCTTTTTGAGCGCAGGATGTTGCGCCAGGATATCGAGAAACACGGGGTTTTTGGGATCCCCACGCTTGATTTTTAGAAGAAGCTCAATGCTCCTATCCCCGTCACCCCCGCTCTCTATGAGGGAACGCGCTTCCTGGAGAATGGAACGGATCATCCCGCTTTGTTTTCTTTGCAGGCTTATCACCAGGGGCTTGACATCCGTGTAGATTCTATTCTGGCTCTTCTCGACCGGCCCGCTGATGATCAGAGGGGTTCTCGCCTCATCGATTAGTATGCTGTCTACCTCGTCCACGATGGCATATTGAAACTCTCGCTGGACAAAATCCTTGAGGTCAAACTTCATATTGTCCCGAAGGTAATCGAAACCGAATTCATTATTAGTTCCGTAGGTAATATCGCTCGCATAGGCCTCTCGACGACTTTGATCCTCCATACCATGGACGATGACACCGACGGACATGCCCAGAAATAGGTAAATTCCGCCCATCCATTCTGCGTCCCTTTTGGCCAGATAGTCATTGACCGTCACCAGGTGAGCTCCCCTGCCTGTCAGGGCATTAAGATAAAGAGGAAGGGTAGCGGCCAGTGTTTTTCCTTCGCCGGTCTTCATTTCAGCGATCTTGCCTTCATGGAGAAAAATGCCCCCCAAGAGTTGCACGTCGAAGTGGCGCATGCCGAGCACCCTCATGGAGGTTTCCCGCACGGCTGCAAAAGCTTCGGGAAGAAGGTCGTCCAGAGGTTCTCCTCGGGCAAGCCTTTCCTTAAAATGAGCGGTTTTACCCTTCAATTCCGGGTCTGATAGTGACTTATAATGGGGCTCCAAAGCGTTGATTTTCTGCACAATGGGCGCCATCCGCTTCAATTCCCGTTCGTTCTTGCTCCCGAATATCCCTTTGATCAGGTTCCCAAACATTTTTTCTTTTTACTCAGCTCCTAAATTGTGATCGATGTCCCTGTTCTCCCGGGAACACCTGATAGATTTCATAAAAAAGTCCTGGACCATAATGACTTACGAACTCATCAATGCTGCCAATGATGATAGTATATCTGAATACGGATTGAAATGGAATGATTAAGCTAGTTGAGGATATAGTGCAAAGGATTGACCGGCACGCCGTTGAGGTGGACTTCATAGTGCAGGTGAGGTCCTGTGGTACGGCCCGTGTTGCCTACCAAGGCAATTTGTTGCCCACGCTCTACCGCCTGCCCTTTCTTGACCAGGACCTTGTCCAGGTGGGCATACTTCGTTATAAGACCGTAACCATGATTGACTACGAGCAGGTTCCCATAGCCCGAGTCAGTCCCCATGGAAGCTACAACTCCGTTGGCAGGGGATATGACGGGAGAACCCGATCTGTTGCAGATATCAACGCCCTTGTGAAATTCCTTCTCACCGGTAAAAGGAGATAACCGGTATCCAAACTCGGAGCTGATCCACCCTCTGGTAGGCCAGACCGAGGGTGTCGACGCAAGCAGCAATTTCTGTTTGTTGAGGTAAGACAGCAGCTCGCTCCTTTCGAGCATTTGAACGGATATCTCCGTGTCGATCTCATCAAGGGATTTGTGCATGGACCGGACAATTTTTTGATTCAGCTTTTCGGCAGCGGTTCGAGAACGTAAGCTGGCAGGATCGGATCCCCCCATACCCACAAAGTGCGGGTTTGAACGCGTGGGTTCTAAGTTTACCATCATCCTCAGTTTCTTGTCAAAGTCGTTGAGCTCCGTCAATTTTTTTTGAATGACCGAAATCTTCTCTGTCAGGGATACAATTTGTTCTTGATTCCGGGAGTTTTCTTTTTGCAGAAGGGTGAGCCGAGGAATATCTGTTTTTACGGAACGGTAGTCTTTGAATACCCACGCAAGGAAAAACCCTCCGGAGATAAAAAAACAAAAAATAAGCAATAACAGGAATTTTGGCACCTTGAGCTGCCTGACCTGTTTTGCCCCTTCAGGAAGGATTACAATGTTAATCTTCTTAAATGCCACGAACCTCTCTCGGCTTTTGAGTATAAAGTCATGTGGGAGGAATTTTTATATTGAACGGCCGGCTTAATGCGCAAGAAGCATTGTCTTTCAAAATAGTCGGCCAAATTGTCCTTATTTTTTAAATCTAACACAGCTCATTTTGCTGTGTCAATCCAATAATGCCGCCAAAAAAGCGAAAAATTTCTTTTGCCGTAGTCGTTGAAATGCCGGGAACCTTGGCAAGCTCCTCGGTTTCCGCTCCGGCAATAGCTTCTAAGCTTCCGAAATGGTTCATCAAAAGTCGTTTTCTCTTAGGCCCTATTCCGGGGATGCAGTCCAAATCCGACAATTTGATCCCCCTGGCCCTCAGCTTCCGATGGTAGCCTACGGCACGGCGATGGGCTTCATCCCGAATTCGCATGAGCAGTAATAGCACGGGATGGCCTTCTCTCAAAGTCAAGGGATTCTTGCGGTTGTGCAAATAAATCCTGTCCATTTCCCCTATTTTTTTCCCCTTGGCAATGCTCACCAGGCCCGGTGCATTTTCCGGGCAAAACCGGTCCGCCACCTTTTTCACGGTCCGAAGGTGTCCTTTGCCACCGTCTACAACAAAAAGATCCGGCGGCGGGCCGGCAGACAATCGCCGTGTCACCAGTTCAGCCATCATTGCATAATCGTCGACTCCCACATCCCCTTTGATTCTGTAATTCCGGTATCCTTGTTTGTGCGGCAGGCCGTCTACGAAGGTCACCATGGCACCTACAGCCATTTCCCCTGAAATATTAGAAATGTCGATACCTTCCATAGTCCTCGGGATTTTATCCAGCAAAAGTACGGATTGGGCTGATCGGATCAGATCTTCCCCGCTCGACTCCAGTCTGTTTTTGAGCAGGTTTTCAGCATTTGCAACCGCAATTTTAATAAGACGAAGTTTTTCTCCTCTAGACGGTTTCTCGATCAAGACTCTTCTCCCGGCCGCATCGGATATCCATTCTCCGATAGCCCTCAGGTCGCCCACAGCTTCGGAGATAAGAATATGCTTCGGGATAACCGGTTCCCCGGGATAATGCTGCTTTAAAAAAGCTTCGAGTGCATCCTTAGCCGACCCCCCGCGGCTTTTGAGCAAGAATTCCCGGCTGCCGGTGAGGTAGCCGCCTCTCACCATGAGAAGAGCTACCAGGAAGGCACCATTTTGCCTGGCAAGACCGATAACATCCTGATCCCCCATCCTTGGAGCGACCACATGCTGCTTTTCAATGGTTCTTTCCACCGATTTGATCTGGTCTCTGATCGCTGCCGCTTTCTCAAAGTCAAGGTTTTGTGCCGCAGTCTCCATATTTTTTTTTAGAGATTTCATAAGTTCCATCCTACGGCCTTCAAGAAATAGCCTAACCTGCTCCACCACTTCCTTGTATGTGGAAGGCGGTATTCCACCCGAGCAAGGCCCGAGGCATCGACCAAGTTGAAAGTTGATACAGGGTCTTGAGCGGTTCGGCAGGGTGTGGCTGCGGCACTTTCGCAGATTAAAAATTCGATCGATCAGCTTCACGGTGCTCCGCACCGACCCCGCCGAGGAGAAAGGTCCAAAATACAAGGCCCCGTCCTTGTGGGGCTTTCGCACTATGGTCAAGTTCGGGTAGTCTTCCTCAGCGGCAAGACGAAGCCAGGGGTACTGTTTGTCGTCTCTCAAAATAATGTTATACCGCGGGAGATGCTTCTTAATAAGATTGCTTTCAAGGATGAAGGCCTCTTTCTCATTGGAGGTAATAATGTATTCCAGGAAACGGGCTTTTTGAATCATCAATAAGGTCTTTTGGGGCGCTCTCTCCGCCTGCCTGTAGTAGGAAAGAACCCGTTTTTTCAAGTTCTTCGCTTTTCCGACGTAGACCACTGCACCTGAGGAATCTTTAAATAGATAAACGCCGGGCTCTTCCGGCAATTGGGAACGAAGCGCCTCGAAATGCAGGCTCTGTTTGTTCTCGGAAAGTTCGATCATGATCATGTCTCAAAATGGAATCCACTGACATGGATTTCGGAGATGTCCTTTCGGGGATTAAACCCGTTTTGGCGATGAAGTCCTCTAAAATTTCCCCCGTGTGTGGATTTCGACTTGTGCGGAAGTAGGGTATTTGATAGGAATTGTCATCGTCAAGTGATTTATCCCGGCGTCTCAGGAAGAATCTCACGGGAATGCCGGCATGAGGAGCAATTCATTAACCGTGCGAGCCCTTCTTTCATTTGTTATTATGGTGTTCTTTTTAGGCTGTGCGGGAATAAACAAAATGCCTAAGGCGATCCTGATCTCAATAGCAGGAAGCTCAGAGATGTTCCATCGGAACCAGATCCTGGATCTCTCTTCAGGTAAAGCCGTTTCCTTCAGCGAATTTATGGATCACATTTCATCCTTTGACGTCGTATTTGTGGGAGAGACGCACACGAATGTGGAACACCACCTGATCCAGGTGCAAATTCTGCAGGCCTTGCTCGCCCGGGTACCGTCTTTGTCGATAGGGATGGAATTCTTTGAGCAGGACCAACAGGACCTCCTAGATCAATACACAATGGGAGACGCAACAGAGGAACAATTTCTTGAATCGGTGGACTGGAAAACAACTTGGGGATACCCCTTTCATTTTTACCGTCCCCTGCTCTTGGCGGCAAAACAAGACCGGATTCCGGTTCTTGCTCTCAATGCCCCTAGGAATATCGTAAAAAAGGTGGCCCGGGAAGGATTAGACGGCCTGGAAGAAAGGGAAAGAGAGCTGATCCCCTGCGAGCTGGATCTAGGCAATGAAGCCCACAGAGCTTATGTCCTGGAGACGTACGAGCGCCATGATAGCGGGAATCTTAAGAAATTTCAATTCTTCTATGAAGCCCAGTGTGTCTGGGACGAAACCATGGCCCGCAACATTGCGGAGTTTATCAAGAAGCATAGTAAAAAAATCATTGTATTTTCCGGAAACGGCCACATAAGCTGGAAATTCGGCATACCGGATCGAACCAAACGGCGTCTCCCTGTTTCCGTGGTGACTATCATGCCATATCAGCTTCATGAAACGGTTATCCTCGAAAAAGATATGGCCGACTATGTTTGGTTAACCGCGCAATGAAGCCGTAAGGGGGTTCGTTCATTGATCCTTCATTGAGATTTCGCTTCCTCTGCGAACGGAAAAAATGTGTTGAATAGGCGATTTGCCACCCATGTACCAAGATGTGATATTTAGATTCTGCCCTGTTTGTGGGGGAGATCTGGGTCATTTAACCCTCAAGGAAAAGGAGCCGCAACGCCTTGTCTGTTCCAGGTGCGATTTCGTTTTTTACCTCGATCCCAAGGTGGTGGCCTGTTCCATTGTGGAAATGGACGGAAGGATCGTCCTTCTCAAACGCGACATTGAACCTCAGCGAGGAAAGTGGGTCCTACCCGGTGGGTATGTAGACCGTGGAGAAGAAGTGACCGCCGCAGCAATCAGAGAAACTGAAGAGGAATGCGGCCTTCTTACACACATTAACAAACTCCTCGGTGTTTATTCCTATCCCGGACAAATGGCGGTGGTGGTGGTATATATAGCTGAGTGCCTGTCTGGAAATCTGGTCGCAGCCGATGAATCTCAAGAAGCCGGGCTTTATTGCAAAAAGGACGTGCCCTGGGAACAGCTCGCTTTTCGAAGCACGGCGGACGCACTGAGAGACTATATCAAACAGGGGAAGTGAAAAAGATGTTGATACATCCCGTATCGATGGTGGATCTTCGTCCCCATGAGCTTCAACTTATCATGGAAAGATCGTTCCAGGACATCTCCTCGATCTATGAGCACGTTCGAAGAATCATAGAAAACGTGAAACAAACAGGCGACGCCGCTCTGCTTGAAGTCAACAAGGAATTCAAAGAGGACGTGGGCAGGGCGGATCTCAAGGTGAGCGACGAAGAGATTAAGCAGGCCTATAGCCTTATTGACAAAGCTGTCGTGGACAGTCTCGGAATCGCCGCGAAAAACATTACCCGTTTTCATCGCGCGCAGGTGGAGCGGGAAATGTGGTCTATAGAGGTATCAGACGGTATCTTCGCAGGCAGGATGGTCAGACCCATGGATAAGGTGGGATGCTACATTCCGGGAGGAAGGGCGTCATACCCGAGTACCGTACTCATGACGACGATTCCTGCCTTGGTGGCCGGGGTAAATACCATTGTTCTGACAACTCCGCCCCGTAAGGATATGATCGTCGATCCCGCCACTCTGGTGGCTGCCGACATAGCAGGGTGCCGGGACATCTACAAAGCAGGCGGCCCTTGGGGGATCGCGGCTCTCGCTTACGGTACCGAAACCGTGCCCAAGGTGGACAAGATCGTGGGACCCGGTAATAAGTATGTAACAGCAGCAAAAATGATCGTCTTTGGGAACGTGGATATCGATTGCCCCGCAGGTCCGAGCGAGGCCCTCATTCTTGCCGATGAAACGGCAGACCCTATTCTGATTGCACTGGACTTTGTATCGCAGATCGAGCACGACCCCGATTCCGTGGCGGTTCTGGTAACGCCTTCAAGGAAATTGGGTGAGAGGGTATGTCACCGGATAGAGAAGGAGTTTCCGTCTCTTGCACGAAAAGAAATTATTGCCTCTTCTTTAACGAGATCACATGTTATCATCGCGCCGGATATGAACGGCGCAATTGATTTTTCCAACAAGTATGCGCCAGAACATCTTCAGATCCTTTGTCGCGATCCTTTTTTCGTTCTCTCCAAGATCAAGCATGCCGGCTCCATTTTCATGGGCCCTTACGCGCCTGTGCCTGTCGGAGATTACGCCTCAGGCACGAACCATGTGCTGCCCACTGCCCGTTGTGCACGTATGTTCTCGGGACTTTCCGTGGATGATTTCGTCAAAAAGCCCACCTTTCAGTACTTGAGCAAAGAGGGGCTTAGAAGTCTCAAGGACGTGGTGGTTGCCCTTGCCGGGGCGGAAAGGCTCCCCAATCACGCCAGAGCGGTTCTGGCCAGGTTCAAAGACCGCTGATGGTGACGAGGTTCTTTTGTGTTGTTTTTATTTTAGGAATATTTTATACCCATACCATCGGACGCACCTCTGTGATTCGTGGGTGCTGGGATCCGGAATCTGCCGGGGAGATAACCGCAGCCCTAAAAAACTTGGCGCCTGTCTCATACCCTGATCCCGGATTTGCCGGGCTGAGGGTCTTGACAACTTCTACCGAGCGCAACAAAATCATTAAACCCTAGAAAAGGAGGACGCATTCAATGGGGGACATTAAGGGATACAATATGCCGGATGAACTTTACTACCACAAGGACCATAGTTGGGCCAGAGTGGAGGGAACCAAGGTGACGGTCGGCATGAATGACTTTTTCCAGAAAGAGGCGGGGGATGTTGTGTTTATAGATCTCCCTGAAACAGAGGAAGAGGTTTCCCAGGGTGAGGTGTGCGGAAAAATCCAGTCCCGAAAATGGATCGGCAAACTGGTTGCTCCCCTGTCCGGAGAAATCACCGAAATCAATGAAGACCTTGAAGAGGACACCAGCCTTATTAACTCGGACCCCTACGGCAAAGGATGGATCTTGATCATAGAAGCCTCAAGCCTTGAAGAGGAGTTGAAAAACCTCATGAAAGGTCAGGCCGTAGCCCCCTTTATCGAGGAAGAAATCAAAAGGGCTGAAGAGGAAAAGGCTAAAGCAAAATAGTAACGGGGCAAGGTGTGCGGCGACCGGAACGGTTTTTCCGTGCTCAGTGAGCTGTGTGCCTTTCGCCCGACGACTGAATATCATATGTTTTTTGGAGCAATATTTCGAATAATTTTCGTCTGCTTCCATGACAACCTCCTATTGGCGCCTTTTTAGAGACTCATCCAAGACAGTCTCGACCGCGGAAGGGCTGGCAGTGGATGACACACTTCCTCAATCTGTGTCCGATCATGAGTCTCCACCCATCCTTCACCTATACAACTTTGTTCCTTCGGTCATTGTAGGTAAGTATCAGGACATCGAGACAGCCCTGAAGCTTGATCGCTGCCGCGCCAGAGGCGTTGAGTTCAACCGAAGAAGCACAGGAGGGGGCACGGTCATCATGGGTCCGCAGGTTATTGCTCTGGGTCTGGGGATCAACGTGGACTGGCCGGGACTAAAGGGTGGAACCATCGCAGGGGTTTTCGAAGCCGTTGCTCGGGTCTTCACCATGGCCCTTGAGCGGCTTGGAGTGACGTCTTATTTTCAGCCGAAAAACGACCTCGAAGTTTCCGGGAAAAAAATCGCCGGCCTATCCGCAGCTTCAGAAACAGGTAAGAGTTTGCTTTTCCATACCAGCTTTCTAGTCGATTTCGATGTGGAGCTGATGACCGACGTAATGAATACCCCTTTGCTTAAATTGAGCGACAAGGGATATAGCTGTTTTAGCAGGCGCATCACGACGGTGCGTCGGGAACTGGGTAAGAACATCCCCATCGAAACCGTGATGGACGCAATTCAGTGGGGTTTTGAAAAAAAGTTTGGGATCCGGTTTCGGCAAGATGAGCCCGATGAGTGGGAAGAAACGATGGTTCAGAAATTCATCGATGAGAGATACACACAAAGGGAATGGATTTTCTCCCACAAACATCCTAGGTCGAGGATGGGCATAGGCAGAATTAAGACAAGGGCAGGCCTCCTCGAAATCTATCTCTCCCTTTCAGGAGGCGCCATTGAACACGTTATAATCACTGGGGATTTCTTTTCCACCACAGAAAACATCCATCGATTAGAAAACGCCCTCAAATGGACTTCCGCGCGGGAAGAAATGATCCGGGAAAATATTTCAAAGGTGTGGCGAAACGACATGATTTATGGTCTGGATGCACCCACCCTTACAGAAGCTATCCTTCTGGCAAAGGAGAATCAGACAAGACTTTAGAATGCAGGCATTAAGCAGGAAGCAGCAAGCGGAAACAAAGGATACGGAAGACGGTCAGCCATATCCTGATAGCGGAATAATGATAAAGGCCGATGAAATCATGAGGAATTAAAGGTATAGTAGAAACGCATGAATGAAGTTCGATCCAAAATACGAAGTCCCGAATATGCCAAGATGAGCGCGGCCACAGCCATTTGCCTTGGTCTTAAGAATGGAAGAATGTACCGGGGCGCTGTGAACAGGTGTGTCAACCTTCTGGTCCATTACCCTGAAGGTTGCTCTGCCAACTGTGCTTACTGCGGTCTTGCCAAAAAAAGACCGGGATCTTATGAGAAGAAGAGTTTCATCCATGTTGATTGGCCGGTATTTTCCATGGACAAAATCGTTTCAGCCATCAATCATGCCCCCTCTTATGTGCAAAGGACCTGCATTTCCATGATCACCAACGGAAAGTGCCTCCGAGACACGCTTGAGATGACCGGGCGATTGAAGAGGGAATCATCTCTCCCCATCTCTATCCTCATCAGTCCCACGATTTTAAAAAGGGAGGATCTTCTTGCCATGAAAAATGTAGGGGCTGAAAAGGTCGGAATTGCCATTGATCTTGCAACGCCTGAGCTTTTTGATCGATACAGGGGCACCGGTGTCTCTGGACCCCACAAATGGGAAAAATATTGGGCGATTCTTCAGGATTCCCTGGAAATTTTCGCCAAACCCCATGTAGGGGCTCACCTAATGGTGGGGATGGGTGAAACCGAGCATGAAATGGTTTCTCTCATGCAGAAGCTTTGGGATATGGGAGTTGCAAACCACCTTTTCTCCTTTTTCGCTGAAAAGGGTTCAGCCCTCGCAGGGCGGGCCCAACCTACCTGGCCGACTTATCTGAGAGTTCAGCTTGCACGCTATTTCATTGAAGAAAACCTCAGCTCTTATGATCACATGGCTTTTGACGAAAATGGATGTATTGTTAACTTCGGTATGGATGTCGATACACTTTTCGAAACCATTGATCTCGGCACGCCTTTTATGACCACCGGCTGTCTCGGCTTGGATGGGCAGGTAGCCTGCAACCGGCCCTTCGGGAACTGCTTTCCTGATGATAAGCAGTGGAACTATCCTTACCTTCCCAATGAAGATGAGCTGGCCCTTATTCAGGGACACATTTTCAGGATTGATTCGAAAAAAAATCTTTGACATAAAAGTGGATAAGCCATATAAAAGATAATTTGCAGTCCGGGCCGTTAGCTCAGTTGGTAGAGCAGCGGACTTTTAATCCGTTGGTCGTGGGTTCGACTCCCGCACGGCCCACCACCACAAAAACTCGGACTCATCCAAGGGAAATTCCCTGACGGTGGCCACATAAGGTAGCGTTCTTGCGTCCCCATCGTCTAGCCAGGTCCAG
>JAFGDM010000304.1 GCA_016932115.1 Deltaproteobacteria bacterium | reverse complement strand
CGTTTAGTGGGTTAACTGTCAAGCAAAAAATCATAATGTTACTTTGCCAAAATCAGAAGCAGGACTTTTGAGGCACGGAACTAGGTGATATGGAAGAGCAAAACGCTCGAACTGCTTGGGGGAGATAACCTGGTTGGATTCGCACGGGGAGGTCAAGAACGCAAAGATTCTTTCAGATCCAAAGGTTTCTCCCCACCACTCTAACACGTTGAAGATATGGTCAATGGCAAGTTCCATCAGCCTCTCACAAAGTTCCGGTTTCTTGATAAGCCATCTGGAAAATTTCTCAAGGCCGCATATATTTGATGCTACGCTAAAAGGAGAGCGAGAAACAAATGTGACAGGGAGCCCTTCTTGCACTTGCAATTGTGAAAACTTCAACGCTTTAACAATTCGGTCGATCCCCTTCGGATCCGGCAATGAAAGGCCTTCTATATCCTGCTCTGTTTTGACAGGGAAGGAGGTAACAACCAACGCTCCTTCAAACTCGCTCTTAGGGAGGCGAATCGTTCCTCCAAAGTCCTGGGAACCTAGAACAACATGGGGGCAATTCTGAGGGACAAGATCCCATCCATATTTTTCCGCCGCACAGAAAAAGGCTTCGAAATAGGTCTCCGGATCTTGGTAACACGACGCAACCGGTTTTCCCATATCTACACAGGGAAACCCCACAGTGATCATATTAATAGGGACCCTATCAGGTTTCTGATAATTTAGAAGAGCTTCCATACGCTCCCGACCGCTCATCCGATCCTCTTTACGCTTCATGCTCCTTTGCCCCCGGGGTTTCTGTGTTTTTCTTGCTCCATCAGATCCGCCCTCTTTTTGGGTCACTCATTTCATCCCTTTTAAGCTGATTGATCCATGGATCTTACCGAGGCTCATCCTTCTTTGATGCTCTTGACTTCTTAATGCCCGGGAGGCATCAAAGCTCAGGTCCCATCGCTTCAAAGAGGAGCTCCGAGACATCTCTGACCACAAAAGTATCCTCTCTATCTAGAGTCTTTACCGCATCTTCAAATTGGATGAGGCAAAAAGGGCAGGCCGTGGCAAGAATTTGAGCACCCGTATCCATGGCTTCCCGGACGCGAACCTCTGCGAGGTGTGTGGCTTCATCGAAGTCAACCCACATTCTTCCTCCCCCGCCCCCACAACACAGACTGCTTTCCCGCGTTCTCTCCATTTCTACCAATTCGAGACCCGGAATCGCCTTTAGCAGCTTACGCGGTTCATCGTATATACCGTTGTGTTTACCGAGGTAGCATGGATCGTGATAGGTTACTTTTCTGTTGAGCTCCTGCTTAAAAGAAAGCCGGCCTTTGTCGACCAGACCTGCAACAAACTGGGTGTAATGCGCGATGTTGATCTTCCTGATATCCTCAGGATAATTTTTCAAAAACGAGTTGAAATCATGAGGAGATGTGGTCAGAATCGTCTGAATCCCTGACTTTTCAAAACTTATCATGTTTTTCTTCGCCAGGTCCTCAAAAAGCCCCCGCTCCCCCATAACAAGGGCAGTATCGCCGGAAGACTTCTCCATTTCCAGGATGCCGAATGCCACACCGACTTTTTTCAGGATGCCGGCGATGCTTCGAGCAACATTCTGTACTCTGTCATCATACGAGGGAGTGCAGCCGACATAATACAGCACGGAAACATCATCCGGAGCAAGATCAAGTCGTTTCAGGTCCAGTCCTTCCGCCCAGGTCGTCCTTTTCAAGGGCTGCTTGCCGTAAGGATTTCCTAGGGTCTGCAGGGACTCCAGAACCTTTTGTTGTTCGCGGATCGGATCTATTCCCGCTTCCATGAGCAGTTGTCTTCCCTTTTTAATGGCATCAACAAGGGTTACCCCTGCCATTAATCTCTCACAGATGATTTCGCAACTTCGGCACGTTGTGCATCGCATTAGAATGTCCCTGAGCGCCTTGTCAATGCAGTTGAACTTTATGCCATAGTACAGGGCCTGGGTGATCCCGGAAGCCCCTTGGGTCACCCAACCGTTCGACACCTCATAGACCGGACACTGGCTGAAGCAGAAACGGCATTTTACGCATTTTGAAACAATATTCAGGATTTCCCCTCCGAGTTCGTCTTCATTTCCGTAATGCTCTTCCATTTTGATATCCACCATAATCAAATCTTCATTTAATACCCATACTTTTTCACACGAGATTTTTCCTTGGTTTTCCCTGATCGTTGATAGGCCTAAAAAACAAATCACGCCAATTCACAAACAGCCTCTTATAGATAGTCTCGAACTAGAGGCCATCGAGGATCCCCCGGCTGAGGATGTCCTTGGGATCAAAAATCGCCTTAATTTGCCGAACAAGTTCAAAGGCCTTTTCACCATATCGCTCCTTGAAAAATCGTGTCCGCTTTCCGAATTGCAACCATTCACCACCACAGGTCCCGAATCGCAGATTCATCTCTTTCTCCACCTCAAATTCCGCGTCCACGATCCTTCTCTTCTTGTCGTTATCCCAGTCTCTCGGCACAATAAGGGTTGGGTGAAAGGTCAGTGCACCGATATGCCCTAGGAGATAATATGGAAGTCCTTCAAAACTTGCGTCTTTTTCACTGTAATGCTCTAGTTCCTTGATGCACTCCACTAGTTTGGCAAGAGTACTAACGATCTCAGGGCCGGAGAAGTGGCCGTCGTGTTTCTGCATGAGTGAGGAGATAATCACCTCCCGGGCGGTCCAAATTTTTAACCACTCGGCAGTGTCCGTGATTTCTTCTGCCCGCACGGGATTCTCTTTTTTCATCACCTCCAGAAGCCGTTGGTTATTCTCAGAAGCGATCTCTTTGGATAAACCGAGTGAGGCAAAGAAGATAGAGCATCCAGGCGGGATGGGAAGGCCAGCATGTCCAAAGCCGAGGGTGGTAGTGGCTTGATCCATGAATTCCATGAACAGGGGGGCCGGTGCCTTTTCCAGGTACATTCGCACAACGGCCCTTGCAACAGATTCCGCGCTATCGAAGTAGGCAATCCCAAAGGCCCTTTCTCTTGCAGGAACCAGCCGCATCCGCATTCTGGTTACAATCCCCGTCAGTCCGTCGTTTCCGACGAAGAACTTGGTCAGATCCGTTCCGGCGGGTTTTCTTAACCCTTTGGAGCCTGTTTCCAAGATCTCCCCAGTAGGAAGGACCACCTGGAGTCCCAGTACATAGTCCGCCGGCTTACCGATGCAGGCATCGATAATGTGGCCGCTAGTGTTCCCGGCCATCATTCCTCCCATACTGGCGACAAGTTTACTCCCGGGATATACTGGGAGAAAGAATCCCTGCTTTGCTAGAGCCGTATCCACGGCGTTCACAACCGCTCCTGGGCCGCATTCGAAAAAACCATGCTCAGGATAGATCTCGATGCAATTCATTCTGCTCGTGCTTACTATGATTCCTTTCCGGGGCGCCCTAGCCGAACCTGTAAAGCTTGTCCCCGACCCTCTAGGATAGACCGGAATATTCTCCTGATTCGCAAACTTGAATATTTCACTGACCTCCTCCGCACCCCCAGGCTTTACCACTACAAAAGGCATGGAGTCTTTTTCGAGGTCCAGTTCATAAGGGAAGACATCAATCGCGTTATTGACCAGTTCGAAAAAATTCTCTGATATGTTCTTCTCACCTACTATACCCTTTACCTTCTCGTAAACATTGCTCGTCATCGTTACAGGCCTCTTCCACTTTTCATTTGTTTCCATCCAAAAATGGTTCTTCCTGTCATAGTTTCAGAACCACCTTCTTTGTTCCTCTCAAGGCTTTAGCACATCAAAGCAGCAATTTCGGAAATGTCGGGCACTTTTTCCAACTTTTCAACCATTCCGATAATCGTTTGTGCCTTTATTTCAGACAGGATACCCGAAGTCTGGGAAAGGAATTTTCCAATAATCTCATCATGGGTCATAGGTTCCTGGGGGTCTCCCTTACAATACTGAGTCCTTGCGCTAAACACACTACTGTCTTTTGTTTTTACTTCCAATAATGTCACCGATTTTTCAGGTTGTTTTGCAAAAGCCTCCACAGCTTCCGGCAGCGTCCTGATTTTCACCTTCTCCATAAAACGCTTTAGGTCTTTATCCGCAAAGCGTTCGTCCAGATACCAGGATGGGCCGACAGGATAACCGAGGGCAGCGTTGGCTAAGGCCCAGGGTACGCTCCAGTACGCATCCTCTGGGTTCAACGGGCTGGTATTGTCATAGGGATAGCCCGTAATCTTTTCGTGAGCATGGTAGACGATTTCCGTGATATCGAAAGGCTTAAGGCCCTTGCCAGACATGATCTTCAATAGCGATTCAATCCCCGCCTGAGCCCACCGGCAAGTCGGCCAGGGTTTGAGTGCCATGGCGGATACAATAAGGAAATTTTTCCCAAGCTCCTGAGTATAGATATCCCAATCGTTCATGTCAGAGATCGTAGTCCAGTAGGCGTAGGGTTCATCCAAAATCTCATGAAAACCTGTATATCCAAGCTTGGCTAAGATAGCCGCATTAACACCCACAAAGTTGTGGAATTGATTTCCAAGTTTGGACATGGATCCCGGCACAAACAGAATATTATGAACATTCATGGTCGGGCTGTTACCTAAACCCATGCCAAAGGTGTGCATACTCTCTTTTTGATTTAGTTTAAGAAGCTTCATACTTACGACCATGGGCCCACAGCCTTGCCAGCTTGAATTCCAAGCTTTTCTCCGATATTCTGGTGAAGGAAAGGTAGCATCGATAATCCTCCCAGTAACATCGTAAGCCGTACACACAGCCGTTAACACCTCCTTGCCGCTTAACTTGTATTTCTCCCCAAAAGCCAGGGCCGTCATAACCATGCCGGAACCAGGATGCCCCCTGTTCTTAAAGGTCTCCATCAACTCCAACCCCATGCATAACTGTGTATTCACCCCCGATGCGATGCAAACAGGCACTTTGGTACCATCCGAAAACAGCGTGGCCTCGGGATTTCCACCGAACAGTTTACCCCAATCAATAATGATCTTGCCGGACCGCAGGGCTGTCCCGCCCAAGGCATTGCCAATCTCATCCAAAATTAGCTGTTTGGTTTTTATAACGGCAGCCCCCGGGATATCCTCGAAACGTGCTTTGACAATATAATCTGCAAGTTTTTCCGTTATGCTCATAAGTCTCCTTTCCTCGCTGCGAGCGTTATCTCAATATGCAAAATCAACTGCGGACAAAAGCTCTCCTGATCATTTACTTCACGTATTCCCGCTTATCCGACACGCAAAGCTTTTTTTTACAGGCATCATTTACCCATAAGATCGGGGAGAAAGGTGGCTATCTGTGGAAACAAAATTAGCAGGATTAGGCACAGGATCATCATGCAGAGAAACGGCAGAATCCCTCGAAATATAGTGAACAAAGGAACATCTTTCGCCACGCTGTGTACCACATAGACATTGAGCCCTACCGGCGGCGTGATCACCCCCATTTCCGAAACCAGAACCATGACGATGCCGAACCAAATTGGATCGAAACCTAGCTTCAGAATGATAGGATAAAAGATAGGCACCGTTAGGATCACCATGGCCAGGGTGTCCATGATGCATCCCAGGAAGAGGTAAACGACCAGGATTCCGGTTAGAATAACATAGGGCGACACCGGAAAGGCACTTACAACCGTGGCTAGCTCATAAGGCAATCGGCTGATAGCTAGAAAGTACCCAAAGATCATGGCGCCGATAACAATGACAAAGATCATGGCCGTCGTCCGTATGGTCTCAGTCAAGGCTGCGATAAAATTTGTCTTAGTTAGACGCTTCCTGAAAAGAGCAAATACAAAGGCGCCGAAAGCACCGACACCGGCTGCCTCAGTCGGAGTGAATAGCCCAAGGTATAGCCCCCCCATAATGATAATGAAAAGGGCAAGGACTCCCCAACAATCTCTGATGGAGGTCAGTTTTTCAACGAACGCTGTTTTGGCCCCGGGAGGTCCCAAGCTTTCATTCAGCATGACCCTGGCCATAATGCTAAAAATAAATAACAAGGCAAGTAAAAGGCCCGGAAAAATACCTGCCATGAAAAGCTTTTCAATGGATTGCTCCGTGAGCATCCCGTAAATAATCAGGATGGAACTGGGGGGAATCAAAATACCCAACGAGCCACCCGAAGCCACGGCCCCCGTGGCCAGAGAAGAATCATAGCGGTACTTCTTCATCTCCGGAAGGGCAATCATCCCCATGGTGGCCGCCGTTGCAAGAGTGGATCCAGATACGGCCGCAAAGCCGCTGCATCCGACGATGGTCGCCATAGCCAACCCCCCGGGTGATCCGCCCAGCCATTTATATGCGCTGTTATAAAGCCCTTCACTCATACCTGAATAGAAGGCGAAAGAACCCATTAGGAGAAAGAGAGGCAGCACGGACAGGTCGTAACTGGCGGAGGTCACAAAGGGCACCGATCTTAGAATACCGAAGGCACCCTCTATACTTGTGAGAAATGCGAATCCTGCAAAACCGACCAAAGCCATCGCCAATCCTACAGGCATACGCAAAAAAAGGAGGATGATCAGCACACCAATGCCGACGAGCCCGATTGTTATAGGGTTCACTTTTTACATACCTCGTGCATATGCTCAAAAAAATTGGCTATCAGCACCACATTAAAGACGGCGTATCCAACAACCAGAACAATCAAAAAGGGATAATGCGGGATGTTGAGTACGCCGGACACATGGCCGGAGGCAAACAGGCTTTTTGCCTGCACCATGCCCTGCCATGTAATCAAGCTAATGATCCCAATGCTGAGCAGGCAGGTCACGGCATCAATGATCGCCTGAACCCTTTTGCTAAACTTCTCCACGAAAAGATCCACGCTCACATTCGTTTTCATAACCGCACCATAGCCAAAACCCATAAAGACCACAAAGGTCATCAAAAATTCAATGAGTTCAACAGCGCCCGGGACGGGACGGTCCATAAAGTACCGTCCCGCCACATGCACAACCACCAACCACATCAGGATGAACAGGGAAAAGATTCCCACATAAAGTATACCCCGGCTTGTTGGATTGATAAACCTCTGAATTCCGCCAGCGACTCTCTTCATCCACATGACATCCTCTGTCTCGATGCCCTATTATCAACGAAAGCTAAACTGGTTTACCTCCTCTTTACCTTAAGTCTTTAGTCCCTCCAGGAACCGAACTCCTTATTATAATTTCTAATGAGACGCCTAGCCGCCTCCACGAACCTGCCGCCGGGATAGCCCTTGGATTCCATGTTCTTGATCCATGCTTGGGTAATCGGCTCACATTGCTTCTCCCATCTTTCAGTCTCTTCCGGTGTGAGGTTTATGACTTCCATTCCCTCTTTTTTTGCCAGTTCAAATCCTGCCTTGTCGGCCTCGTTCCAGGCCTTTCCAAGCAAGTCGGCACCCGTGATCCCGCTGCACTCATCGATAACTTTTTGAACGTCCTTGGGTAGGCTGTTGTACTTGTTCTTGTTCATGGCCACCCAAAACCACTGCACGTAGAAGTCCCCCATTGTTATATATTTCGTTACCTCTTGAAGCTTCCAAGTCTGAACAGCCTCACAAGGAAAAATAGTGGCGTCAACGACCCCTTTGGACAGGGCCAGGTAAGATTCGGAGGCTGGCATGGATACCGGCGATCCCCCCAGAGCCTTGACGATTTTACCTAAGTCACCCGGTGCCCTCGTAATAAGGCCCTTCATATCTTCCAGAGCACGTACGGGCTTCCTGGAAAATATCTGCCCTGGGCCTTGGGAGAAAAGCCAAAGTAGGTGGGTATCTTCATACTCCTTCTTCAACTCCGGAAATTCCTCGTAAAGATCCATCCAGGCGCGGCTCGCTGCCCATGAGGAACGGGCTCCCAGGAACGGAAGTTGGCTCGCCTCGCTCAGGGGAAAACGTCCGATGTAATAGGGGCCCGGATCGAGACAGATATCAATAGTGCCCGCCTTTACGGCATCATACATACTCCCAGGCTTGGCCAAGGCACACGCGGGATAGATGTTGATCTTGACCCTGCCTTGGCTCTTTTCCTCCACCATCTTTTTCCAGGGAACAACAACGTTGGTATGTACCCATGCGATCTCCGGAAAGAGGTGGTTAAAGCTGAGCACAATCGGTTTTTCGGCCTGAACCAAAGAAATGGGCATCAAGAGGAATGCCGATGCCAAAACGAAAGCGCCTAACACAAAAAATAAAATCTTTTTCATCTTCAACCTCCTTTAAGCTAGTTTTGATCCCGAAAGAAACCCACCCTCTCCACACTGCAGCCGTGATCGGACTCAAGCCGTCATGGCTTTAAAAGGAAAGCCCCCGCATATAGCTGGACCTTCTCCTCCGCATGCTGTAGGTGCTCTTCAATGATCTTCTTTAGCTGTTCTTCATCCTTTTCGACAATGCTGACCAGTATTCGCCTATGATCACTGAGAGATTCCCGCGCACCATTCTCTGCACTTAGACCGATGGCTCGCAGCCATTGGAACTTGTCAACCAGCCCAGAAATAGTCTCGATAAAAATCTCAGACTCTGTGGTCTTGTAAAGGATCTCATGAAACTGCGTCTCATATCTAATGATGTCTCGAAATTTGCCTTTTTCTGCCGCTTCTTCCGCTTTGCTAAGGTTTTTCTCGAGCGCCTTTATTGCAGATGGAGTAATGCGTTCAATAATCAATGGGATTGCAAAATGCTCCATAAGGGTGCGCATCTTGAAATATTCCTTCATTTCCTTGGCGGAAAGATTCCTAACAAAAAAACCCTTCTTTTCGCCGCAAATCACCAGCCTTTCGTTCTCAAGCATCATTAAGGCCTCCCTGACCGGGGTTCTGCCAATCTTTAGCCTTTCCGATATCTCGCTCTCAAGGACTTTTTGCCCAGGCTTAAGGTCCAGGAAGAGAATAAACTCCTTGATTTTTTGATAAGCCTTGTGACGCATATTTCTTTTCATACAAATACCATTAAATATATTTTTTAGTATATGGCAACGTGTATGGTATTATCGTGACACACGCGTGTCAAGCTTTTTCGATTCTTCCTATATAATGCTTTGCCATTCATAGATACCTTGAACCTCATTTTTTTAAGAAAAACGACGAAGGTCGTATAAAATATCCTTCCGAATAAAATTGGACACTTACAAGAAAGCAGCCTGACACTTAAAGATTCAGCATATCAGTGTAAGTGGCCGTCTTCTCAATAAGCCAGCAGGACTAAATTTCCAGTCACAGTATTGAGCCTCTAAAGGGACCCTTTTTAGGGCAACTCCCTTTAGGGGCTTTTTTGCCTTCAGTAGGTAGATGGAAAAATGGCCGAAGAAGAAAAAGCTAGGCTTGCCGAGATTATCAGTCTCCATGGGGAGATGGTGGGTCACGACACGGAAATCAACGACCTGACGACTCTCCGCCTTCAGAAATCTATCCGATCGGGGGAATTGCTCATTGAACAAAAAAAGTTTCTCAAGTCTCGCAAGCTGAAATGGGGGCCGTGGATAAAGGAAAATCTGCCATACAGTCAAACAACCGCGACCCGGTACATGAAGCTCTACCGGAATCGAAAGAAAATTTGCAATTTGCAAATTTTCGGAAAGAGTGAGGCCTATGTCGCTCTGACTGATCCCCGAAAACGTCCCGAAGATGATTTTGAGACCGAAGATGAATGGGACGAAATGTGGCGAGAATTGTTGAACAAAACCAATGAGGCGAAACAAAAGAGAGAAGCAGATGATGAGAAGAAGGAAGAGGAAGGTGGAGAAAATGATCAAGAATCGAATGGCCAGGAAGGAGGTGAACCAGGAGACAGCACGAATCAAACGCGGCAGGAGGAGGATGATCTCCCTTATGGAAATCTAGAAGAAGAGATCGACTTCAAAAAGACCAGGCTTCTGAAGCTGGCTGAGAGAGGACAGTGGGGGAATTGCACACTCAACCAAACACTCGAAGCCATGAACCTCTCAAGAGATCCTGAGGTTCAAGCAAGGGTCGTAGGAGCAACAGAATTTCTCTTAATGATGGAGGAAATGGAAACTGTCCGAATTGCAGGGGCCATAGAGAAAGTCAAAAATGCTTTTAAACATTTAATGGAGGTGAATTGAATCATGCAAAGACTGGAGTACTTTTTTGGAGGGAATTTTGTTCAGAGTAATGACGAACAGGCCGAGGTTGAAATGATGGATTATGTCCTATCAATTTCTCCAACATACAATCGTTTTTTGAACTATGCACACGAAAAGCATTCCGAGAAAATCATTGAAGTTTTGAAGGGCAATCCAAGGGTGAATCTCATTACTGACAGCGGAGCATATTCAGGGCTTGAGGATGTCGATGGATACATGGATTTCCTAAGAGAGAATGGCAAGTTTCTAGATTACTATGTGAATGTGGATGTCCTTAATGAAGGGGAAAGGAGTTGGAAAAACTACCTACGCATGAGAAAGGAGGGGTTCGACCCTATTCCTGTGTGGCATGCAGGTACGAATGAAAAGTACCTTCTCCGTTATCTCAGTGAAACAAACTATGTCGGGATCGGTGGGATAGCAGGGAAACGCTTCACTACAAGGAAGACCATTGAAATACTTGACCCGATTTTCTCAAAGCATCTTCTGGACAAAGATGGCTACCCTAAAAACAGATACCATGCATTTGGCCTGACATGGGAGGTTCTCAGAAGGTACCCATTCCGGAGCGCCGATTCAACGGACTGGGTCTTTTACAGTGGCGAACTGACAGCAATTCTCGTACCTAAGTCGAGAGACGGTCAATGGGACTTTCTTCAGAACCCTCGCAGCCTCAAGGTGGGCACTCAACATGAAAAGCTTGATGGTCATCTCCTTAACCCTGAGTTGGAAATACGACAGGAAGTAAGGAGGTATCTGCAAGAAAACAAATTTCGGTATGGACTCTTCACATACGAAAACGGCGAGAGGGTGGACATCATCGACGGTCTCTATAACTTGCAGGCAATGCGGGACCGAGTGAACGCCCTTTTTTGCATCAGGTTCGCACAGAGTCTTCCACCGTGGCCATGGCCCTTCAAAGTGAAAACATGACACTGACTAGCAATCAAGAAAGAAGTCGCAGGGTCCTCCCGGATAGACTCGGAGAAGGCGATTTTACTACTTCTCTTCAAAAATATTTGACAGCATATTTTAAAAGTGTTAGAAGTTGTCAAACAAGACAAACAACACACAAACGCCGAAGTGACGAAGGTCTCTGGACAATGATCACTCGGCGTTTCGTGCTTTAAGGGGGTGTCACCATGTCAACAATCGAAATAGGATACAAGGGGAAATGGAAGACGTTTGTTCTGCAAGATGAGCGGTCGGATGTTCTCAGGCGCAGGGTTGATCTTGATACGGGGGAGGTGTGGTCATACTTGGGAAAACAACTTCAGGGCAAGAAATTAAAATTGGGATCATACACCTACATTGAGGTGATCGCGTTGGCGAAAAGGTTTGTCGCTGAAATGTGAAGGGAGGGGGTGATCAAGGATGGAGTTTGAAAGTGAAATAAAGAAGCGGATGAAAGACCAAGGTGATCCTTTAGCGCGAGGCAGAAAGGAGGTAGTTGAGCGAGAACTTCGGGAGATGTCGAATGAAATGTTTGAAGGCCTTTTGTCTGAATCCCTTAAACCGGAAACATCTGAAAAGAAGAAGAGAGAAGAACAAACTTGGGCAAGAGCACACGTCTACCTAAAATTGATGGACTTTTCAGCGGCGTGCGAGAAAATCATGAACGAGTACAGGCGCGACTACCCTGAAGCATATCTAAGCGTCCTGAGAAACCGCCAGATCTACTTTCCAAGGGCCTGGATGCGCGAATACAAGCGGGGCGGAAGGTATCCGATTGCAGAAACATTCCAAAAATATCCTCTCCTTATTCCAATCTTGAATGCAATGTTTGATCACAACAGGCGTTGGAAGGAACACTCAAGAAATTTTCAGAAAATGGTCAGTGAGTGTGAGAAGGTGACAGGAGGGAAGAAGCACGGGAAGAATTTTTACTCGTCTTTTGTGGTAGACAAGGAGTTCTACGAAACGCTTGCAAAGGGGGTGGAAGCAAAGACAGATTACGTGAAAAAGCATTTCTTAGGTCTTGTTGAAGCAGGCGTTTACAGGAAGCTTGGCAGTTTTGATAGGAAGGTATCTGTGTACTCGGACGGGTATTTTCAGAAAAGACCATCCGGCGGGCTTACAAAACAACCTTGGCTGATCAAAGAGAAAAAGTTTTTAGAAAGCTTGGCTGCATTCAAGCCACAAGGGATATGATCGGTTGTTTTACAGGGAAAGTCAATGAAAGCAACAGGTTCGGAATGCTCGATTTGAAAATCGACAAAAGCATTCGCTGCTTTTTACGAATGCTTTTGTCCAACACAATTCCAATAGGTTAGCTTTGCAGAAAAGCATTGACACGAACGATAAGTAATTGACTTTCGATCAAAAATAAAAAAATGTCGTGCGACGCTTTAAGACAAGTTAAGACTTGTATTCTCAAAGAGGAATCTCATTATACAAAATATTAAATCTTATCATGTAGGACATAAATATGTTCCACATAAAAGATAAATATCCTTATAATAAGGTAATAGACAATGCATTCGTTCCTTGTCTTTGCGACACAGAAGGACACGTGTCTTAGACAAGGAACAGAATGCATGCACGAAATGAAGTGCTCGCTCCGCTCGCCTACTTCATTTCGCGTGTGTCTCGGCTCCGCCTCCTTCAAATAAACCTTTGCCTTCAAATAAATAAACCCTTTGATAAAAAAGAAACAATAACCCTTTGATAAAAAAGAAACAATAACCCTTTGATAAAAAAGAAACAATAAACCCTTTGATAAAAAAGAACATAGGATCTTTGTTATCAAAAGAACATAGGATCATTGTTATCAAAAGAAAAAAGAGCCCTGCTATTTTGCCTGAGATGTTCCGGTTGAATGTGTTCCGGCCCTTTGGCGGTTCCTGCGAAATCTCCAACTACCTGATAAAACGTCATAAAAGGTCATTTTTTTGGTTCATCCGGCAAATGCCGGGGTAACGATCAAATGAAGGTTTGAAAGAATCATCGCCATAGCGGTATATCCTCTCTTTGG